>JAFDWT010000026.1 GCA_018268335.1 Armatimonadota bacterium | reverse complement strand
TGCTCCATTCTCAGGGTTGGTCTTTTTCTTCTTGCCGGTTCTTGGCGGGTTAGTTCCACTTGTCGTTCTCTTCTGGACGTCGCGATACTTCCGAGTCCGAGGCATCACCCTCCGGTGGATCCTCCCAAGGCACAATGACCTTGTCCAGTGGGCAGAAGTCCACTCGGTGGATGCAGGAGTCAGTTGAACAAGCCCTACGTCGACTACCCCCGAGGACAGTCGGGCGGCGGGCCGGTCGCTTCACTGGAAGACCTTCGAGCGGTCGCGGAGGCGAGGGCACTATGCCTGGCGGCTTTCTGTGTTGGGGCCTTCACGACAGTGACTGCCACGTTCGCCACCTACTTTGCTTACGAAGCTCTTGCTATAGCGGCGTTCGTTATCTTTCCGTTGGTCTTCGGCCAGGTTCTGTCGGCATGGTTCACCTTTCGGGCATTGAGGCGATGCGAACGGCCCATGTGGCGGAGCGGAACCGGGACTTGGCTGTGGTCGGTGGTCTGCTTTGGCGCGCCGTGTTTGGGGCTGGTCGTGCCGCTCATTGTTTCGAGCACAACTGGCATTTACTTCTCCACCCGCAAGATCAAGTCGCGTGGTGTCCGGCCGACCGATGACGAGTTGGTCGCGTGGATCAAGGCGCGGGGTGCCGCCAGTCCGCTTGAGGCCACCTGGGATCAGCAGGCCGACAGCTAGTAAGCTACGCCTGTCCTGTCCACAATTTGAGCGCCAGTTGTTTGCTGATTTACTGCACATGGCACGGAATACAGTGCGAACACCCGATGAATGATGATTACACCTACTATCCGCGCGAGAACCTAGTCGCGGACCATACATCAAGTCAGGATTTGGACTTCGTGGTGCGGGCCAGGACGGCTGCTTTTTGGTCTGCGCTCATAAGTGTCGGGTACTTGCCCTTGGCGATCGTACTTCTGCTATATGTTGAGCGATCCATAGAAGCCCGCCTCGCTATAGCAGTGCTCTACCTCGTCTTCCAAACTGCGTCAGCTCGTCTCTGTCTTCGGGGTTTTCAACTGCTGGAATCAGTGAAACCCGAGGAAGGCGACATGAATCTGGTCCTGTTTGCGATCCCTCTTGTCTGTGTTGTCGTTCCAGCCAGGCTAAACGAAAGAACCACCGAGTTTTTTCGTCGAAGGAACATCGGCCTCGGGATAGTTCGGCCATCCAAATCTGAATTGGAGGCATTTTTGATCCGACAGTCTTTTGTGGAGGGGACTGTTCAGGATTGACCGTTTCCCTGCCAGTTTGACTGTGAGCCAGTAAACTGAGCCCACCATGTCCACCCTGCGCGCCAACGTCTTGCGGATGCAGCCCTACGTGCCGGGCAAGCCGATCGAAGAGGTCCAGCGCGAACTCGGGCTCTCCAGCGTGGTCAAGCTGGCCAGTAACGAAAACCCGCTCGGCCCCTCGCCCAAGGCGGTCGCCGCCGTGCAAGAAGCGGCCAAGCGGATGCACGTGTATCCCGACGCCAGCGGCCATGCGGTCAAGCAGAAACTAGCCGAGAAAGCCGGGTTGGACAAGTGCCAAGTCCTCCTGGGCAATGGCAGCGACGAACTGATCCACCTGCTCGGCCTGATCCACCTGGAAAAGGGCGACGAGATGGTCGTCGCCGACCCGACGTTTGTCCGCTACGAAGCAGCCGCCCACCTGGCCGAGGCGACGCTGGTCAAAGTGCCGCTCGACCACTCGCTGACCCACGACCTGGTGGCTATGGCCGACGCCGTCACGCCCCGCACCAAGCTGGTTTTCGTCGCCAACCCGCACAACCCGACCGGGACAGTGGTGTCCAAGGAGGCGTTCGACGCCTTCCTCGACCGCATTCCCGAGACCGCCACCGTCGTCCTGGACGAAGCCTATTTCGAATACGGCCCCCAGTCGCCCGACGGCGTCGAGTACGTCAAGGCTGGCCGCAACGTGGTCGTGCTGCGGACGTTCAGCAAGGCCTACGGCCTGGCGGGCATCCGGGTCGGCTATGGTTTCGCCGACGCCTCGGTGGTCGACGCAGTGGACCGGGCGCGAGAGCCGTTCGATGTCAACGCCTTGGCCCAGGCGGCGGCGGTCACAGCCCTGGACGACACCGAGCATCTGGACCGCAGCCGGCAGGTGAACACGTCTGGGCTGGCGCGGATCACGCGCATCATGGCTTGCCACGGCTTCACGGCGGTGCCGTCCTTTGCAAACTTTATTTGTGTCGACATCGGTCGCCCGGCCCAGCCGGTCTTTGAGGCTTTGTTGCGGCAGGGCGTCGTGGTCCGAGCCGGTGGGCCGCTGGGGCTGCCGAATTACTTGCGCATCAGCGTCGGCACTGACGCCGAGATTGACAGGCTGGAAGAAGCGCTGGCGTCCGCAGTGTCGGTCACAGTGTAGGCAAACCGAATCTGGACTTGTGCGTCAAAATAAGAAGCCATGCTCACCACAGCCGTGCTCGCCGCCACCATTCTTGCCCAACAACCGAAGACCGTCCGTTGGGCTGAGCGTCCGTTCGACGGCAAGACGCTGGACGGTTGGGTGCCGAGTTCCAGCGACAAGGAGCACAAGTGGGTGGTCGGTAATTCGGCAATTGACCCGCATGACGACAGCCGATTGGTGGTTTTGGGCAAAGGGAATGAACTGGTCAATTTGGCCACGGCACATGGCACCAGCCTTGACCTTCACTCCAGGGTGGTCTACCCCGACGTCCATCTGACGCTTGAAGTGATGGTCCCTCATGGCAGCAACAGTGGCATCTATCTGATGGGTGAATACGAAGTCCAGGTGCTGGACAGCTATGGCAAGGACAAGAACCCCGGCGACGGCGACATGGGCGCGATCTATGGTGCCAGGCCGCCGTTTGCACCGAAGTACAAGAAGGCAGGCGAGTGGAACACGTACGACATCAAGTTCCAGGCGCCGAAGTTTGATGCCAGTGGCAACAAGACTCAAAACGCGAAGTTCGTATCGGTGAAGCTCAACGGCCGGGAGATCCACCGCGACCTGGAGATGACAGGGCCGACTCCTGGCGGTGTGACCGGCAAAGAGCACGAACTGGGACCGCTGATGTTCCAGGGCAACCACGGTCCGGTCGCGTACAGAAACATCCTTGTTCGACCGCTCCGGTAGTGCGGCTCGGGCTTATTTGATCGCGCCGGCGAGCATCGCGTCCTGGACCTTTTCTTTGAAGAACCAGTAGATGACCAGCACCGGCACCATGACGATGACGAGCCCGGCGAAGAGGGCGCCCCAGTCGGACTGGTAGAACTGCGTCGCCGTCAGGCGGGCGAGGCCGAGGGGGAGCGTCATGACCTCCTGCTTCTGCACGAGCACCTTGGCGAGGTTGTATTCGTTCCACAGGCCGATGCCGTTGAAGATGCCCGTCACCACCAGCCCGGGTCGGGCGAGGGGGAGCATGACTTTCCAGAAGGTGGCGTGGTGTCCGCAGCCGTCCATCATCGCCGCCTCGGCGAGCTCGCCGGGCAGGGCCTCGAAGAAGCCGCCCATGACGAAGATCGTGAAGCTGAGCGAGTAAGCGACATAGACCAGCACCAGGCCGACCAGCGAGTCGGTCAAGCCGAGCTGGGACATGAGCAAGTACAGCGGGACGATGGCCAGAAAGTTGGGGAACATCATCCCGAACAGGAAGACCCCGCGCACCAGCTTGGACCCTCGGAACGGGTAGCGGGCGAGGACGTAGGCGGCCATCGAGCCGACCGGGAGCAAGATGAGCAGGGTGGCGGTGCTGGCAATGAGGGAGTTGAGAAAGAACCGGCTGAACTCGGCTTGTTGCCAGGCCGAGGCGTAGTTTGACCATTGGGGTTGGGTCGGCAGGCTCCACGGGGAGGCGAGGATGTCGGCGCCCTTCTTGAGGGAGCTCATCGCGACCCACAGTAGCGGGACGACGACGCTCAGACCGAAGAGGGTGAGCCAGACGTTGGAAGCGAGCTTCTTCATGGCCGGACTCCCGGAGCCCCCACCCGGTTCGCGGACTCACCGACGGCCCCCAGAGGGAGAGGTGTTCGAACCCACAAATTCACGTCCGGGCCCCTTCCGGGTTCTTCCGGAACATCGCTCCTAGAGCGAAAGTGACGACCAAGATCACGGCCAGGTTCACGATCGCTAAGGCCGAGGCGTAGCCGAACTTGGACGCCGAGAAGCCTTGTTCGTAGATGTAGGTCAGGAACGTCTCGGTCGCCCGCGCCGGTCCGCCGTTGGTCATGACATTGACCAGGGCGAACACGTTGAAAACGTTGACCGCCACGTAAACCACCGCCACGCGCCGGACGCTCCAGAGCATCGGCCAGGTGATCGAGACGAACCGCTTCCAGCCGAAGCAACCCTCCAGCGAGGCGGCTTCGCCGATCTCGGCGGGGATGCCCTTGATCCCGGCGGCGAAGAGCATGATGTAGAACCCGACCGCGAACCACACCCAGGCGACGCCGACAGCTGGCAGCGCCCATGTCGTGTCACCGAGCCAGCTCTTGGCCATCCCGCCCAAACCGACGGCACGCAGGAAGCCGTTGATCAGCCCGCCGTTCGGCGCGTACAAAAACTGCCACATCACCGCGACGGCGACGACGCTGACCACCTGGGGAAACAGGAACACGCCCCGCACGAATCGGGCGAGCCGGGTGTTCTCCTGCAAGGCGTGGGCGGTGACCATCGCCATCACCAGGGCGCAGAGGCCCCCACCAATGAGCAGAAAGCCCAAGTGAGCCAGCACCTTGGGCACGACCTCGTCAGTAGCCAAGGCCTGGTAGTACTGCGGCCCGACCCAGCGCCGTTCGCTGCTGACGCCCCGGAAGCTAAAGAACGACAGCTGGAACGTCTGGACGAACGGCACCAGGACGAACAGCCCGTAGAGCACCGCCGCCGGCGCCAGGTACGACGCCACAAACAGTGCCCGCCGGTTCACGACACCTTGTGCTTGGCGATGTCGACGTCTTTACGGCACTTCTCGGCGGCGGCCTCGGCTTTCTCAGCGAACTGCTCGGGCGTCACGTCGCCGTTTAGAAGCTGAGTGACCAGAGTCTCGACGTCCTTATAGAAGGCTGTGTACCAGTCTTTCCACTGCGCAGCCCAGACGGCCTTGCTCGCTTTGAAGTCGGCAGCAGCTGTCTTCAGGTAGGGCGGCAACTCGACCGCGTCGCTGCCCTTGACAGCCATCAGGGTCCCCTTCTCAGTAACGAACTGTTTGGCCTTGTCCAGCGAGGTCATGTACTTGAAGAGGTCGATGGCGCCTTGCGGGTTCTTCGCCTTGGCGGGGACGAACCAGGGCTCGATCTTGATCATGATTGCCGTCGGGTCGCCCTTGCCGGCGGTGATGACCGGCGGCAGCATGAAGTCGATCTTACGGCCTTCGGGCATCGACTTGAGCATCTCGGCATAGAGCCAGGTGCCGCAGGGGATCATCGCCGCCTTACGCGTGAGAAAGTCGGTCTGGGCCTGGGTGTGGCTGAGGGCTCCGGCACCGTTCTCGAAGTAGCCCATGTCCTTGAGCTCCTTGAGCATGCTCGCCGCCTTGACGACGCTGGCGTCCTTCCAGGCGCCGGGCTCCAGGTTCTGCATCTTGGTGAACTGGTCTATGCCGCCCGCGCTGATGACCCACGGCTCCAGCATGCCGGCGATCACGTAGTCGGGGTACTGGCCTTGGTAGGTGAGCGGGGCGATGCCCTTGGCCTTGATCTTGGCACAGAGGGCGAGAAGCTCTTCGTAGGTTTTGGGAGGTGTCCAGCCGTTCTCTTTGAAGAGGTCGGGGTCGTACCACCAGCCGAGGACGCTATAGAAGTAGGGCAGCACGTATGTCTTGCCTTCGCTCTGGCCGAGCTTGAGCAGCGACGGCTCGAAGGTGTCTTTCCACGGCGTCTCGCTCTTGTAAGCCTTGGTCGCCAGGGCGTCGTCGAGAGCCAAGACCTGACCCTCGGTCACGGCAGCCCAGTGGTCAAAGCGCCAGCCGGGGAACGTGAGGTCGGGCGGGGTGCCCTTGATGAACAGCGGCTTGAGCTGCTCGTCGACGTGCGGGTCGCCGGTGACCGTCGTCTTGACGCCAGCGTGCTCCTTGTCGAACTCGGCGGCAGCTTTCTCGTAGAAGTCTTTGCCGTAGCCACCTTCGAAGACCATGACGTTCACGGCTCCGCCGGTCTTGCCGGGTTCAGACGTGCCACCGGAGGGGGCGGGGCCGCCGCAACCGGCGACGACGACGAGGGCCAGGAGGCCGGTCCAAATGCGTTTCATGCTGTTCCTCGGGAGCTGCGCTTCTCGTTCTGCGCGGTTTTCACTTTGTCAAAGACCACGGCGGCGAGCAAGATCGCGCCGGTCACCACCATCTGATAGAACGTGTCGATGTTCATCAGGCTCATGGCGTTTTGCACCACGCCCATGATGAGCACGCCGACGACGACGCCTGACATCGTACCCACTCCACCGGCCAGTGAGACCCCGCCGAGCACGCAGGCGCTGATCGCCTGGAGCTCCAGCTTCTCGCCAGCGTTGTTGCTGGCGGCCAGGAGGCGGCTGGCCTGTACGCAACCGGCAAACGCCGCGACGATGCCCGACAGGACAAAAATCCAGACCTTGGTCGCCTCGACTTTGATGCCGGCCAGACGGGAGGCCTCCGGGTTTCCGCCGATGGCCAAGGTGTCACGACCGAAGACGGTGCGGTTGAGAATAAAGCCAAAGACCAAGAAGAACAGGATGGTCAGAGCGATGGGAGAGGGGACACCAGCGATGGCCGACTTACCGAGTCCATCGAAACCGACGACCGAACACGTCTTGGGCGAACCACCGCTGACGATGTTGGTGATGCCACGGACAATCTGCATCGTGGCGAGCGTGGTGATCAGGGCGTTGATCCCGAGTTTGGCGATGACCAGTCCGTTGAGCAATCCGACCAGGGCACCTGCCGCCAGGGCCGCGGCGATGCCGAGCGGCACGCTCTTGGTCGCCGTCGTCACGATGGCGGCAAGGACTCCGCCGAGGGCGAGGTTGGAGCCGACCGACAGGTCAAAGTCGCCGCCCGCCAGACAGAAGAGCATGGTGCAGGCGACCAGGCCGACCGTTGAAACAGCAAGGCCGAGGCTGACGGCGTTCTCACCGGTGGCAAAGCCCTTGACGAGGACGCCGGCCAGGACGACCATGCCGATCAGCACCAGCAGCATGCCCGATGAGCCCTTCAGCTTGTTCACGCGCTCATCTCCGTTTTGGGGAGGGCCAGTTGGAGCAAGGTGGTCTCGGTGGCGTCGGCGCGGGCGACTTCGCCGGTGATACGGCCGTCGCACATGACCAACACACGGTCGCACACGCCGATGACTTCGGGCAGTTCACTGCTCACCATAAGGACTCCGACCCCTTGTTCGGCCAGGCCCCGGATGATCGCATAAATCTCGCTCTTCGCGCCGACGTCGATGCCGCGAGTGGGCTCGTCCAGGAGGATGACCTTGACCTCCTCGGCCAGCCAGCGGGCGAGGACGACCTTTTGCTGGTTGCCGCCGCTCAGGTTTTTGATGGGCGTTTGCAGAGAGGCGGTCTTGACGCGCAGCTTGGCGACGTACTCCTCGGCGTTCTGCTTCTCTTTGGCCTGGTCGAGCAGACCAAAATGGCTGAACCGACGACGGACGCTGAGGTTGGCGTTTTCGGCGACGGACATCTGGGGGATGATCCCTTCCTTCTTGCGGTCCTCGGGGCAAAAGACGACTCCGGCGCCGACCGAACTCCGCGGATCGCGGGATCCGAGCTTGATGCTTCCGACCTGGACTGAGCCACCTGATCCAGCGTAGATCGCCTTCAAGAGCTCCGTCCGGCCCGCGCCGACAAGGCCGAAGAGGCCCACTATCTCGCCCGACTTGACTTCCAGCGAGGCGGGATACCGGAGGCCATGACCCGACACTTTCTCGGCCACCAAAACCGGCTCGCCAATGGTTCGAGGACTGTATCCGTAGACGTCTTGGATCGACCGGCCGACCATCGCGTTGACGATCGTGTCGGCGGTCACGCCCGCCATGTCGTGCCAGGTCGTCACGTGCTGCCCGTCGCGCAGGACGGTGCAGGCGTCGCACAGCGTTGTCACCTCGTCCATCCGGTGGCTGACGTAGAGGATCGCCTTGCCCGCCTCCTGGAGGCGGCGGATCAGCGCAAAGAGGCTCTCGACTTCGCGGGAGGTGAGGGAAGAAGTCGGTTCATCAAAGGCGATGACCTGAGCATCGCGGCTGAGGGCCTTGGCGATTTCCACCATCTGCCGCTGGGCCAGGGAGAGTTCCTTCAACTTGGTCGAGGGGTCGACCTGCAACCCGACTTGCTCCAGCGCCTTCATCGCCTCTTGTCTCAGGGCCGCCTGATCGACCATGCCGAACCGATAAGGCAGGTGGCCGAGCATGACGTTCTCGGCGACCGTCACTTCCGGGACAAGGTGCAGTTCTTGGTAGATGACGGCCACGCCGCAGGCGAGCGCCTCGAGCGGCGACCGGGGATCGATCTTCTTACCGTCCAAAGCCATCGACCCAGTGTCGGGCCGGTGGACGCCAGCGAGAACCTTCAGAAGCGTGCTTTTCCCCGCGCCGTTCTCGCCACAGAGGGCATGGACCGAACCGCCCGAGACCGAAAACGACACCCCGGACAAGGCCTGGACGCCGGGAAATGACTTCCCGACGCCCTCGACGACGAGCCTGGCCTGGTTCACGATTGTTCTTTGGCCATCTCTGCTTTGTAGTTCTCGCGAGTGATGGCTGTGCCGGAGGTGAGGGTCAGCTTGGCGGGCTCGGTGCCCTTGGTCAGCCACTCGAACATCATCTCGACGGTCTTGCCGCCGTGCTCGCTGGGATGCAGCATGATCGAACCGAACACGCCGCTGGGCTTGCCGCCGTCGAACTCGGCCTGGATCGGTGGGCCTCCGTTGATGCCGACGCCGATGATGTCGGTGGCAGGGATCTTGTGGCTCTCGACGGCGCGGACCGCGCCCATCATGCCGTCGTCATTGCTGCTCAGGCAGACCCACTTCTTGATCTGGCCGTGCTGGGTGAGGACGATGTTGGCGGCGTCGTTGGCCGAGCCGATGTCCACCGCGCCGAGCCATGGGGCGACGAAGAAGTTGGCCTCGGGCATGCCAGCCTTGGTCAATTCGGCTTTCGCGCCGTTGACGCGTTGGCGGGCGGTCTCCAGGTCTTCCTTCAGGACGGCGATCGCGCCGACCTCGGCCATGTTCCAGCCTCGCTTCTTGGCTTCCTCAGCCATCGTGGTACCGACCAAGTTGCCGATCTTCTCGGCGCTGATGCCGAGGTGCGGGATATCGGCCATCGGTTTGCCTTCGGCGACCAGCTGGTCGTCGACGGTCATGAGCTTGAGTCCCTTCTCTTTGCATTTGGCTGCGATCGCCGGGCCAAGTTGGGTCTCAGCGGCGCAGATGATGATGCCCTTGGCGCCTTGGGCGGCCATCGAGTCGATGGTCGAGAGCACGGCTTCGCCGGTCTTGGCTTCCTGGCTCAGGAGCTTGCACCCGAGCTTGTCAGCAGCTTTCTTGGCGAAGGAGATCTCAACGGGGAACCAAGTGTCGGACATCGATTTGACGATGAATCCGATCGTCACGTCCTTGGCGGCGACGTTGGCCGGCGGTGCCGGCGTGTCGGTCTTGGTCTCACTGGGGGGCGGGGTGCAGGCGCTGACAAAGAGGGCAGCGCCGAGGGCGAAGCCGAGAATGCGCTTCATGCTGAGGAACGTACCCGATAACAGGGTCAGTCCGGACTGGTACGATGCCGACATGCTCGCCATCGTCCCGTTGCCGACCAGCATGACGCCCGCTGAAGGGCACTTCACCCTTGATTCGAAGACTGCATTCCACGCCTCTGGCGCGGCCACGCCAGTCGCCCGATTGATTGCGCAGGACTTGCGCGTGCCGACCGGTCTCACCCTGCGAGTGACGGCCAACAAGGCGACCAAGGCAGTGACATTTACGATCAAGGCCGACAAGGAGTTGGGTGACGAGGGCTATAGGCTCAGGGTACGCCCCGAGGGCGTGCAAGTCACCGCCCAGACGGCGGCTGGCCTTTTTTATGGCGGCCAGACATTACGGCAACTGCTACCAGCCGAGGCATTTGGCAAAGCCAAGGCCAGCGGAGTCAAATGGCAGATGCCGTCGGTCGACATTGTCGACGTGCCGCGCTTCCGCTGGCGCGGGCTGATGCTCGACGTTGCCCGACACTTCATGCCCAAAGAGGAGATCATCAAGTTCGTCGACTTGCTTGCTTTGCACAAGATGAACAGTCTGCACCTGCACCTGACAGAGGACCAAGGCTGGCGGATTGAGATCAAGCGCTACCCCAAACTCACCGAGGTCGGGGCGTGGCGGAAGGAGACCGTCATCGGAACCAATTCGGGAAAATACGACGGTAAGCGACATGGCGGCTTCTACACCCAAAAGGAACTCAAAGAGATCGTCAAGTACGCGGCAGCCCGGTACGTGAACATCGTCCCCGAGATCGAAATGCCCGGCCACGCGCAGGCCGCCATCGCCGCCTACCCCGAACTCGGCAACCTCAAGGAGAGGCTCGAGGTGTGGCAGATGTGGGGAGTCAACCCCAACGTCTTCAATGTGGAGGAGAAGACCGTCAAGTTCCTCCAGAACGTGCTCGACGAGGTCATGCAGGTCTTCCCCAGCAAGTTCATCCACGTCGGTGGTGACGAGTGCCCCAAGGACCAATGGAAGGCCAGCCCGCGGGTGCAGGAGCTGATCAAGCAACGCGGCACGAAGGACGAACACGGCATGCAGAGCTGGTTCATCAAGCAGATGGACACCTACCTGGCGGGCAAGGGCCGGCGCTTGCTGGGCTGGGATGAGATCCTCGAGGGCGGACTTGCCCCCGGTGCGACGGTCATGAGCTGGCGCGGCATGGAAGGCGGGATCACAGCAGCCAAGGCCGGCCACGACGTCGTCATGGCCCCGACGGACACCACGTACTTCGACTACTACCAGGCCAAGCCGACGGAAAAGGAGCCGTACGCGATCGGCGGCTACGTACCGCTCGAGAAGGTCTACAACTTCGACCCGGTGCCGTCGACTTTCACGGCGGCGCAGGCTAAGCACGTCTTGGGCACGCAAGGACAGCTCTGGAGTGAGTACATCGCGACGCCGGAGCACCTGGAGTACATGGCGTTCCCCCGGGCCTGCGCCTTGGCCGAGGTGGCTTGGACGCCGATGGCACGGAAGAACTTCAACGAGTTTTCAGGCCGGTTGGCGGAGCACTTGAAGAGGTTTGACCAGGTTGGCGTGCACTATCGAAAGTTGAACTGAGACAAAGGCACCTCTCCCCGGGGAGAGGTGTTTGTCGGAGGCGGGACCCTGTTTGGTGCTCCAGGCGACCTGGTGTATCATCTGCGGGTCGAGATAAGGCTAACGGCCTCGACGGCCGGCGGATCCTCGCGCGGGAACCGCCGGCTTTTTTATTTGCCGGGGGCGACCAAAGGAGAAAGCAAGCAATGGCGACATTAGTCATCGTCGGGTCGCAATGGGGCGACGAAGCGAAAGGGAAGATCGTCGACGTCCTCGGCAGCGAGGCAGAAGTGGTCGTCCGCTACAGCGGCGGCAACAACGCGGGGCACACCGTCATCACCGGCGGCAAGACCTTCAAATTCCAGCTCTTGCCAGCAGGCATTCTGCACGAAGGCACCATTTCGATCCTTGGCGGCGGTATGGCCGTCTGCCCGAAGGGTCTCTTGGAAGAGCTAGAGCGTACACGGGCTCTGCAACCAGAACTCGGCGACTTGCGGATCAGCCCGGCGGCGCACGTCGTCTTCCCTTATCACCGCGCTCTCGACGCCCTGGAAGAAAAGGCGCGAGGCGACGACAAGATCGGCACGACGAGCCGGGGCATTGGCCCCTGCTACACGGACAAAGTCCAGCGCACCGGCATACGCATGGGTGACTTTGTCAACCCCGACAAGTTCCGGGACAAGCTGGCTACTGTCGTCGCCTTCAAGAACAAGCTGATGACCCTGCTGGGTGGCGAGCCGATGGACTTTGAGTCGCTGCACGCCGAATACTCGGCCTACGCCGACCAGATCCGACCGATGGTGCAAGAGACCGACCACGTCGTCCAAGAGGCGGTCGCCAACGGCGCGCGAGTCCTCTTCGAAGGGGCGCAGGGCACGTTCCTCGACCTCGACCACGGCACGTATCCGTATGTCACTAGCTCCCACCCGACCGCCGGAGGCGCCTGCCTAGGCACCGGTGTCGGGCCAAGGTCGATCGACAATGTCCTTGGCGTCTGCAAGGCTTACTCCACGCGCGTCGGCAGCGGCCCGTTCCCGACAGAGCTCCACGATGAAACCGGCGAGCAGATTCGCCAGCAAGGCAACGAATTCGGCACGGTGACAGGAAGGCCGCGGCGGTGCGGATGGCTCGACCTAGTGGCCCTGAAGCACTCGTCCCGCATCAACTCGATGAGTGGATTGGTATTGACCCGGCTCGACGTCATGGCCAATGTCGGTCCGATCCAAGTCGCCACTGGCTATGAGGTGGACGGCCAGGTCATCGGCCACGTGCCTTCGACCCCTGAGGAGTGGGAGTCGGCCAAGCCAGTGTTCGAGACCCTAGCTGGCTGGGACGAGGACATCACGGGTGCCCAGTCGTGGGACGACCTGCCCAAGAACGTCCAGGACTATGTCCGGTTTGTCGAGCATGCCACATCGACTCCAGCGGCGATCCTGAGCATCGGGCCAGACCGCAAACAGACTATTGTCCTGCGGCCGGATCTGATTTGGGGCTGACAGATGCTGCCGGCGTCCACGGCGCGGGCAGAACCTGCGCTGCGAACGCGGACAGATCCGTGCCCTGGATGTATTGCTTTGCCGCAGCATAGGCGTCTGCAGTGACGTCTCCGACCAGGACAGTCTGGTCGGAGACGACTACCCGCACCGTCACCCGCCGATAGGCCGGAGCTGCTTCAAAAGCGTCGATCACGGCGTTAGCGGCCGCGACTTCGACCGGCACGTCCTTTTCGCCACGGACAGTCACCGTCAGGCTAGGTTCGCGAGGGTCTTCGAGGACGCTCACCAACCTCTCCTTGTGGGTCGATTTTTGCTTCATCGCACGCAGAAGAGCTCGTTCCCCGGGCAACATCGTGTCGACTCGCGCCCGCTCGGGTGATCCGGGCAGGACGACGGGGTTGTTGACTCGCAGAGGCGAGTCATCTTGCTCTCCCTTAATTTGGCTGCCGAGTAAGAACGACGCCGCGCCGACCAAGATGATCAGGGCTGCTACTCCAACGACGTAGAGGACGGCCTGGGACGACCTTTGGGGGATGCCTAGCTGTTTGGCAGTTAGCGCCGCCTCGCGCTGCACCAGCCGGTCGCGGACACGCTGCAGTTTTTCTTTCGCGGGCGCGGAGTCGGGTGCCAAGTCGACCGCCATCTCGTACCACTCGGCAGCTTTGGGCAGGTCGTTGGCGTCGGCGTAGATGTCGCCGAGGAGGATATGGGCCGAGGCATTGTTCGGATACCGTCGGAGCACGCCTAGGCAGATTTCAACGCCTTCTTCGGGCTTGCCACGGGTCCGCGCCAGATTGGCCTGGGTCAGTTCCTGGTAGACGGCTTCGTCGCTGCCTTCTGAGCCTTCTTTCAGTCCCGCGCCGCATTCGGGGCAAAAGGTCGAGGCTGCCGCCACGAGTGCCAGGCACTTGGGGCATGTTTGGCGGTCATCGTGTTCCGGTACTGCCAAATCCGCCTCCCCCTCGCTCGGTGTCGTCCAAGACCTCGACAGCGACCGTCTCCGCCCTGACGACTGGACAGACGACGAGCTGCGCGATCCGCTCACCTGCTTCTAGTTTGACAGTTTCTCGGCCCAAATTGATGAGGATGACGCCGACTTCGCCGCGATAGTCGCTGTCGATCGTCCCTGGCGTATTGACCATGCTGATCCCCAACCGCAACGCGAGGCCACTGCGAGGTCGGACTTGGCCCTCAAATCCTTCAGGAATGGCGACTCGCAGACCGGTCGGGACCAGCTGGCGTTCCATCGGTGCCAAAGTCACGTCCGCAGTGCTTCGCAGGTCCATTCCCGCCGCTCCGGCGGTCGCGTAGCTGGGCAAGGTCGCCCCTTCGCCGACGACAAATCGGAGTGTGGTCGTGGTCTGGTCGGCGGCAGGGACAGGCATGGACCGATTATGATCGGTGGCATGACCTTACAGCCTTTGGGAGAGGCTGCATTTCTCTTGCGTGGGTTGGACCACGGCACGGCGGCAGACTGGGCACGCTTGGTGCGGTCGTGGAAGTTCTGTGGCGTCACCGAGGTCGTCCCCGCCTACGACAGCCTAGGCATATATGTCGACCCCGAGGCATTTGACGCCGCCAAGTTCTTCGCGAGATTTAAGAAGGCCAGTCCGCCGGCAGATACGGAGAAGAAGAGGCATACGATCCCAGTCTGTTACTCCATGGGGGAAGACTTGGACGACGTCTGCGGCCAGCTTTCCTTGACGCATCAAGAGTTTATCGCCAGCCACACGGGTAGGCCTTATGGGTGTTTCGCCGTCGGTTTTTGCCCAGGGTTCGCCTACCTCGGACCACTGGACCCCCTCATTAGCGGTTTGCCGCGGCGCGGATCGCCCAGGACGCGCATCGAACCAGGGACGGTGGCTGTCACCGGCGAGCAAACCGGTGTCTATCCGCTGGCCAGGCCGGGTGGCTGGAACCTAGTCGGACGCACGCCACTCGAGCTTGTCGACCTCAAGGACGGGTATTTTCCTATTGCAGCAGGCGACGAAGTCATCTTTGTCTCGATAGACGAGGAAGAGTTCGGTTACCTCAGGGGAGAGCGGCTTTGAGCCGGGTGGACATCAACGTTGACATTGCGGAAGGGTTTCCGTGGGATGAAGAGCTTTTGCAGTTGGCATCAAGCGCCAATGTCTGTTGCGGTGCGCACGCCGGCTCGCCACAATTGACAACGGCCACCTTCAACCGGTGTCGCGAACTAGGCGTCCGGATCGGCCTGCACCCGGGCTACCCCGACCGGTTCGCGATGGGCCGCGACCCTGTGATGAAGGTGGACTTGCAAGGCGAGTCGTTGGTCGAGGTGATGTGGCGACAGGTCGAGCGGTTCGTCTTCGTCGCCTCCTACATCAAACCACACGGCGCTTTCTATCACGAGTCGGCCAAGCTGCCGGTTGTGGCCCAAGCGCTGGAAGCCATGCTCGACCGCAGCCGGTTGCCGCTGATGGGGCTGCCACAGGGTGGCCATGCGGCCATCGCCGCCAAGGTCGGGGTGCCGTTTATCCGCGAGGGATTTGCCGACCGTAGGTACGGCAAAGACGGCTTCCTGGTGTCGCGCAACGAGCCGGACGCAGTGCTGACCGACCACGCGACGATCGCCAAGCAGTCGCTGGCGCTGTCGTCGGAGGTCGACTCCATCTGTGTCCACGGCGACAACCCTGACGCCCTGCTCGTCGCGGCGACTGTCCGTCGGGCGCTGTTGCGGGCTGGCCACGAGGTCGGTTGGTGAAAGTCCGCGTCGTCCGCTCGATGGGTGTGACGACGTTTCAAGACGCGGGACGCCCGGGGTACCGGGCCCAAGGGGTGCCGCCTGGGGGCGCGTTCGACCGGGGCAGCATGGCGGTAGCCAACGCGCTACTTGGACAGTCGTTTGACTTGGCAGTGATGGAGGTTGGCGGGCCGCTTGTCTTGGAGTTTCTGGAGGACGGCTTTGTCGCCATGGCCGGAGCGCTGTTTGACGCCCGAATCGGCGGGGCGCCGACGGGGCTGCCCGGACGGACAGCCGTTGCCAAGCGGGCGATGTTGACCCTCACACCGGGCCGAGTCGGTGCCCGATGCTATTTGGCGGTCCGCGGTGGCTGGCAAGTGGAACCGGTGCTTGGCTCGGTCAGTGGTGCAGCCGTCGGGGTCGGCGAGGAGTACTCGGGAGTTGGCGGCCCGGTCGGGCGGTTGGACGACGCTTCATTAGGTGATCCAGCCGCGTCGCTTCGCTCCGGTCCATTGCGGTTTGTGCCGTTCGACGAAGAATTGGACTGGGCGCCGGGCCGGGCCGTCACTGTGTCTCCCCAATCCGACCGTGTGGGCATCCGCCTTCTTGGTGCCGGAGTCACGAGCCCTGGACTGTCGCAGAGCGAACCGTCTGTGTGCGGTGCAATCCAGGCGACGCCAGGCGGTGAGCTGCTGGTCCATGGCCCAGATGGTCCGACTATCGGCGGGTACGACAAGATCGGGACGGTGATCCGCGCCGACCTGGATCGCCTGGGCCAACTGCGACCCGGCGACCAAGTGACGCTTGTCGCCGTAGAAACAGGTGAGGCGAAGCGACTTTTAGCGCAAAGGGAAGAAGAGTTGGGCCGGCTGGTCGCCTTCCTCAAGATCCGGACGGCTTCGATGTGACGCGATGGACAGACATTGGCTGATTTGGGATGGCGAGTGCGGGATGTGCTCTCGGGCTGCGGCCATGGTCCGGCGCCGGGACACGGGCCGCCAATTCCAGATTGTCAGCTACCAAAACTGCCCACGGCCACCGATGGACGACGCGCTCTACGAGGGGTGCAAAACGGCTCTGTACGTCGTGACCAAAGACGGGACGAGGCTCAGGGGTGCCGATGCGATGCTGTTTGCCCTCCGTGCCACCGGCTGGAATTGGGTCGTGCCGTTCCAGTACCCTCCTCTCGTTTGGCCTGCCAGGTTGGTTTATGCGTTGGTGGCCAGGAACCGAGGGTTCATTTCGAAGGCGTTCTTCGGCGGCGTCGCCTGTGGCTTGGAGAACCGGTATCCGGAAGTCGACTAGGCCTTCGTCTTCACATGAATTGAAACGCCGATCTCTTTGGCGCACTTGGCGATGTAAGCATTGACCTCGTTGGCGTGCGTGAATTGGATTAGGTGACCAGCATTGGGCAAAACAGTGTCAGGGTCGCCGGGCACTAACGGGATGACGTGGTCCCTTTCGCCGTGGATTTGAAAGACGGGGACCTGCTTGCTCAGCTCCACCGGGCCACGGTACTCCCATTCGGAGCACGCCTTGGTCGACCATCGGAACATTTCGATGTCGATCTCGGTGGCCATCTCCTTGAGCAACTGTCGGTGCCGGTCGGCTAGGTCGTCCCGCTCGGAAAAACGCTCGGCGAAGCAGAGAAGGCCTTGTCGCAGGATGGCCTGGGGCACCATGCGGGACATCGCGACTTGCCGCCGAAAACCCTCAGAAACCGCCGAGCCGCTGCGGCAGCCTGAGACGATCACAATCCCTTTCACCGCTTCGCGAGCCGCCGCGTGGTTCTCGGTCGCCTCTAGGGCGACCATCCCGCCAAAAGCAAAGCCGACCAAAATGGTCGGCTTGCTCCAATCTTGCTGTTCGGCCCAGCGCGAGGCGTATGCGCGAAGGTTGTCGTCCGGCTTCGGGGCGATCCACTCGCAGGTGCTCGCGTGCGGGAACCGTGAAAGCTGTTCGACGAACAGCCGACGGTCGGTTCCCAGACCGGGCATGAACACGAGTCGCGCGTCGTTAGCCATTGGGTAACGGGCTATCCTTGTACCTGAACGACAGCAATCCGACGGGCCATGGGGCCCCCCTTTCAAGCTTTGTGGATGGCTTGGCCGTGGGCATCCTCGAAGGCTTCCAGGATCGCTTCCGACATTGTCGGGTGGGCGTGGATGCTGGTGACCATCGACTCCAAGGTCGCTTCAAGATTCAGTGCCACCACGCCTTCGTGGACCATATCGGTCACGTGCGAACCGATCATGTGCAGGCCAAGGACTTCGCCGTATTTCTTGTCGATGACGACCTTCACGAACCCGTCCTGGTGGCCGGTGGCCATCGGTTTGCCGAACGGCCGGAACTGGGCTTTGCCGATTTTGACTTCGTAGCCTTTGCTGATGGCTTCGGACTCGGTCAGGCCGACACCGGCGACCTCTGGCACGGTGTAGACGCAGTTCGGGACGGCCTTGTAGTCGGCCTTCAGGTCCTTGCCCTCGACGATGTTGGCAGCGACGACCTGTCCCTCATACATGGCGGTGTGGGCCAGCTGGATGCGACCGGTCACGTCGCCGATCGCCCAAATGTTGGGGGCGTGGGTTTTCAGACCGTCGTCGACAACCTCGACGCCGCGCTTGTGCAGCTTGACGCCGACTTTCTCGAGGTTCATGCCGTCGGTATTTGCCTTGCGGCCGACGCCGAGCAGGATGACGTCGACTTCGATCTCTTCGACTTTGCCCGCTTGGTTGACGGTGCATTTCCAGCCAGTCTTGGTCTTCTCGACCTTTTGCGTCATTGCTCCGGTGCGCACATCGACGCCTTGGCGGGTCAGGAGCTTGCCGAGTTCTTTGCCCAGTTCCTCGTCCATCATGGGGATGAGATTGGGGAGCATCTCGACCAAAGTGACCTTGGCACCGAGGCCGTTGAAAACGTAGCTGAACTCAACGCCGACCGCACCGCCGCCGACGACCAGCATCCGCTTGGGCACGAACGGAGCGGTCACTGCATCGTCGCTCGTCCAAACGCCCTCGTCGCGACCTCCCTTGAGGCCTTCGATCGGGAGATAGATGACTGACGAGCCCATGGCGAGGATGAAGTTCTTGCCGCGGACCTTACTCTTTTTGCCGTCCTTTTCGACTTCGACGGTGTTCTGGTCGAGGAACTTGGCAAAGCCTTCGACGTGGGTGACTTTGTTCTTCTTGAAGAGGTAGCCGACGCCGCCACGCTGGGTCTGGACGATCTTCTCCTTGCGGGCCATCATCTTCTCGAAGTCCATCGTGACGTCGCCCTTGGGGAGAACGACTCCGAAGTCGCCGGAATGGTTGACGTCCTGCAACCTCTCGACGGCGGCGATCATCGCCTTGCTCGGGATGCAACCCCAGTTGAGGCAGGTGCCGCCGAGATACTCCTTCTCGATACAGGTCACGCGAGCCCCGAGTTGTGCGCAGCGGATGGCGGTGACATACCCGCCAGGCCCGGCCCCGATGACCACGACGTCGGCGTCGAAGTTGTCGTTGGAAAGGGGTTTCTCAAGTGTCTTGGGGGCGGCCATAAAGTGTTCCTTCTTTGCGGCGTCAAGCCACCTGTCTTGACGCTGAGGTCAGGATACCTGTGGCCGTCGGGGGTCCAAGGACGGACAGATTCTTCTGGCAAATCAAGCGAAACAGGGTCGGTTGGGGCCAAGATGGACTCGTCGGGCGACACTTCAACGCCTGTTCGTCTGTGGGAGAAAAGAACTCGTATGTCAATCATCACAACACTGCTTGTCACAGCAGCCGTCACCCCAGGGCCGGGTGTCGGCGCAAGCCTCGACGCGACCGTCGCCGCCCTGCAACAGGCTCCCGGACAAGGGCGCCAAAGGGGCCAAGGGGTGCCTGGCGGCCCTGGCGGACAGACACCACCCGGTTCACAACAGCAGCAACCACCCAAGCCGGTCGACTTCGAGACGGCAGTCAAAGATTTCACCAAGAAGGAAGGCGTCCTGAACACCTATCTCAAGGACGAGACTCTGCAATTTGAAATCCCGACCAGCCTGTTGGGACGCGACTTCCTATGGCTCACAAACATCAAGGAAAGCCCGCGCGGCGGCTACAACGGCTCCGACGCTGGCGAGCGCATCGTTCGGTTCGAGCAACGCGGCGACAAGGTGCTTTTGCGGCTGGTGGACTATTCCATCGTCGCCACCGGTGAGGGCGCCGATGCGGCGGTGGCCGTCAAACAAGGCAATGTCATGCCGGTGGTGGCCGCACTCGATGTCAAGGCCAAGTCGAAGACCGGCGGATTGCTTGTTGACGTGACCCGGCTGTACAAGACGGACGTGCCCGAGCTTAGTGCCAAAGGCAGCCTAGGTGGCGGCAACATGGACGCCAACCGCACGTTCCTGGAGAAGGTCAACGTGTTCAAGTCGAACGTCAACGTTGAGATTTTTGCCACGTTCACATCCGGTGGCGGTCAGCCGGCCGGTGGTGGTCGGCGCGGAGGATTCGGCGCCGTTGGCGGCGGCCCGTCAAACACGGCAGTGGTCAGCCATAGCTTGGTTTTGCTTCCCGAAAAGCCGATGATGGGTCGGCTTTACGACTCGCGCGTGCCGCTGTTTGCAACTGGTTTCCAAGACTACGGCATCTCCAAGCTGGGCGTGAAGAGCTACGAGTTCGTCAGCCGCCACCGGCTGGAGAAGAAGGATCCCGATGCGAAGATGTCTGATCCAGTGAAGCCGATCATCTTCTATTTGGGCCGCGAGGTGCCCAGGAAGTGGCGGGCGGCCATCAAGGCTGGCGTCGAAGATTGGAACGTGGCCTTTGAGGCGGCCGGGTTCACCAATGCTATCAAGTGCCTGGACGCACCCAGCGAAAAGGAGGACCCGAACTGGAGCGCCGAGGATGCCAACACCAACGTCATCCGTTGGGCGGCTCTGCCCATTGCCAACGCGGTCGGCCCCAGCACGATCGACCCGCGCAGCGGCGAGGTGATGTCCAACCACATCATCTTTTGGCACGACATCCTGAAGCTGCAGACACAGTGGTACTTCACCCAAGCGTCGCCGAGCGACCCTCGGTCGCAGCGGCTACCGTTGCCCGACGACGTGATGGAGAAGTGCTTGGAATTCGTGGCTGCCCACGAGGTCGGCCACACCCTGGGCTTCGTCCACAACGGGAAGTCCTCGTCGACCGTGCCGATCAAACTTTTGCGGGATCCCAAGTGGACTGCGGCCAACGGCACGTGCCCGAGCATCATGGATTACGCCCGGTTCAACTACGTCGCCCAGCCAGGCGACGGTGCGGCCCTGATTCCGAAGGTCGGGATCTACGACAAGTATGCGGCCATGTGGGCCTACACACCGATTCCGCACGCTACCAACCCATGGATGGAAAAGCAGACGCTGGACCTGTGGGCCGCGCGCCAGGTGGACGAACCGATGCTGCGGGCCCGCAACGGCTTTGCCAGCTACGACCCCTCGGCCCTGTCGGAGGCCCTCGGCGATGATGCGATCGAGGCCTCGCGTCTTGGTCTGCTGAACCTCAAGCGGGTCATGGGTTACATCGAACCGGCCACTGTCCGGCTCGGCGAGGACTTTGAGGACCTCAGCGAAACCTACGGCGCGGTTTTCGGTCAACTGCGCAACTATGTCGGCCATGTGTCGGCGAACGTCGGCGGCGTGGTGGAGACCAATTACCTCGGCGGGCGCGGTGGTGACACATACACGCATGTGGCCAAGGACTATCAGAAGCGGTCAGCCAAGTGGGTCATGGACACGACGTTTGAGACCCAGGGCTGGCTGGTGCCGCGCTCGATCACCCAAAAGCTCGGACCGACCGAGATTCTGAACCGGGTGAAGGGGCTCCAGTCTCAGGGCGTGAACTCGCTGCTGCAGACCGCCCGCATGACCCGGATGTTGGACAACGAGGCCTTGAACGGAGGATCCGCCTACTCCGTAGCCGAGCTCATGGCCGACGTCCGGGCCAACGTCTGGCGTGAGTTGTCGGCTCCGAAGGTGTCGGTCGACGTGTTTCGCCGTAGCCTGCAAAGGACTTACGTGAACACGTTGGTCGCCAAGCTGCCGTCGACGGCATCGGACATCCGGGGCTACGCGACCGGAGAGTTGAAGCTGTCCCAGGAACTGCTGAAGCGGGCTGCCTCGCGGGCCGCCGACCAGGCCACCCTGGACCACATCCAGGATCTACAGCAAGTCATCGAGATGGCCCTGACTCACCCGGCTCCTGAGGCTCCGGCCAACGCCGGCTTCTTCTTCCTGAACGGTATCGAAGAGCCCAAGGACAACGACGGCTGCGACATGTTCAGCGAGCCGGTCGGCTGGCACCTTTCCAAGTCCGGAAGGTGACATTTCTGGACAGCACGGCCCTCTTGGCAGAAATGTCAGGGGGGCCAGGTTCCATAATCAGGCCCGATGACGGAACGCCCCAGTTGGGACGCCTACTTCATGCAGATCGCGCATCTTGTGAAGACGCGGGCCACGTGTCCACGCCGCCAAGTCGGCGCTGTCATCGTCCGTGACCGGCGGATTTTGGCGACTGGATACAACGGTGCTCCAAGAGGTTTGCCGCATTGCCCTCCCGACGGTGACAAGCTGGAATGGCCTTCCGGCTGCCTGATGGCTGGACACTGCGCCAGGTCATTGCACGCTGAGCAAAACGCTCTGCTCCAAGCCGCTATGATCGGCGTCCCCTGCGAGGGTTCGACCATGTACGTCACCTGCCAGCCGTGCAACACCTGCGCGAAGATGATCATCAACGCCGGCGTCCAACACGTGATCTACGAGGGCGACTATCCGGACGCGTTTTCGCTGGAGTTGTTCGGCCTTTCGCACGTGCGGCTCGACATCTATCGTGAAGGGCTGCTGGTTCCCGTGGAGGCGTCCGGTTGAACCTCTGGCAGGCCCTGGCGGGCTTTCGCGCGCCGATGGCGACGGCGTTCGTCGCCTTCATCACCACCATCGCGGTCACCCCATGGGTGATCCAATTCGCCAAGGACAAAGGGGCGATGGACGACCCGACCAAGGACGAGCGCCGCGTCCACACCCAGCCGATCCCGCGTTGGGGTGGGTTGGCCGTGTTCCCGGGATTTCTGGCTGCGGTCGTGGTTTCCTTGTCGTTCGCCTGGCCCAAGGGCTCGTTCCCGATGTACTTGATCGGCATGGTTGTGTGTGCCGCCGTCCTTCTGGCCATCGGCATGGTCGACGACGTCAAGCAGCTCTCGGCCAAGGTGCAGTTGCTCTATCTGCTGGCGGCGGGCGTCGTGGTGCAGCTCTTTGCAGACGCGCTGGGGCATGTGCAGGTCCAGGGCATCAGCCTGCCGGGCCAAGGTTGGGTGGCGTTTCCTTTATGGGTGGCTGTACCATTTACGGCGGTTTACATTTTCGTCGTGACCAAAACCATGGACACCATCGACGGTGTCGACGGTCTGGCCAGTGGCATCGCCGCCATCGCAGCGGCGACCATCGTCACGCTGGCGGTGTTTGGTCAACAGAGGTGGGTGGCGCTTTCGGCGGCGGCGGTGGGCGGGGCTTGCCTTGGCTTTCTGCGATACAACTACAATCCGGCGCGGATTTTTTTGGCGGGCGGGGCTCAGGTGGTGGGCTTTTTGTTGGCCTGCCTCTCGGTGGTGGCGGCGCTGAAGACGGCGGCCACGCTGTCGATGCTCTTGCCGATCCTGATATTCAGCGTGCCTTTGTTCGACGCTTTCTTCGTCGTCACCCGGCGCATCATGCACAAGCAGCCTATCTCGCAGGCTGACAAGCGGCATGTGCACCATACTCTTCTCAGCAAAGGGTTCTCGCAGAAGCAGACTGTGTGGATTCTCTATCTCGTCGCCATGGCCGTGAGCGGTACCCTCCTGGTGCTGGTGAGGAGCCGTGGCTAAGCCCAAGATCATCGCCGTCGTCGGCACTCGGCCGGACGCGATCAAGACGGCGCCGGTCGTGCGCGAGCTGCGACGATTTGATGCTGTCGAGACGGTGCTCGTGAGCACAGGCCAGCACCGCGAGATGCTCGCCCAGGCCCTGGGCGCCTTTGACCTAGCGCCTGACCACGACCTGGGGATCATGCAGCACGGCCAGACACTGGCCGATATGACGCGTCGCGTCCTGGAGGGCTTGGATCCCCTATTGGCGTCCCTGCAACCCCAACTCATCCTCGCCCAGGGCGACACGACGACGACATTTGTCGCTGCGCTTGCTTCCTTTTATCGCCGGGTGCCTTTCGGCCATGTTGAAGCTGGTCTGCGCACTGAATCGGTGGCCGAACCGTTCCCCGAGGAGTTCAATCGACGCGCGGCAGCTTTGGTCGCCGCTCAGCACTACGCACCGACGCCTTGGGCTGCGGAGAACCTGCTCAACGAAGGGCACCAGCCCGAGACCGTCTTTGTCACTGGCAACACCGGGATCGACGCCGTGCGGCATGTCGCCGATCAGACGGCACTGACGTGGTATCCGGATTGGACCGGCCGCGTCGTCGTGCTGACCACGCACCGGCGCGAAAACCTTGGTGCGCCGCAACGCGAGATCGCCGAGGCTGCCCTTGAGGTCGCCCGGGCGCATCCCGACGTGCTGCTGGTGGTACCCATGCACCGTAACCCGGCGGTGCGCGAGACGCTTGTATCGGTGTTGGGCGGCCAGGAGAGGGTGGACTTGATCGAGCCGCCCGACTATGCCGACTTTGTCAAGCTTATGCAAAGAAGCGCCCTGATCCTGACCGACTCGGGCGGCGTGCAGGAAGAGGCGCCTGCCTTCGGTGTGCCGGTGCTGGTTTTGCGACACACCACTGAGCGACCGGAAGGTGTGCAGGCTGGGGCGGCTAAGTTGGTCGGAACGGACAAGACGAGCATCGTGACAGCGGCTGATGAGCTGCTGGCTGCGAAGGCAGGTTCGCGTCCGTCCAGTCCTTATGGGGACGGTCGCGCCGCTCAGCGCATCAGGTACCTTGCCCTGCGCGAACTGGGGGTCGAGTCCCCCATGGAGGACATGTGGACTGGATTCAAGCGATTGTCTACGGAGTAATCCAGGGCCTGACTGAGTTCTTGCCGGTGAGCAGCAGCGGCCATCTGAACCTGTTGCCGCACGTTTTTCATTGGAGCGACCCAGGCGCCGGGTTCACGGCGGTCATCCAATTAGGCACCGTTGTCGCCACGTTTATCTACTTTTGGAACGACATCAAAGGGGCTTTTGTCGGTTGGGCTGGCTCGTTCATGGGCAAGACTGCGAGAATCGCTCCTGAGGCGCGCGCAGGCTGGGCGACGTTTTATGCCACGCTGCCGATCATTGTCATTGGCTTGACTGTCAAGCACTTCATCAAGGGCGAGGCCAGGAGTCTGACGCTGACGGCCTGGATGCTGATCGCCTTTGCCATTGTCTTGGCGGTCGCCGAGAAGATGGGCAAACGCAAGCGTCAATTGGAAGACGTCAAACCGGTCGACGGTCTCGTCATGGGCGTCTGGCAAGCCATCGCCTTGGTTCCCGGTGGCAGTCGGAGCGGCACGTCGATTTCGGGCGGCTTGTTCCAAGGGTTCGAGCGCGACGCGGCGGCACGGCTGAGCTTCCTCATGTCGATTCCGGCGGTGACGGCGGCAGGTCTTTACGAACTCTATGACGCCCGGCACGAGTTAGTGGCGGCCGGTGTCGGCCAGACTGTCGTGGCGACCGTCGTGTCTTTTGTCGTCGGTTGGTGGGCGGTCTCTTTCCTCATGAAGTTCGTCCGCACCCAGCCCATGTACGTGTTCGTCGTCTACCGGATTCTGCTTGGTGTGGCGATCCTGGCATTCTTGCAGCATCCTGCTTGAGGGGAGGGACATGGCGTTCCTCCGCAAGAAGCAACCGGCCGTCCACCCCGTCCGCCTGATAGTCGGTCTGGGCAACCCGGGGCCGCAATACAAGCGTACGCGGCACAACGTCGGGTTCGACGTCGTCGAGGCGCTGGCGGCAAAACACAAAGTCAAGCTGGACATCATGCGGCATCAGGCTCAGCTTGGTCTCGGGGAGGTCTCCGGCGTGGCGGTCGCTTTGGTCAAGCCGCTGACCTACATGAACCTCAGTGGCCGGGCCGTCGCGCCGATCGCCAAGCACTACGGCATCCAGCCCGAGGACATCCTGGTGGTCGCTGACGACCTGGACCTCCCCACCGGCAAGGTGCGGATGCGGGCCAAAGGCAGCTCCGGCGGACACAACGGGCACAAGTCGCTGATCGAGTCCCTAGGGACGACCGAGTATCCGCGACTGAAAATCGGTATCGGTAGGCCCGGCGACGCGACCGTCGACCATGTGCTCAGCCGTTTCCACCCGGACGAACGGACGGACATCGACGATGCGGTCGCGCGGTGCATCCAGGCCCTGGAGCTTTGGCTCCGCGAAGGGTTTGACGCGGCTTCGCGGTTAGCTAACGCTGGGGAATAGTGAGTGCGGGCAAGCCCGCGGCATGCAAAGAGCGAGCGAGCTCGCGCACTCCCAAAACTAGACGGCGACGACTTCGCGGATTTGGTCGCAGTAGCTGTGCTGGGGAGCCAGCAGGTGGAACGGGCCCTCTTGGCCAGCCCAAATGGGCAGGTCGCGGCCCATGTAGGTGTAGTAGATGTGCAGGCCGTCTTCGGTATGGCTCCACTTGGCGCGCCCGCGGCCAGTGCGGACCAGGGCGTATTGACCGGGCATCAAGTCGATGACATCCGGGATCACGAAGGCGGCGGCAGGCGAGTCGGTGCCAAGAGCGCTTTCTGCCATGACGGCGTGTCCTCGGAGGCAGACGCGCATGGCACCTTGGTTTTGCAGGAGGATGAACTCCTGCGCCACATCAAGGGACCTTTGCACTCCGACGATTCGCACCATATGGGCTGACCTGCTTAGGAAAAGAGACGTGTGGAAAACGTATAGAGACTCAAAAAAAGCCTCAATCGTCTTCGACTGTTCTATTTTGGTCAGCCGTCCAGGGCACGTTCTAGTTTCTGGATCATTTGGTCTAGGGTTTTCGCCGAACTCTCCACATCTTTTGCAGACAGTCCTCGGACCATGATCTCCTCGCATTCCTGAACGAGCGCCGCGATCTCGCCGTAAATCTTGGTGGCCTTCTTCGTCAGCCGAAGAATCTTGACCCGACGG
Organism: Armatimonadota bacterium; assembly: GCA_018268335.1. GTDB lineage: Bacteria > Armatimonadota > Fimbriimonadia > Fimbriimonadales > Fimbriimonadaceae > JAHBTB01. The sequence continues at coordinate 31,990 of JAFDWT010000026.1, read as the reverse complement.
TCGCCCTCCGAGGCGACCTGCTCGATCAGGCCTTTGGCGACATGGTCGCGGACCGATTCGCTCAGCGTCGCGGGAGAAACACCGATCCGCTTGGCGACCTCCACCTGCGAAGCCTGGTCACCAGCAGCGTGGACTGAGGCCAAGAGCTGGAACGTGGTCCAGCTGACGCCGAGTGTGCGCAGGCGGGGACTCATCCACGCGGACTGGAGCTCGTAGACCGAGGCGACGCGCGGACCAAGGCGTTCGGCGGGCATATTGTTAAGGGTACCAAATCCTTCGGCGGCAAAACGGTCAGGCACTCAGGTTGAGTGGGCCCTGCGGATTCGGCCCTTCGCACAGGGTGACGCCGTATGGCGTCGTCGCGGGGTGCTTGGATTGATCTGCAGGGTAGACCTCTTCTGCGGCACGAACCGCCTCACTAATGCGAGCCTCTAATCGACGCAAGCTCGCCAAGACCTTGTCCATGTCTGGACCAGTACGGTCGGACATCAGGCTGAGCGCCTCGCCGTTTGGTGGATGTCGTCGATCATCTCGCGGAACCGTTGCCGGATGGCGATCACGGCGCGTCCTTCCTCCTGGGTTGGCCCGACAACGGACTCGTGCCGGACGAGAGGGCCCATCAGGAAGCCAGTGTGGTCCAGGTCGGCCAGCCCGAGCAGGTGTCCCATCTCGTGGCAAATGACCTCGGTGAGCTCGTCATCATCGAGCTTGCTGCCCTCGTAGGAGGTCAAGATGTTGATCTTGCCCGAGCTGGAGTGGCGATAGGAACCGGCGCTCCAAGCGTACGACTTCTTGAGTTCGATCAGGCCGAGCGCGTCACCTTCTTGGGGGATCGACTTGACCACAGTGAGCGACAGGTCAGCCTGGGCGTCATTGGGCAGCAGTCGCACGGGGCAGTCGGTGCCCAAGACTTTTTTCCAAGCCGCTAGGGCGCGCTTGGCCGCGGCACTGACTTTGTCCACTTGGCCCGGGCAGCTGGAGGTGTCGAGGGAGATCGTCACACCCTTGTCGTAGATGCCGCCGTTCAAGAAGGCGAGGGCCTTGTTGAAATCCTGTTTGGCGACGGCCTCGCTGGCCCGGTCGTAGGCTCGCACCCAGCTCGGGTGGGTCATCGACGGCAGGGCTTTGCCACCGCCAGTCGTTGCGGTGGCCAACCCGCTCACCAAGAGGGCCAAACAAAAAATCGCGCGCTTCATCCTCGCACCTGAGATGGCTTTTGCCCTGCGGCAGCGAGGGCGATCCAGGTAAGGGCACGGATTCCGCGCGAAACTGGGAGCGTGACTAGCTAGAAAGGTAGCGGGCCTGATCCGAGGCTGTACGTGGTCTCGCTGAGGTAGCGGAGCCCTAGCTTGTTGGCGGGCATCGCCGTGGCAGGCGCAGCGCCCTTGCTGGCCCAGCAGTAGGCGGAGAACCCGCCGAACGAAGGGACGAGTCCCCAATAGTGGCCGACGCGTGGGAAGACCTTCTCGAAGGATTCGACGACTGCGTCAAGGCTGTACGGGCAGTACATCGGGTTGTCGGCCTGGGTGACGACGAAGCCGTCGTCCGACAATAGTCGGAGACAGTCGCGATAGAAAGTCTCGGTGAAGAGCATCTCGCTCAACTCGCCTTCTTCGTCCTCGTAGGTGTCGGTGGCGTCAACGACGATCAGGTCGTACTGGTGGGGGCAAGCCGCGACCCAGGGGAAGGCGTCGCCTACGACGAGGTTGACGCGTGGGTCGTCGAAGGCGCCGTCGCTCAGGGAAGGAAGATGCTGCTTGGCCAGATCTACGACCTGGCCGTCGATTTCGACCATGTCGACCTGCTCGATGCTCGGGTGGCGGCAGATCTCGCGGAGGACGCCGCCGTCGCCGCCGCCGACGACCAGGGCGCGTTTGGGCTGACGGACAGTGAGCAGGGGCACTTGGACAAGCGCCTCGTGGTAGGCGTGCTCGTCGCGGGTGGCCAGCTGGATGTGGCCGTCGAGCAACAGCATCCGGCCGAACTCGACCGTCTCGACGACCTCGACTCTTTGGAACGGAGTGCGGACGTCGCAGACCGTCTCCTCGACCTGGACACGGTGGGCGAAGTAGCCGCTGCGGATCGGATAGTCGAGGATGCGGGGCACGGGGGGATTGAACCCTAGCCGCCGCCCTTCGCCCGGGCCTCGGCGTAGCGCTTGGCCTTGGGGTTGGCCGCGTTCCACTTGGGCTCGGCGGTCGAGTCGGCCACCGCGTAGGCAGCGGTCGCGGCGGCCCGGACGACCACGGCGAAGTTGGGATAGTCGAGCTTGTCCCAATGGTCGCCGACCCGGTGGTAATCGGGATACCCATAGGCGACGCTGATCGTGTGGGCGGGGACGCCGACCAGGGCCAGGGCCCCGTTGTCGCTGGCCATGAAGTAGGCGTCGCTGTGCTGGGGGTCTTCGATGTACTTGACGCCGACGGTGGCGGCCGCCTTGGCGATCATCTGGGGCAGGTCGGTGAAGGTCGCGCCGGTGATGTTGAACCCGGCCTTCTTGACGCCCTCGTCGCTGTCGCTGCGGCCGATCTGTTCCAGATTGATTTGGGCAGTCGTCGCCGCCAGAGGGAAGACGGGGTTTTTGCCGTAGTACGCGCTGCCTCGCAGGCCCTCTTCCTCGCCCCAGAAGCACATGAAGACGATGCTGCGCTTGGGCTTGGTCTTCATCTGGCTGAGAATGCGGGCGCACTCCATGACACCGGCAGTGCCGCTGCCGTCGTCGTTGGCGCCGTTGAAGATCAGGTCCTCGCCGGGCTCGGGGTTCTCCTTCTTTCGCATGCCCAGATGGTCGTAGTGGGCGGTGACGAGGACATAGGTGTCCTTGAGCTTAGGGTCGCTGCCCGTCAGGACGCCGATGACATTGCGCACCTTGCCTTCGACGCCCTGGCGGCGGCTGGTGTAAGTGGTCTCTTGGAAGTAGCTGTCGCCCACTGCTGGCTTGAGGCCGTACTTCTCGAATTCGCTGGCGATGTACTGGGCGGCGATGTCCAGGCCCCGGCTCGGTGTGCCACGGCCCTCCAGCAGGTCGCTGGCGAGGAACTTCTCATGGGCGCGCAGATAGTTGGCGCTGGCAGGCGGGACTTGCTCGGCGGCCGGGGCGAGGGCGATCAGCGCGGCGGCCAAGAGGATCGGCTTCATGCAGGTGATTGTGGCCGGTCTACAAGCAAATAAGACATATAGGTCAGATATGACCTATATGTCTTATCGCAGTGTCACGAGGCGTCTTACCGCTCGTCGACCGGCACCCAGGTTTCGCTGGTCGGTCCTTCATAGATGCACTTTGGTCGGATCAAGCGGTTGTTGTCCAGTTGCTCGACCATGTGCGCAGTCCAGCCGCTCGTGCGGGCCACGACGAAGATCGGCGTGTAGAGGTCGATGGGAATGCCCAGCAAATAGTAGGCGTAGGCAGCCGGGAAGTCCACGTTCGGGTGGATGTTCTTCTCGGTCGCCATGACATTCTCCAGGATGTCGGCGATTTGGCCCCACTTGGTGTCACCAGTCTTCTCGCCCAGGGCCTTGGCGACTTTGGTCATGTAGATGGCGCGCGGGTCTTGTTTCTTGTACTCGCGGTGCCCAAATCCCATGATCTTGTCCTTGTTGGCCAGGGCATTGTGGATCCAGGCGTCGGCCTTGTCGGGCGTGCCGATCTTCTGCAGCATGTGCATAGCCTCTTCGTTGGCGCCGCCATGGAGCGGGCCGCGCAGAGTGCCGATGCCGGCGCAGATGCCGCTGTAGAGGTCGCTCAGGGTGGCGACGCAGACGCGGCAGGCGAAGGTCGAGGCGTTAAAACCATGTTCGGCATAGAGCGTCAAGGACGAGTCCATGACGTGGGCCGTTTCGGCGTCGGGCTCGACCCCGTTCACGAGGTACAGGAAGTTCTGGGCGATCGTGTGTTCGGGCTTGGGGGCGAGGGGCGCTTTGCCTGTGCGAATGCGGTGACCGTTGCCGACGATCGTGCTCGCCTTGGCGACGATACGGACAGCCTTGCGCAGATTCGCGTCGTGGTTCGTGGCTGGCTCGTTGTAGTCCGGGTCGAACGGGGCATAGGCGGCAAAGCCGAGCCGGGCGATATCCATCGGGTGGGTCGACGGCGGGAGTTGCTGCAGAGCGGTGTAGACCTGGGCGGGCACTTCGCGCTCGGCGGCCAGGGTGGCCATGAACGATTCGAGTTCCTTGCGGTCGGGCAGGTGGCCGAAGAGCAGGAGGTAGGCCGTCTCTTCGAAGGAGCCGTGGCTCGCCAGGTCGTGGACGTTGTAACCGCGGTAGACCAGCGTGCTGGTTTCGCTGATGATGTCGCTGATCGTGGTGATGCCGCCGATCACGCCTTCGAGGCCGGGGCTGTAGTTCGGATACATGGTCGCGCTCATGGCATTTCCGCCTTTTTCCCGGTCGGGCGACCCCCACACGGCGGCTCGTTGCCGCCTTCGACGTCCGGTCGCCGGACCAAAGTAAATATCGGATGGATGTTACCTGCGACTTCAACCTGGGGTCCTGGCCCCTTTTTGACAAAATAGGCACGGCAAAGTGATTTAGCCTATGGTAAGATCGCACCAATGTCTTGGATCCCGGGTTTCGCGGACGGTTGGCGGCGCAAGCCGTCGATGCCGTCGTTGCCCGAATCCTATCGGACAGTCGGCGTCTCGGGCCTGAAAGGGCTCAAGCGCTTCCTCGCCTTTGCGGGCCCCGGCTACCTAGTGGCGGTCGGCTACATGGACCCTGGCAACTGGGCGACCGACCTGGCCGGCGGCAGCCAGTTCGGCTACCTCTTGCTGGCGGTCATCCTGCTCAGCAACTTCGCGGCGATGTTCCTGCAGTCGCTCTGCGCCAAGCTCGGCATCGTCGCCGGGCGTGACCTGGCCCAGGCCTGCCGCGACCAGTACGCCCCCTGGGTCTCGCGAGTCTTGTGGGTTTTGTGCGAACTGGCGATCACCGCCTGCGACCTGGCCGAACTCCTGGGTTCGGCGATCGCGCTCAAGCTCCTGTTTGGCATCCCATTGATCTGGGGTGTCGTCCTGACGGCGGCCGACGTTCTCGTCGTCCTGCTCTTGCAAGGTCGGCGGTTCAGAGTGCTGGAGGCCCTTGTCGCGTGCTTGGTCTTGGCTGTCGGCGGATGCTTTGCCCTCGTCGTCCTTTGGTCCAGGCCGGACTGGGCCGGAGTCGCGCGCGGCTTCATCCCTTCGTCGCAGATCATCACCGACCCGAAGGCTCTCTACATCGCCATCGGCATCCTAGGGGCGACGGTGATGCCGCACAACCTGTACCTGCACTCCAGCATCGTCCAGACGCGGGCAGTGGAAACCGACGAAGCCTCGAAGAAGCAGGCCCTGAAGTACGCGACGTGGGACTCGAACCTTGCATTGCTTTTCGCCCTGTTTGTCAACGCCGGCATCCTCATTGTCTCGGCCTCGGCCTTCTACGGCAAGCACGACGTGACCGAGATCGACAAGGCGTACCAACTTTTGACACCAGTCATCGGCGTGTCGGCGGCGTCACTCCTCTTCGCCATCGCGCTTTTGGCCAGCGGCCAGAACGCCACGATCACAGGCACGCTCGCGGGCCAGATCGTGATGGAGGGATTCCTCCAATTCCGCCTGCCCGGCTGGGCGCGGCGGCTCGTCACGCGCGTAATCGCCATCGTGCCGACGATCATTATCCTCAGTGTCTATGGCGAGTCCAAGGTGACCGACCTCTTGGTGTTCAGCCAGGTCATCTTGAGCCTTCAGTTGCCATTTGCGATCGTGCCGCTGCTGATGTTCACGGGTGACAAGAAGCTGATGGGTTCGTTTGCCAACAAGCCACTGACCAAGGTCATCGGCTGGACGACGGCGACCGTCATCATCGCGCTGAACGTCTATCTGCTCTACAACACGATCACCGGCTGGGCCAAGCCCGAGCCAACTGCGATCAGCCCTGCGACCACTCAGCGTCCTGACGCGTGAAGGAGTCGTAGTCGACCGTCGCATACAACTCCGCGCGGGTGCGCATCTTGTCCATCCACCCGGCCTGGGTGCCGGTCGCTAGGAGCTCAGCGTAGAAATCCTCGACAGCTCTGAGCATCACTCGCAGGGCGGTGACGGGGAAGATGACCATTTGATAGCCCAGCTCGCCAAAGCGGGACGCGGGGATGAGTGGTGTCTTACCGAACTCCGTCATGTTGGCCAGCAGCGGCACGTCGACAGCCTGGCGAAACGCCTCGAACTCGGCTTCGCTCTGCAGGCCCTCGGGGAAGATGGCGTCGGCCCCGGCTTGGACGTAGGCTTTGGCCCGGTCCATTGCGCCTTCCATCCCCTCGACGCCCCGGGCGTCGGTGCGGGCGATGATGATGAAGCTCGGGTCGCGCTTGGCAGAGACCGCGGCGCGGAGCTTGGCCTCCATCTGCTGGCGCGGGATGACGTCCTTGCCGTCCAAGTGGCCGCATCGCTTGGGGCTGACCTGGTCCTCCAAGTGGATGCCAGCCAGTCCGGCCCGCTCCATCTCGATGACAGTGCGGACGACGTTCCAGACCTCGCCAAAGCCGGTGTCGGCGTCACAGATGACGGGGACCGGCGCGACCTGGCAGGCCCGGGCGGCGGTACCGGACATCTCCTCCAGCGAGACCAGCGCGATGTCGGGGACGCCGACGAGGTTGTTTGTGATTGCGCCTCCGCTGAGATAGACGGCCTGGGCGCCTTGCTTGTAGGCGGCTAGGGCGCTGAGGGCACTGAACGCACCTGGCATCACCACTGTCCCCCGGGACATCATGTCGCGCAGCTTCTGGCCGGGGCGGTCGATCGGTGCCTGAATCACAGCAAGAAAGCGTACCCGCCAAAACCACCAGACAAGGTTATACTGGCCAGGTATGGAAGGGGTCTGGATCGCCCTCGGGGTCGTCGGCGGGCTTGCGGTCGGCGGTGTCGTCACCTGGGCCCTGGCCCGAGCGCGCGAGTCGTCGCTGATGGTCCGGCTTGAAGCGGCCGACCAGCGGTTGGCCGAGCTCGAAGCGGGCCTCAAGGGAGCGACCGCCGACCTGACCGCTGCCCAGTCCGACCTGAACGACAGCCGGCTAGCGGTCACACGTCTCGAGACCGAACTGGCCGAGCGCGAGAGAAACCACCAAGAGAAACTCGACGCCTACGAGGCCGCCAAGGCGACGATGACAGACGCCTTCGCCAAGCTCGCCAATGACGCGCTGGCCGAGTCGCGCGAGGCGATGCAGAAGGACGTCAAGGCCGTCTTTGATGGTTACAAAGAGGCCTTGGAGGGCGAGGACGAGTCACGTCGACAGCGCATCGAACGGCTCCTGGAGCCGGTCAAAGACAGCCTGACCAAGCTGGACGAGGAGACCAAGAACCTCGAAAAGGCCCGCAACGAATCCCATGGCGCGTTGATCAGCAAGATCACAGCACTGGATGAAAGCCAGCTCAAGTTGTCGACCGAGACCACCAAGCTTGTGCGGGCCCTGCAAGACTCTGGACAAGCCGGTCGGTGGGGCGAGTTCGTCTTGGCCCGTGTATTTGAACTGGCGGGTCTCAACAAAGACGTCGATTACTTCCTGCAGGAGACCCAGGCTGGCGAGACGGGCAACCAGCGGCCCGACGCGGTCGTCCGCATGCCGGGCGGGCGAGAATTGGTCATCGACTCCAAGGCGCCGATGCCCTCGCACCTGGCCGCCCACGAGTCGGCGGAAGGCGACGCCGAGCCTTCACCAGTTCTGGTACGCGACCACGCCAACAAACTCTATGACCACGCCAGGGCGCTGAACAAGCGCGACTATGCGCGTCGGTCGGAGGCGGTGGATTTCGTGGTCATGTTCGTTCCGTCCGAGTCCGCGTTCCGGTCGGCGGCCGAAATCCGGCCCAGCCTTGTCGAAGACTGTATCGCCATCAACGTCATCATCGCGACGCCGACGACTCTCCTCGCCCTTCTGCGTGCCGTTTCCTACGGGTGGCAGCAAGAGCGATTGGCGACAGAGGCCAAGAAAATCCAGGAGGATGCTTCTCGACTCTATGCCGCCTTGGCGACGATGACCGAGCACTATGAGAAGCTCGGCAAGAGTTTGGGAGGTGCTGTCGACCACTTCAACAGCATGGGCGGGTCGCTGGAGCGCACCGTCCTGCCAGCTGCGAGGCGGTTCAAGGACGCTGGTGTGCCAGTCACCAAGGCGGTCGTCGAGGCCAAGCGGCTCGACACCACCACCCGCTCGATCAAGGCCCAAGAACTGCTCGCGGGCCAGCCGTCCCTGGAAGTCGTCAGCGACCCTTAAGGATCGTCTTGATGACCTCGGCTAGGCGGTAGCCGGCGAGCGCCAGACGGTCGTAGGCGATGCGGAGGGCTTTGTCGGTGTATTCCTTGCTTGGCTCTTGACCTTGTGGGGTCGTGTAGACGAAGTCGCGGCTGATCTTCCAGCTTTCGTCGGCCCAGACCTCCGGCCCGATGGTCAGGCGGCGGTGCGAATACGAGGTGGCTGGGTGGTCGCGCATGATCTTGTCGACGAGAGTGTCGACATTGCCAGTCGGCAGGGCGTCCCAGAAGAGGTGCAAGTTGTGACGGCTGTCCTGGAGCTTGTAGTCGTTGCCGCCCCGGTCGAACTTGCCGGTCTGCGGCAGCCACATGGCGCTGGTGTGCAGCGGCATATGGCAGTCACCGACCAAGTGGCCGAGCATGGCTAGCTTGAAGGCGACTTCTTTGGTGGCCCCATGGTCGCGGGTCAAGCTGTCGATGAGCTCTGGCAGCTTCTTCATCAATTGGCCGTCGTCGTTGGCCGGGGTCGGGTGTCCTGGCGTGACCGACTTGTCCTTGTAGTGCCAGTTGTCCATCGAGTGGTCTTGCTTGAATCCGGTCACAGCATCTGTGAACCGCTTGATGTCGTCGGGGAGGACACAGGCGTTGGGCAAGCTTTGGTAGCGGACACCGAGGGTTGTCAGGATGGCTGTGACTTGCGTCTGTTCCTTGCTGGTAAGGCTGCGCCAAGCAATCTCGCCAACCACGCGGTGGCCGGTGTCATGCCATGCGAAGGCACAACTGGGCGCGACAAGGGCCAGAAGCAGGACGCGGGCTTTCATCCTTCCTATTTGACCTGGTTTTTGATTCGTCGTCGGTCCTCAGTCCTCAGGAGTCGGGGTACGGGGTTTGGGGTTCGGGTATCGGGTACCGGAACTCGGCTTGTTACCTCTTCCCGAGGAGATGCTCCGGATGTCATCCTCTCCACCCCGAGACCCGATACCCGATAACCATTCCTCACTCAATCGGATCGACGGCTAGCACCTCGACGAGCTTGCACAGCGCTGCAAGGTCTTTGGCGTCAAGAGTGCCGTAGACGACTGGAAGAGCCTTGTCTTTTTCGTCGAGCTTGAACCCGGCCTTTTTCAATTTGGCTAGCGTCTCGTCTTTCAGGTCGGCCAGTCTGATGCTGACTTCCAACTTGCCCTTCTTTTCACGCAGGCTCTTGGCTGCCTTTTCGAAAGGTTTGGCCGGAGCCGCGGCGAGATCGGAAAGGGCTACGCCTGCATTTACAGTCGCCACAGTTGATGCCGGTTTTGCAGCCGCTTTGCCACCGCCACCCGCACCGAATCCTCCGCCGCCAGTACCGCCTCTTGCAAGACCTTGGATTAGTCCATATGTGGCGCCGTTCTGTGTTCCTGCCGGTGCAAGTGCCAACCCATTCATTGACTTTCTGTCGGACGACCTACCACCCATGTCCACGCCATCGGCCATGTCGACTGGCACTCGGACTTGGCGCTGCTTACCGCCGACGTTCACCACTCGCGGCTCCACTGCGACAAACGAGGTGAACGGCGACATGATGTGGTGCCGTAAGGCCACGTCGGTGACTTGCCGCTCGATGGCCGCCGCTTCTTCTGTCTTGCCACCACGGGCAGCCGTCCAGCTCTGGCGCAGCAGGTGGTCAACCCGTTGCCTGGCCCAGAGCGAGGAGATCGCCGAACCGGCGTTGCCTCGAGCTGGGAAGTCGGCGTCCCACTCGCGGCGGTAGGGCTGGCCACCGAGTTTGCCCGTCAGGACGACCTTGCCCCGACCCGGCCGCAAGTAACGTCCATACGCGACGACGGGCTGGTCGGCATAGACGTCGTTGACAGCGTCGCCCGCCATTTGCACTTGCACGCCGTCGACGCTGAGTTGCACGTCGGTGAGAACCGGCGTCCGCAGCCGCTTGGCCAGGCGGGTGACCGCCCGGTCGGCGGTCTCGGCCAAAGTGACGACCTCCGAACCGCCCCGCCCTTCGGCGGCCATCGCGTCGATCAAGAACTGGTTCACCGAGTTGCCGATGCCGAATGTGAACCACCGAGAAGTCTGCGCCTTGCGCACCTCCTGGAGAATTTCGAACTCGTCGCCGACGTAGCCGTCGGTGTTAAGTAGGACGATGCGGTCACGACCCCGTGCCACTCCCAGGCTGTTGACCAGGTTGACGACGCCCAAGATGTTAGTGCCGCCGTTGGCTTGCAGCCCCTTGACGAACCGTTTGGCCTCGGCAATGTGGGCGGAGTCGGCTGGCACCGCCTCGGGCCACAACGTGTTGTTCGTCGTCGTGAAAGTCGCAACATTGAAGGTGTCGTCCGAGCGCAGCTGGTCGATCATGGCCAGCGTCAGCTCCTTGGATTTCTCGAGCGGGAAGCCTTCCTGGCTGCCGCTCTGGTCCATGACGAAGTAGATTTCTCGCAGGCCAGCGCGGATGGTGGCGTCCGGCTTGGGTGGCGTTAGCAGCACAGCGAACGTGCCGCCGTTCTCGTCAGCATGGGTGAGGAACGACTCCTTCACCTGGCTACCGGCCACGCTATAGCGGAAGATGAAGTCCCGGTTGGGGATCTCGTTGGCCTTGGCCAGGTCGACCACCAACCTGTCTCCCGACCGCTGCGCTCGGACTTGGTGGAGCATCGGCCGGAACGAGACGACGGGAGCCCCGGCGTCGATCGTCATGTGCAATTGCACGTCGGCACCCGAGCGGACTCCTGGCGCCAACGTCGGCGGCGCTATGGCCCCGGGGTCCGGTGCCGCCATGGTGTTGCGCGGGCCGACGACCATAGGGAAATTGAATTCGTACTCGCCGTCCTCGTATTTCAGGGTCTGGACATAGCTGATCTCGACCTTGACCTCGGCGCCCGGCATGATGTTGGCGATGGACTGGGTGAAGATGTTGGGCCTCTCTTGGTCGAGCAAAGCGGCGACCTGGCCGTTGGCGCGGGCATGGTTATAGATCGCCCGGGCCTCTTCCTTCTTGCGGATTTCTCCTTCGATGACCCGTCCGCCGACGTCGGCGCGGAGTCGGTCGACAGCGGCGTTGGCGGGCAAGGGGAAGGTGTAGACCGCTTCCAGAGGAGTCTTGGAGGTGTTCTGGAACGTCTGGGTGACGACGACCCTGGCCCCGATCCCGGTGACTTCGGCGTCGACCTTTGTGTTTTTGAGAGGCATAGAAAAGGCGGCCCGCCCGTCGGTCGCCAAGCTGGTCATCTCGCCGCAGTTCGCTGGCTTCGTGGTGGCCTGCGCCAGGCTCAACAGAGCAACCGTAGTGCTAATCACATTCATCATCAACCCTCTGTGCACCTAGACGTGGCAATCGTTCAATCGTTTTGCCCCGCATAATGGGCGGGTGGAACAAGTCGTCGTCGTGACTGGCGCCGCCAAGGGCATCGGTCTGGCCATCGCCCGCTGCTTTGGCGCGGCCGGTTGGCAGGCCGCCCTGTTGGACATCGACGGCGAATCAGTCCGACAGGGGTCTTTGTCAATACCTGGTTCTCGTGCCTGGCAAGTAGATGTGTCCGACTATGCGGCGATGGACGGCGTGATCGGCGAGGTGGTCGGGCACATTGGTCTTCCGCAGGCGATCGTCAACAACGCCGGTGTGATCCACCGGTCGAGCGTTCTGGAGACGCCACCGGAATCATTCCACCAAGTGGTGGACACTAATCTAGGCGGCGTTTTCGCGGGAAGCCGCATCTTGGCGACGAGGTGGGTGGAGGCGGGTGTTGGCGGCCACATCGTCAACATTTCCTCCGGCCATGCCAAGATCGGCGGTTATAACCGCTCGGCCTATGCCGCCAGTAAGGCGGCCATCGAGGCGTTCACGCGCAATTGCGCGGTCGAACTCGGGCAGCACGGCATCTATGTCAATGCCGTCGCACCTGGTTTCACTTTCACCGAGATGAGTCGCAACTCGCTTGTTGGTGAGAGGCTAAAGATGGTCGAGCACCGGCTCCCCATCCGCCGGGTCGCCGAAGCTGAAGAGGTCGCCAGGGCCGTGGTCTCGCTGGTCGAAGGACGGATTCCCTACATGACCGGACAAGTGCTGCAAATTGATGGTGGCTGGAGCAACAGCGACGTCGATTACACTCGCTTGATGCCCGAGCAAGACTGACCAAAAGGTCAGTCAGTGGACTTTTTCAACTTAGTGGTGACTTTCAGCGAGCCCGTCAGCGAGAGCTCCATTTTGTCGCCATCCAACTTGCAAGCGTAAGGCACGATGTTCTTCTGGGCGTCTTTGATGACGACCTTGTCGCCGTTATGACGCCATTCGCCCTTGGTGTGCGTCGTCATCGGGTCGCCCTTAGGGACCCTGATGGTCTGGTCCATCGTGAAGGTGCCGTCCTCAAAAAACTTGTAGGTCTGGTCCACGCCCTCCGCCTTCCAGGTTCCGACCATCGCCTTGTCGATGGAGCCCTCAAACAGGACCACTGGCTTCTTGGGCTCAGGAGCCTCTTCATTGGCCGCGCCATTGCATCCACACAGGAGCAACGCGGTCGCGACAGCACAAAGGACGGAGATTTTCATGTTGGCAGTATGCCGTAGGCCTGGGATCCCCTTGCGGTGGCTCCCAGGCCCGCAGGCTGTTCTCACTTGCGTTGCTTTTGCATTTCCTGCATCGCGCGGACGCGGGCAGGGTCGCCGGCTTGGTTTTGCATGGCCTGAGCCTGCCCCATCGCGGCGGTCGCCGACGATTTGGCTTCGGCTGGCATCTCGGGCGACAGTTGGTCGGCCGACTTCGGCGCCTTGGCCGAAGCCTTCTTGGCGGCCTCCAGGTCACCCGGCCCTTCGGAGTCACCGCAAGCGGTGACTCCTAGCAGGCAGGCGCCCAAGACGAGCCCAAGGGCGGTTCGAGTGTCCATTAGCGTGCAAAGGCGGCGCAGGGGTTGCCCGGGCTGAAGATCCAGTCCCAGTTGTCGTTCCAGTTAGTGGAAAGACCCTTGACATACACGTATTGGCACCAGTTGAACTGGCCTTTCTTGACGGCCTTGGCATGGCCGTCGCCGAAGGAGGAGTTCAGGCTGCTGGTGTAGCGATAGCGCGGCATGGCCCAAGTCGGCCAGTCCTTACCGTCGACGTCCCACTTTTCGCCCGAGGTCGGGCCCGTGAAGACGGGCGGCCACTGGGCGCCACCCCACCACCACCAGCTGGAGTCGGCCACGTCGCCCGAGGCGTTCCAGTCCGGATTGATGCCGATCGTCCAGGTCGCGGAGATCTGGGCGGGAGCATCGAGCTGCGACGTGTTGACCGACGGGAACGGAGCGTTGCCGGTCGGGGTTCCGTCGCCGTTCTGGTCGCAACGACTGTTGCTCGCCGCGTTGTCCCACTGGCACATGGACGGCATCAGGTTGTTGTTGGCGGCATAGACGCCGCGGCCGGTCGGCTTGGAAGGCGTGCTCCAGATGCCGCCCTCAGCCAGGTCACGGTACTTGGAACCGTCTTGATAGCGGACGGTGCCACCCTTGACGTAGGGTTCGACGGCGTCGCGCCAGTTCATCGGCGTCTGCCAACCCCACAGGTTCACATTGGTGGTCCACGCCGAGCGCGGGAAGTAGTCGTCGTTGTCGCCGGCATACATCATGATGCCGAGGCCCTGTTGCTTGGTGTTGGACAGGTCGGTCGTTTTCTTTGCTGCAGCCTTGGCTTGGGCAAAGACGGGGAAGAGGATTGCCGCGAGGATCGCGATGATTGCGATCACGACGAGCAATTCGATGAGTGTAAAGGCACGTTTAGTATTCATGAGACTGACTCTACGATGAGTGCTGGCGGGGCTGTGGAGCTTCTGATATCGAGCCCACAGTCATAGATCGACGAAGATGGCAAAGCCTTGGGGAGTCCCTCGACGTTCGCTTGGATGAGATTCAAAAGATGCAATGTGGCCTCGTAGGCCATCTTTTCAACCGGTTGGTTAACGGCGGTCAGCCGGGGTTGTGTTGTTTCGCAAAATGTCGACGAGTCAAAGCCGACTACTGAGAGGTCAGCTGGGACTTGGATGCCTAAATCGACACAGCGGCGCAAGATGATCCCTGCAAACGCCTCGCTAAAGGTGGCGATGGCCGTGTGCGGTCTGTCGGTTCCGACGTAGGCCTCGACGCATCCGGTCGCATCGTCGTTCCAGACGCAAATCTCACCCTGCATCCCAAAGTCGCTCATGGCTGCCAAAAAGGCCTCGGACCTGGCCTTTGCTTCAGCGGCGGCCTCGTTTTGCTCGTCGATCACAAATGCGACACGCTCATGGCCCAGGCCGACCAAATGCTGGACGACTCGTCGCATTGCTGTTTCGTTGTCCGCGCAAAAAGTGGAGAGGCCGGGCACGAGGTCCGCAGGGGTGTGCATCATCACCACTGGGACACTGGAGCGCGAAAGGCCTTGGATCGATTCGTCGGTGAAGTCGGGACGGCACCAGAGAATGCCGTCGAACCGGCCGTCCGAAACCGCGCCATTGTTGGAGAGGTCGGCCAGCTTGGGACACAGCGCCAAGGTGTAGTTCTGCTCAAAGAGCGCCGCCATGACGCCGTTCAGCAGTTGTGGGAAGTAGGGGTTCTGCTGGTTCAACCGGGTCAGCTGGCGGAAGACCACTCCGACGGTCATGGTGCGCTTGTTGCGCAGGCTGCGGGCCAAGTCGTTGGGCTGATACTGGAGCTCCGACGCCGTCTTGCGGATCTGGTCGGCTTTCTCCTGGCTGACGCGCACGTTTGTCCCGGTCCCGTGCAGAACCTTGGACACCGTCATTGCGGACACACCAGCTGCCGCCGCCACGTCGCGGAGGGTCGTTCTCATTGATTTAGGGTTAAATCAGCGGCATTGTATCATAGGAGTTGTCTGGACGTATGGGTTTTTTGAAGATTTTTTTCGTCGCCAGATTCAATCTGAACCTGTCGGGCCAGTGAGGTGCGAGGTGCAGGTCACCCGGCCCATGCAGGTTGTGCCAGGGAGTGCCGACATGGTTAAATGTGCTCCCGGCCTCGTGCCGGGCTCTCATCGTGGGGATATAGCTCAGTTGGTAGAGCACTTCCATGGCATGGAAGGGGTCAGGGGTTCGAATCCCCTTATCTCCACCAATCCACTTTTTTGGCGACCGACGCCCCGATTCTCTGCTCGCCAGCATCGGTCTTGGTGACAGATTCTGCCAACCCCAGCATCAAATCAAAGAATTCGTGGAGCTCCACGGTAAGTTGTCCGTCTTCCCAGGTGCAGTTCGAGAGTAGGCAAAGGAGCAGTTCCCGCTTCTGCTCTGAAGTGGCCTCTTTGAACTTAAGATGGGCTGTAGACGCCAGTTCGAGAACTCTCATGGCCCCGTCGACTGCGGCAGGCTCCGCGCGGTCGATCGAGGCGAGTTGCAGTTGCAGTTCCGTTGTCCTGGCTTCCCACTTGGTTCGCGTCTCACGGTAGAAGGACTCAGACACTTCGCCTTCGACTTTGTCGAGGTACAAGCGCTCCAGCCGGTTTTTTATCTTCGACAGTTCATGGCGGATTGTTTTCTCTCCTGACTCCCGTTGCCGACGCCTGTCTTTGTCTGCTTCCCGCAAACCGTCCTGGATCCAAGGCAACATATCTGGCGGGACGCTTAGGCGCTTCAAGAGCTCTACGAAGGCGTCAGTGATCTTCCCCTCGGCGACATAAGGGCGGCCGCACAAGGCCGCTCGCTCGCCAGTGCAATGGTAATAGACGTACTTGCCCTTCTTGAGCTCGCCCGTCATAACCTTCCCGCACTTGCAACGGACAAGGCCGCGGTAGGCGAAAGGCATCGTCCCATAGCCGGTCTTGCGTGGCCCGCGCCCGTCCCGGACCCGCTGCACTTCGTCCCAGACCTCCTTCGAGACTAGCGGTTCGTGGACACCAATCGTCTCCTTACCATTCCACCGGAGCACTCCGCAGTACGCCGGGTGACGGAGCAGCTGATCCACGGCGCTCTTGTTCAATGGCAGGCCCTTCTTGGACGTCAGCCCAGACTCCCTGGCAAGCTTCGTGAGAGTGCTTAGGGAGTGCCCGCCACCGGCGTAGGCAAGGAACAGGTCTCGCACTAGAGATGCCCTGGCCGGGTCTGGGACGATCACCTTCCTTTTGGTGCCAGGCTCAAGTGAGTTCAAGTAGCCGAGCGGCGCATGGGTCGGATAGATGCCTTGGGCTGCTTTCTCATCGAGACCCTTGCGGATCTCCTCCGAGAGGTTGTCCACATAGTTCTTGGCCATCAGCACGCGGATCCCGTGCATGAACTTGTCTTGGCTCTTCGAAGACTCGCCGATGACCATCCCGTCCTTGACGAAGTGTAGCTCGACGCCGATGTGGTCCACCTTCACGTAGTCCGCGAAGTTGCGGTAAAGGCGGTCCACCTTCTCCACAAGGACGACATGGCCAGGGTTAGCCTCAAGGAACCGAAGCATGGCACCGAACGCTGTCCTGCCTGCCTGCTTGGCAGTCTCGGCCTCGGTGAACTCGCGAGCAACGGCCAGACCATTCTCGGCCGAGTACTCGCGAAGCAGGCGCACCTGGGCGTCGACGCTGAATCCCTCCGCTTCTTGCTCCTTGGAACTCACGCGGGCATAGATGACCGCCTTCGTACGCACAGCTGCCTTCCTCATCGCTCTCCTTTGAGCCGGTGCTCCATGACTATGGGTAGCAAGTGCGGATTCTGTTCCAGGGCCCTTGTGGCCTCAGGCACCGAGCTTGCACCTAGTTTGGCCAGCGCTTGCTTAAGCAGGGCTTCGACCCGTTCGACGGCGATGCCGCACAACGCCGCGGTCGTCTGGACGGTCTCTCCCTTCGCCGCGTACATCAACACATGGTACTCGCCGACACGCAGGCGTCTGGTCTGGAAACTCACACGGACTTTGCCGAAGAGCGGTAACTGTGACCTGAACCTGATGAGTCTGGCCTCGATCTTCTTCGCGGCCCTTCGGGGGTCGTTCTCTCCCACCTTGTGCGCCGCCCGCCTCAGGATGTTGTGGGCATTCGCCCTCGACGTCCCAAAATGCTCGGCCACCTTTTTGTAGTCCGCCCCCTGGAGGACATGGTAGAGCGCTGCAAGCTCCCGTTCTGAGAGGGCCTCCGCACCGTCGGCTTTCCGCGGCTTGTAACGCTCCATGCCGGCGAGGACTTCGAGCTCGACGGGCTCGTGCCCGGTGGCGAAGTAGACCTTGATCCACTTCCGGTGCTCGCCTGCGTGGGCCTCGATCCGTTCAATGACGACGTGGAGCACTTCGCGCTTTTCAGCGTCAGACATGGTCGACCAAAGCATAGGGATGTCCCTAAGGTTGGACTGTGCCCGCTTGGCGACTTGCAGTCTGGATTCGGACTCGCCAAGCGATTTCTCGATCTCGACGAGCCGGGACCTGACGCCGGTGGTTTCTTTCTCGTAACCGGCGAACAGTCCTCGGGCGACGTTCTGCGGTATGTCGCCGCTAGCCAAGGCCTCGCCGACCTTGCGCTCTTTCGACTCGATGTCTTCCAGTGCCTTCTTGAGCCTGGCACCTTCACTGCGCAAAGCGTCGTCTTGCTCGTTCACCAGTGCTTCGAGGGCGGAAGCGGCCTCTTCCTGCACCTCGTCCTCTAGAGCGATTCTCACCAGCTGCTCCAAGACGACGGCCTCAAGGCGTCGGGCGTTGACATAGACGTGCGAAGCTTCCTCGGCTTGCCTGTCCCCAAAGCACATGTAGCTCGGCTGAGCCTGGTTGAACTGGCTGTACAGCGGAGCGCCGCAGTGCCCGCAGTGCACAAGGCCGGCGAAGAGTCTGAACGGCTGGTTGACTGCCGGTCCGCGCAGCCTCTTTCGACAGCGCAGGATACGGTCTTGGACAAGCCGAAAGTCTTCTTCGTCGTAGATGCGGTGGTCGTAGTGCACGCCCTTGCCGAGCGTCCCCTCCCTGTCTGTTTTCGTCAGGCCAGCGTGGACATGGCACCTTAGGATTTTCTCGACCGACCCGTGGCTCCATTTTCCGACGCCGGATGGAGGTGGCACGTGCTCGTCGTTAAGAATCCGCGCCACTGCGCTGAAACTGTTGCCCGAGAGAAAAAGGTCTTTGATACGGCGGACGGTCGGCACCAACTCCTCGACGGGGCGGATGTTCACCATGCGCCCCTCATGCTCCGCGGGCGTCTCCATCCTCCACCCGTACGGTGGCAGTCCGAGATAGAATCCGTTCGACCTCCTGTAGTCCAACGTCTTCTGGATGTTCTCACCGGTCTGCTTGCGCTGCCACTCGGCCACGCCTGCCAAGACACCGGCCGTGAGCTGCCCGGAGATGGACTCGTCAAAGTTCTCTGCGACGAACAGGAGCTTCACTCCGTTTGGCTTCAGGACTTCTGTATAGAAACCCAGGAAGCCCAGTTGGTCTCGGTATAGCCTGTCACTGCGGAAAGCCACCACATGGCTGAACCGCCCGGCCTTCACGGCTTGGATGAGCGCCCACATCCCTTGCCGCTCCGTGCGCTTGCACTCGGTGGCCCATGGTTTGGGCCCGAGCCCACCGCTCTTGCCAGCGTCTTCGAAAAGCTCATAGGTGTACATGCCCTTTCCGAACTCCTCGTCAAGCTTCTTCAAGGCGTTCGCTGGCTGCGCGTCCATCGACAGGCCCTCCTCCGCCTGGTCCTTCGTGGACACCCTGACATAGACTGCCACGTGCGGGATTTTCATATCACGTCTTCCTTTGTCTTCATTATAACTCTGTTTCCTTATGTTAATGAGATCTGTATATGTTCGTATCAATAGTAGAGTAATGAACCTAAACTAGGCCTTCCGTGACGATTCAATCGCTGCCTTGGCGATAAGCCTTGCGAGGCTCTGGATCCAAAGCGGTCGGTCTTGCTGGCTTCTCGGTTTCCTGGGTTTTCGCTTTTTGTGCATGGTCGTCTGGTAGCGGAATCTCAGACAGAAGGGCGAAGAACCGTACTACGCGGGCCATCGACTCTTCCCTTTTGCCCTGTGCGCCTTCGCTTGCCGCCACGACTCGGAGGCTAGATCGGTGGTAGATTTGGAGAGTGGAGACTGGGAATACTCCAAAAACGAAGGGACTAACAAGGCGTTTGCGTCTGAGAAATGAAGCAGAAGTACTGAAGGCGAAGCTCAAAAGGTCTTACGTCGAAGACCAAGCAAGGGCCCACCTAGCCTATCTGGTCGAACTCGTGATGCGGGATCCAAAGCAGTCCAGAGTTGCCAAGAGGCTCAGAGCGCTTGCCTCGTCAGAAGAGGTGGTTGGTGGCGACGTCGAAAGACTCGCCTCGCTTGTAGAACAGGAAGCGAAATCATTGAGGCTCAACGCCATCGTACTGGCCATAGCCCTCCTTTGCTGGTTCGATGCAGCCGATAAGGGTGTTCCTAAAGAAGCCGGTAGCCTGGATTGGTATGAGTCCACTGAGTGGCTGTACTGCAGGGACGATGCCCGAGGTAAGTTTGAAGAACTTGCCTTCGATATTCGGGCCCTGCTTACCGGCGGTGGCGGTGACCCCGAAACTGCAACATCCCTATTGATCAAGAAAGTACTCAGACTGAAGGATCTGCTCACGCAACTTGAGAGCAAGATTCGAGACAGGAAGGGCAGAGACGTCAGACGCAACTACCGCCAGACCCACGCAGGCATAGAGGCGTTCTACCGAAAGAACACGAAGTCCGGCAAAATCGACGATCCGAACTTCTTATCGGTCTTCTTGAATGAAGACGAGGAGGCTGACGTCAAGGATCCGGTGATGGTGAAGCGTTTGCGGAACCGTGCCTACGAAGCTGCAACAAGGTTCTCTGGTCTCTTGGAGCAGACGTTACGAAAATTCCTCTGCCGCGATCCTTCGGGAACAGTATTGGAATACGAATGACGTGGCCGACCGTCATGATCTCAGTGCCCTTTGGACTCGGTAAGGTAGAGCCTGAACAACTGTTCGGCGTCCACACCTAATTTCTCGGTGAGCCTCACAAATTCGACCAAGTCGATCCTTCGAGTTCCTCGTTCGATCTTGACGATGTAAGTTGGGGACTGGCCCAGCATTGTGGACAACTGGACCTGGCTGAGGCCCGCAGACTGCCGGGCATCACGAAGAATGCGAATGAGGACGTCGTTCTCTGGAGAGCGGAGGGAACCGACGAAGTTCGTCGCCATCCTACCAACTTGGTAGACATGTGCGCTACCATTTTGGTAGTATGGGGGCATGAGGCTGGCGTTTTGCTTTGCCGTTGTGGTCTCCTTAACAATTGCCGGATGCGGCAAGTCTTCACTCGACGTCGCCGTCGGAGACTACAACGCTGAGCTAGAAGTACTGGCCAAATTGTCGCAAGAAGAGGAGGAAGCGTATGAATATGCTCGGACGATGCCGGACAGCATGGCCCGTCGGTTTTGGGACCAGATCGGTGAACGAGTCACTAAGAAGTCACAAGCCACTCAAAGGGAAATCGACAAGCTCGGCAAAATGCGCAAAGCGATCGAGTCCGACCCTTCGTTCAGACAGCGGTACCGGTACTCCAAGTTTGTCCAAGTGAATCCGTTCGGCAACGTGTACGCGAACCGAGCCGGGTTGTCACCCTTTAGATATGCCGAAATGAAGTAACTCCGCAAAAGCCTGCTGACTGCAGTGTCTGTCAGCGACTTTTGACGATGCAGTCGCCATACATGTGGCGCTAGGGGGCTTGTCATCTAGGAGCACAGGTGATAGCCTGTCCATGGAGTCAGGAGAGCACATGGCACATCCAAAGTCAGCTTCAGACGCCGTTCGGGCAGTTCACCAGGCAGCTTTCGCCAGGATGAACCTTGCAGACCAACCTTATGACCATCGCATTGCCCCGTTCGCAGACGAGGCGACGTATCGACAGCGTCTTGAGCCCGGCCAAGACAAGTACTACCACTACCTTCGCGGGCTGGTGCAGGTGCTTCAGCCCAAGACGGTGGTCGAGTTGGGGACGTGCCAGGGCGGGTCGGCGCTGTTCATGCTGCTGGACTTGCCCGAAGACGGGACGCTGACCACGATTGACGTGGCGGCGAGGCCGGAGTTCTTGGCGTCCTGTATGGACGACCCACGGCTGCGGCTGGTCGAGGGCAGCTCGACCGACCCGGCACTGCCGGAGAGGCTCGGGCTCAGGGACGTCGACCTGCTCTTCGTCGACACCGACCACACCTGCGCCCAGGTGGCGGCGGAGCTGGCCAAATGGCTGCCTCTGGTCAGGCCGGGCGGGGTGATCGCCTTCGACGACGTCCACATGAACGACATGGACGACTTTTGGGACGCCTTCGACCTGCCCAAGGTGGACTGCGGTACCCAACTCCACTGGTCGGGGTTCGGTGTGGCGATGAAGGAGGCTTGAAGGGGTGGAATACCCGCTTTGCCTGACCCAGCCGGTCCACGGCGGCACGTTCGCGGGGTCCGGGATCTCGCAGTCTTGGAACGACCTAGCCCTTTGGGAGGCGTTCTTTGACTCCCATCCTTGCGCCTCTGTGTTGGAACTCGGCACGTGGCGGGGCGGGATGAGTGTGTTCTTTGCCGTCCAAGGGTTGGCCCGGGGGATACAGGTCGTCAGCGTCGACCGGGACTTGGGTCAGGCTGAGGGGCGGGCTGTGGGAGAGAAGCTGGGGTGCGAGTACCTGTCGGTGGACTTGCACAGCGATGGTGGGCGTTTGGAGATACAGGAAGTGGTCGGCCGCCTGCCCAAGCCTCTGATGCTCTTCTGCGACGACGGGCACAAGCCGGGCGAGTGGCAGGCGTTCGTGCCGATGCTGTCGCCGGGCGACTTTGCCGCTGTCCACGACTGGGGGCGGGAGATCCACGAGCCCGACCTCGTGCCTTCGCTGCCGATGGTGTGGGGCGAGGTGTGCGAGGAGGCGGGTAGCTGGACGCGGTTCTTCCGGGTGCCCTAGCGGGGCAAGGCCGCACCGTTGCGGGCGAGGGCTTCGTCAAAAATGTCGCAGCCGAAGAGCTGCTCGGACGTCGGTAGGATGGTGCTGCCGTAGTATCGCTGGAGCTTGCGGACGAAGGCGGCGTCGCTGGCGTGGACGTACTCCTCCTTCTTGCCGGGCGGCAGGCTGGCAAAGCTGGCCTGGGAGATATGGCGGACGTAGGCTCCCTTGGCGACTACGAGCTTGTAGCCCATCGTACGGAGCCGCCAGGACATCTCCAGGTCGTCTGCGCCGAGGAACAGGTCTTCGTCAAGGAGGCCGACCTTGTCCAGCGTCTCGCGGCGGAAGGCCATGCAGAAGCCGGAGAGGAGCTTAGTCTCGATGACCTCGTCGGTGGGTGGGACCTCCCGGGTCGTCTGCATATCCATTTCTGGGTAGTGCTTCAGCACGAACTGGTCGCCGGGGGCGTTGTCCCCTAGTGGGCCCACAGATCCGACTTCGGGGGCCTGAAGGGCTTGAACCATCGTCTGAAAGGCTCCCGGACTCACGAGAGTGTCTGGGTTGAGAAGGATGACGACTTCACTCTTGGACTCTCGGATTCCAATGTTGCAGGCACGGGAGTAGCCCAAGTTGTCTGACGGCCGAAGAAGCGTCGGGTTTGGACTGGAGTTCCCAAGTGACTCGATGATCTCGACGGTGTCGTCTGCCGACGCGTTGTCGACGACAAAGACTTTGTCATCTGGAGCAAGCTCCCTGGACACAGAAGTCAAGCAGTCACCAATCGTGCATGCTGAACAATACGTGACCAGAATAATACTGATAGGCACACGAAACATTTACTGAAAGCTAGCCTTCTCTAAGTTTGCATACTATTTGGATGCCACCATACCCCATTGGAGTCCCTGCAAGTGTTGAGTAGTTGGTAAAAGTACTGCTCGGTCAGAATAGTCTACATGTTAGAAATTGTCATGAGTTCAAAGGCAACTTCCAGCGAATACTGCGGATTGATGCAGGAATCCCTTCCTGTTTTCGAAGGGACGCAGAGTATTCCCCATTGATCCCTACCAATTCTTGAACGAGAACCAGCTTTGCTTGACCTCTGACTTTGCTCGAGTCCTCAACAATCATTAACCTTAAGATTTTATAGTGGTCAACCGCTAATTCTACCGTAGGGAAAAAGGATGCATAATTGGAGACATTTTTGGACCACACAAGTCCATCATATCCTTCGCCTAGTCGGTTCACTAAATTGCGAGAATCAGCCAAGCGCACTTCCCGCATCCGTGGGGTCCAGCAACGCCAGGTCAAATCATTACTTCTTAGTCGAACATATTCCAATGCCTTCTCTGCAGTGTCTATTTTAAGGCAGCCAGTTAGCATATTGAGATCTGAAATAAGTGTGCTGGCGCCGCTAGATGATAATCGCAGCTCGGGGGACGCAGGCGATATGCTGTCTTCGAGAGACACTGCCTTTCGGTGAACGATGAAGAGAGACTTGCCGCGCATTAAGGATCTCAACTTAACGGAGGCTTCATGCGGCCGACAATCATCTACGTCACAGCGAGAAATTGTAGCTGCTGCGCAAAGAGTGGTAACAAGTGTAAGTATCATTTGGATCATGTATGCTCTGTTCGGATGTATTGCACAATTTTTTTAGCGTCGCCTAGAATGGGCATTTCGGATTCGTAGGCTGAGGCCTCATCCTCTTATAGTAGTCAACATATGATTGCGCCACGTATTGAACATGGAAAATTTCCTTACAGCACTGCGTGTTGTGAGCCGGTGAGCAATTGCGATCCTTATATTCCTTTTTCGCGCACGCAAGGCCGATAGTGTACGCCTGCCACTCCCTCCAATCATCTCCCATATCATACCAAGTGACATATTTAGTCGCACAATCCCGCGTCGCAGTTTCGTTGCCTTTGCTGTTCTTGAGACATTGATACACGCCCTTGCAACATGCCTTTAGCTGGGTACGGTGCTCCGCTTCATGTTTTTTAATACACGAGACACCGCAACCTGTGATGCAAATCGCGGAAAAAGTCTCGCCAAGTTCGTAGTTGCATGCGGTACAACCATCGCTGTTCGGAGGGCAATCCTTGAATCTAGTAAATGGTTTGCCCTCATAGACTTTGCAGAGAGGGGCAAAACCGGAAGGATCAATAAGTGATGTTACATTACCTCCAACGTAATTGAATTTTCGCTCAGCAGGAAAGAGGGGGTCGTCGCTGGCCCAGATTCCAGCAGCCATGTGCAGATGACGAGAACGAACATAAATTGTTTCACTGCGTGACGCATTTCGATAACCTATTGAACCACACCAGAAAAACGATGGCAGACTTCCAGTATTTGACTCAGACACTATGTCACCGTACGGCTTATAGCGGTACGAGTTCACTACCACCGCCGCTTGGTCAACGGTCGTGGTTACGGACCCCAGGGCGTCGGTCAGGTAGTCGGTGCGGACTCCGTCCGTCGTCTCGCCAATGATTTTGCCGTCGATGGTGTGGTAGTTCGTCACTGCCATTAGCTTCTCCCTTGCAGATAGTCGCTGCCGTCCCAGACCAGGGTCGTCGGGACTAACCCGGCGGCCCGCTCAGACCGTTTCAGCCCGTCTCCACTATACGTGAAAGTCGTCAGTTGTGGGGGCTCCTCTGAGTAGTCTTGATGGACGGTCAGACGATTCTCCTTGTCATAGACCATCGAGATCACCGAGACGCTCGTAACGCCGCCCCCTGTCGTCCCATTGGCGTTGGTCATGTTGCCGTTGCGGTCGAACGTGTAAGTCGTGAGTGTCGACGCGTCTTGCGAGGTCAACAGTCGTCCCGAGTTGTCATAGACTTGGGTCTGCACAGAACCGGTCTCCGTGCTCGTCAGCCGGTTGTCCACCTGGTCATACGTGTAGTCGTAGGTGTGGGCGTTCGTGCCGTTGGTCTTGTCTTGCGTCAAGCGGGACTTGGCGTCATAGGCGTAGGTCGTGATCGAGCCGTTCGAGTCCACGATGGACTTGCGGTTGCCCACCTCGTCGTAGGTGTACGTCCACTTGGCCAGGGTCGCGCCGCCGATCTTCTCGTCGGTCATCGAGACGACCTGGGAACCCGCGTCGTAGCCCTGCATTCTCCGGAGCCCAGTCTGGTAGGTCACCGTCGTCTTGCGGCTGGCCCGGTCGTATTGGAAGGTCGTCAGCTTGCCGTCAGCGTCTTGGTACACGGACGTGTTCCCGTCCACGTCGTAGCTGTACGTCCTCACCCCGCCGTCGGGATCCACGAGGCGGGTGCGCTGGCTGGCGGCGTCGTAGGTGTAGCCTTGTACCAGCGGGCCAGGGTCGGTCTTGCCGGTGAGCCGGGAGAGGGCGTCGTAGGAGAAGGTGGTCGTCCCGGTGCTGTCGGCCATGGACGTCCTTCGGCCCAGGGTGTCGTAGGCGTAGGTCACCTTGGTGCCGTCGGCGTAGGCGACCCCCGTCTGGCGGCTGTCCAGGTCATAGCTGTACGTCGTCACGTCGCCGTTTGCGAACTGACGGGTGGCGGTGCGCCCGACAGCGTCGTAGGTGTACGAGGTCGTATAGCCGAGCTGGTCGCTGATCGCCTTCTGTCGCCCGAGGGCGTCGTAAGACATGGTGATGAAGTTCCCCTTCTCGTCCTGGATCGCCGTCTGTCGCCCGTCCGAGTCGTAGACGCTGGTCGAACGGTATCCAAGCGGGTCTACTCCAGCTTGGCGGCGGTTCAACGAGTCATAGACGGTGGTCGTCCGGTAGTTCCGCGCGTCCCAACTCTCGATGCTGTTGCCGACCGCGTCGTAGCTGAGCGTCGTCTTGTACCCCAGCGGGTTCGTCCAGGCCTGGACGCGGCTGGCGGCGTCGTAGGTGTAGCCCTGCACCAGCGGGCCGGGGTCGGTCTTGCCGGTGAGCCTGGAGAGGGCGTCATAGGAGAAGGTGGTCGTACCGGTGCTGTCGGCCATGGACGTCCTGCGGCCCAGGGTGTCGTAGGCGTTGGTCACCTTCGTGCCGTCGGCGTAGGCCACGCCGGTCTGGCGGCTGCCAGAGTCATAGCCGTACGTCGTCACGTCGCCATTGGCGAACTGGCGGGTGGCGGTGCGCCCGACCGCGTCGAAGGTGTACGAGGTCGTGTAGCCGAGCTGGTCGTTGATCGCCTTCTGTCTTCCCAGGGCGTCGTAGGCCATCGTGATGAAGTTGCCCTTCTCGTCCTGGATCGCCGTTTGCCTCCCGTCCGCGTCATAGACGCTGGTCGAACGGTAGCCGAGCGGGTCCACGCTGGCCTGGCGGCGGTCGAGCTGGTCGTAGACGGTGGTCGTGCGGTAGTTGCGGGCGTCCCAGCTCTCGACGCTGTTGCCGTTGGCGTCGTAGCTCAGAGTGGTCTTGTACCCCAGCGGGTTCGTCCACGCCTGGACGCGGCTATTGGCGTCGTAGGCGGTGGTGGAGGTGTTGGCGAGGGGGTCTACACTAGCCACCGAGCGGTTCAGGGCGTCGTAGACGGTGGTGTAGACCGCCCCCGACGGGCGCTGGCTGGCAACGGCCCTGCCTGCCGCGTCGTAGATCGTCGTGCTGGTCCGGCCCAGCGGGTCTGTGCTGGCGACAGTCCGTCCATTCGCGTCATATGTGCTGGTCGAGACGTAGCCCTGCGCGTTCTGGACTGTAACCCGGCGTCCGGCGTTGTCGTAGCCGTAAGAAGTCCGGTTGCCCTGCGGGTCGATGCTGGCGCTCACCTGGCCGGCCAAGTCGTAGACGGTGGTCGAGACGTTGCCGAGCGGGTCCATGCTGGCCACTTGGCGGTTGCTGTCGGCGGCGTAGACGTTCGTGCTGACGAAGCCCAGCATGTTGACGGTGGAGACCACCGCTCCGTTCGCGTTGTAGCTGTAGGTCGTCACGTTGCCCAGGGCGTCCTGGGTGCTGACGGTGCGCCCGGCGGCGTCGTAGACTGTGGTGGTCTTGTAACCGAGCGGAGTGGTCACCGAGGTCTGCCGCCCCACTTTGTCGTAGGTGTAGCTCGTCCGGTTGCCCAGGGCGTCCTGGACGGCGCTCACCTGGCCCTTGGCGTCCAGGACCTGCGTGGTGACATAGCCCCGGGCGTTGCGGGTGGCGGTCGGCCTCCCGGCATTGTCGTAGATGGTGGTCGTCAGATAGCCGAGCGGGTCCACAGTGGCTTGCCTTCGGTAGTTCACAGTCGCTTCTTGCAACATGATATGCTTGGCTCATGGTACTGGTGTGAGCACTCGGTGAACGCACTGGTTAACACCAGTGGCACCCATCCGGATTAATGAAAGGTCGGGGCATCCGCCACCCACCAGAGGCAAGGTTAACAATTAGCGTTAGCGCACCCGAGCTGCCTGGCAAACCAGTCTTCGCTCTGGTTGCTCAAATGGGTGCTAAATCTAGGTCAACCTCCACCTTGGCAATAGGTTAGCTTTTGAATTCCGATGGTCGCTACAATACTAATCACCTAGCCTTGAATTCCTTCTTTTCAGAGTTGAAATCCCCAAATCAATCGCAATTGCAATCAAGCAAATCGTCACGAAAGCGATGATTCCAACAAATGAGCCCAAAAATGCAAATAGGGGAGCGACATATCTATTTACAAAGGCCTCTTCGCCTTGGTGGTGCCCGGAATACGTTGTTAACGGCCTTACAAATGTCGGAAAGATAACAATCAACCATGCAACGCCACCGCAAAAGCCTCCTAAGATCGCAGACCTAATCAGCCATGTTTCGTATTTACCCGGTTTGAAATTTACCATTCAACACCTACACTGGCTCAAGAAATCCATTCGGGATGTCACTCGGGCCAAACCAAAGCCGCGAGCCTCCTAGTTGACTACCAATTACATAGGCACAGAAGAGACTGTATCCATATAGGACTTGTTTAGCAGCCTCGACACATTCAATTACTCCCAATATACTTCCTGAATTATTTACCAAACAGCCGCCATAAATACATTTTGCAGCATCAGCCGCGAGCCGACAATGGGCATTTGCGTTGTTCATGAATTGTTGCATGCTCTGATTCATTGTTCTTTGGTCGTGATCATAGCATGCTTGATCAAGGCAATCTTTTGGCCGACTAGTTGTTGGGCATGGAGGGTTCTTTGCTCCACAGTATGTGCCATAGTGATAGTCTACTTGCATTTCTGGATTACCGATCCCAATGCCGCCTGAACCTATTGTGTCGATTGGAAGCGTGCCTGGAACAAATGGCGCCAAAATAGGCCCTAGTGGAAGCACGAAGAACAAGCCATATGGATCAATAAACAATATTGATGCCAGGTTCGCGTAGTGATAGGGCGGGTGTGAGGGCCAAATGGGATCGACGGTCTGCCACCTGGTGAGCCCTGGTCTGTAGTGCCTCATCCGCACGTAAAGCCGCGAGACGGTGTCAGTCAAGTAACCGAGCAACCCCACGAAGCCCCAGGGGCTCGGGTTGGTGCCTGTGGAGGTCCGTACCTCCCCGTACGGCCAGTACTCCGTCGTTGAGGTCACGTTGCCAGCAGAGTCGCGTGTCTGCACACAGGAGCCCAGGGTGTCGGAGACGTAGCGCGTCACCGTGCCACCGCGGTTCTCTTGCACTAGCCGCCCGTTCACCGTCGCATAAGTCACAGCCATTGCCATGTCAGCGCACCTCTCCCAGGTAGTCGGCGCCGTCCCAGACGTAGGTCGTGACTGTGACATGTCCAAAAATGGGGGTCTGTTTCACTCGCCTTAGCCCGTCGCCATCGTAGAGCATGGTTGTCCTTGTGGCACCCAGGTTCGCCACCTCGGCATTCAGCCTGTTGCTCCTATCGTACACGTATTGTGTCTGCACGCCGCCTCTGTTTTCCAAAGTCATGTTCCCGTTGTTGTCGTAGGTGTATGTCACCGGTGTCGGCCCGTCTGTCGCCGTAGTCAACCTTTGCGCGGCGTCGTAAGACATCGTCAGCGGTAGCGAGCCTTGGTGCTGCTTCACTGTCGTGTTGCCCACTTGGTCGTATGCGAAGGTCGAAGTGCCGCCCAGAGTGCTCTGCCCCGTCAAGCGGTCCGCGTTGTCGTAGGTGTACGTGGTCGCCACACCGTTCTCGGTCTGAACCGTTTTGCGCCCAGCCGCGTCGTAGCTGTCCACCACAGTCATCACCATTGAACCAGAATTGACCAAGTCTAGGTGCGACATCATGCGAGCAAATACGTCGTTGTCGTACAACCTATTTCCGTCAACTGGCACCAAAGCTGTCTTTCCATTCTGCAAGCGTCGATCGCAAAGTTATTCGTATGGTCGCTTGGGGTCACCTCTTTATTCCACTTTTCGCTCTTTGTTTCGTTCCTCTATGCTGGACTCCAGCCAATCGCCAATATGAGACCCGATCATAAATCCGATAATTGCAATTGGAATTGTGCACAGTGGAAAAATAATCAAATTAAAGAAACCGGCTTCTCCAAGAGTCCTACTTGGTTCGATACGTTTGGTGTTAAGCGTGTAAGGCAGAATAAGGAATAGCCATAAAGCAGACGGAATCACAGCACCGATGATTCCAACAACCATAGATATATTTTTTAAAACCACTTTCTAGGCTTACCTCGTGCTCGCAACAATTCACGTTCTGTTGCTAGTAATTCCGTAATATTGCATATTAGACTAAAGAACGCCGAAACATCCTGAGCAGCCTCAAAACAAGTAAATAGATTGTTCACATATTTCATGCCAGATCCTGAAACACGACTAAAGCACCCTCCAAGCAGGCACATCTCGGCATCTCGGGCCAATTGACAGTGACAATTATGTGCACCAATATAGTCTTGTCCCATGTCTACCGGACAGCGGTCGTGCTTTTGGCAAGCCCGATCGATGCAGTTCTGCGCCTCTGGACAAGAGTCGCCGTCTCTGGGTGGATTGTCGGATCCGCAGTAATTGCCATAGTGATAGTCTACGGGAATTGTCGGGCCCCCGATTTCTATCGACGGTGCTTCAGGTGGCCAAATTGGCCACCATGGGGCCTGTACAAACCACTTAAGTCCCAACCGATCAACTCGGATAATCGGGGAATTGGAACAGTAGAGAAATGGTGCAATTCCGAGACCACGCGAGAGCAACTTTCCGGTTGCAGTTCGGCTTCGCAGCGGATCGACGGTCTGCCACCTTGTGAGCCCTGGTCTGTAGTGCCTCATCCTGACGTAGAGCCTGGACACTGTGTCCGTCAAATAGCCGAGCAGTCCGACGAAACCCCAAGGGGACGGGTTAGATCCTGTGGACGTCCGCACTTCCCCGTAGGGCCAGTATTCGGCGGTCGACGTCAATGTCCCGGCGGAGTCACGCGTCTGGACGCAAGAACCCAAGGTGTCCGAGACGTAGCGCGTCACCGCTCCGCCCCTGCTCTCCTGGACAAGCCGCCCGTTCACCGTCGCGTAGACAACCGCCATCGCCATCAGGCAATGATCTCCGAGACGAAATGGCAATCAATCCAGATTCGTTTGGATACATCCATGCCATCAATCTTAGGCGTAACTATCTGGCGCATTCTGTTGCTCACTTTTTGCTCCAATTTCATTCTTCATGTTATTCTGGGCTTCGATGTCCATTCGTAAATCGTACAAGCACTGGCAATTCGCCTGGAGAAACATATGTCCACAATTGCTGTCCCTCGCTGTCCTGAATCGACTGGGGCTTACCTAATGCTTGCTCGACCTGGGAAGTGCTAGCATCCTTTGGCAGAGACCGTAAGACTTCTCGTATCTCGGAACTTGTCCGATTCGCCTTTGGAGCGCCGCACCCAGAAGTAAACATCACTACTATCATCAGTATTGGGGCTACGATTTGCTTCACTTTCATCTCCTAAACACTCACTGAATCCTTGTCTATCAAGCACTGGATAGCTTCAGCGTAGCACTTCCATTTGCAAAATGCGTGCTTGAAGCCAAACGGGTCATCCTTAGAATCGTAAATACACTTCACTTGGCAGGCTAATTGCTTGCCGGCACAGCACAAGACCGCCTCACCGGACGCACATGGATCTACATTGGGCGTGCCACCTGGCAAGCTTGAGCCATAAATGCACGCCAGGTATTCAAATAGTTTGTCGATCAATAGATCTTTGCCAATTTTAATCGGTGACTTGATTAGATCTCCAAGGCATTCAATTATCTTATCTGGATTGCCGTGGGCTTCGCTTATACAATCTTCAATTATGTCTTTTAGAGGGCCACCAGCTGTTCCTTCGGTCAACAAGTCAGAGCAAGACTTTGGAGGCTTCATGCACTTATCGGGTTCTGCTATCGCAGTCCGCAAACCCCATTTGTCTGACCACCTGACAGGATTAGCGCGACAGTAGCGATATCTCCTGGCATTTGGGAAATATGGATCCACAGTCTGCCACCTAATGAGCCCTGGCCTGTAGTGCCTCATCCTCACGTAGAGCCTGGATACTGTGTCAGTCAAATAGCCGAGTAGTCCGACGAAACCCCAAGCCGACGGGTTGGATCCTGTGGACGTCCGCACTTCCCCGTAGGGCCAGTATTCGGCGGTCGACGTCAATGTCCCGGCGGAGTCACGCGTCTGGACACACGAGCCAAGGGTGTCCGAGACGTAGCGGGTCACCACTCCGCCCCTGCTCTCCTGGACGAGCCGTCCGTTCACCGTCGCGTAGACAACCGCCATCGCCATCAGTGCAGCTCTCCCAAATAATCAGCACCGTCCCAGAGATAGGTCGTCAGGGCCGAAGTGGTCTGTTTCACTCTTCTTAGCCCGTCGCCGTCGTAAAGCATCGTCGTCCTAGTTAGGTCCGAGGCTATCTCCGTTTGGAGGCGGTTCGAACGGTCATAGACATACTGGGTCTGGACGCCGTTGCGGTTCTCCACCGTCATGTTCCCGTTGTTGTCATGCGTGTAGGTCACCGGCGTCGGACCGTCCATCGCAGTGACGATCCTCTGCGCCGCGTCATAGCTCATGGTCAAAGGCAAAGACCCCTGGTGC
>JAFDWT010000025.1 GCA_018268335.1 Armatimonadota bacterium | reverse complement strand
GCGCCGGCGCCGAAGGCAAGGCTGTCACCTTCGCCTTGCCCGACCAGCACGCCGACGTCCGTGGCATCGAGAAAGCGATGGACGCCCGGCTACCCCTGGCCCCTGGCTCCAAGCTCGACATGGCCCGCCACTCGCGCCCACCCCGGGCGTTCCGGCCCGCGACTGGCTCCTTTGCGAAACGGAACCAGAAGCGCAAAGCCCCGGTCGCCCGCTGAGCCGACGATGTTGGGTGCCCCGGCTTAGCCGCGCCACCCAATCATCGATAACGACTAGATGTTCTCGACGTAGTAAGCCGGGATTGCTACGCAGACATCTGCCCTAGCAACTCCTCAGCCCGCCGAACCGCGACGCCAAACGAGGACACGATGTTCGAGTCCCCGATGTGCCGGTGAAAGGCAGTGCGCTCCATGAGCAGCCGCGGCTGCTCCCGCGCGCCACAGAGGATGATCTCTCGCCCGCTGGCCCGTAACTTCTGGGCCAGCTCTTCGATCGCGTGCAAACCAGTGGCGTCGATGGCAGTCATGTTCCGGAGTCGTAGAACAACGACCGGCCCCAGGCTGTCCAGCGAGTCGCTGACCGCGTCGAGCTTGTCAGTCGACCCAAAGAGAAACGGCCCGTGGATACGGAAGACGCTGACCCCCTCGGGTAGTTGATGCGCCTGCAGGCTGTGCTCGATCCCCGACTCGACGTCTTCGGGCGTCACCTCGGTCACCGTCGTCGTCGTGGTCACCTTCTGGATATAGAGCAAGGCAGCCAAGACCATCCCTGCCTCGACAGCGACCGTCAAGTCAGCAAAGACGGTCAGCCCAAAAGTGATGAGCCAGACCGCCGCGTCGGCCTTGCCGGTGCGGACAATGGTCGGGATCTCCCGCCACTCGCCCATGTTGTAGCTGACCACCATCAAGATCGCCGCCAGAACGGCCAGCGGAATCTGTTTGGCCAGAGGAGCTGCGAAGAGAAGCACGGCCAGCAACGTCAGAGCATGGACCATGCCCGAGACGGGCGTCTTCGCCCCCGAACGGATGTTAGTTGCCGTTCGGGCGATGGCTCCCGTCGCTGGCAGACCGCCGACGAGCGGCGAAGCGATGTTGGCCACCCCCTGCGCCATCAACTCAGTGTTAGGGTCGTGTTTGTCGCCTGACATCCGGTCGGCCACGACGGCCGAAAGCAGTGACTCAATAGCACCTAGCATTGCCACCGTCATGACGCTAGGAATCAGCGGTGAAATGAGGTCGGGCCTGAACTTGGGCATGACCAAGTGCGGAAAGCCCGACGGAATCCCCCCGAACCTGCTACCGATGGTCTCCACCGACAAATGGGCTACAACTGCGACAACCGTCCCCAAGAACAAGGCGACTATTGATCCAGGCACGCGCTTGACGAAGCGGTTGAACAACAAGATGACTGCCAAGGACCCGACCGCCAGCCCCGTCGCGACGGGCGAAAGCGTCCGCGCCCCCCCAGCCAGGACCTCCATCCGCATGAGGAACTCACCCGGCACCTTATCGACCTGCAGGCCGAAGAAGTCCTTGATCTGTGTGCTCGCGATGAGGACGGCGATGCCGTTGGTGAACCCGACCACAACCGGCCGCGGAATGAACTTGACCGCCGAGCCCAGCCCGGTCGCTCCCATCAGGAAGAGCACGACCCCGGCCATCATCGTGCACATAAACAGCCCGTCGATTCCGTGCTTGGCGATGATGCCGGCCACGACGACCACGAAGGCGCCGGTCGGCCCGCCGATCTGCACCTTGGAGCCACCCAAGGCAGAGATCAAAAAGCCAGCGACGACCGCGCAATAGAGCCCCGACTCGGGCGGCACTCCCGAAGAAATGGCGAACGCCATCGCCAATGGCAAGGCGACCAAACCCACTGTCACCCCAGAGACGATGTCAGACATAGCGGTCGGCCACGAGTACGACCGTAACGACTCAAGTGATTTGGGTGACCAACTGATTGGAGATGCCAAGGGAGTTGGCCTACATTATGGAGCCAAGAGGATCACGGCCAGCGTTTGGCCGCGCGTACAAGTTCGGCGACTCGGGAGAAAAGTTCTTCCGCTGGTCGCCCGGCATGCTTCAAGTAAGCCCTCGCCAAACCGAGCTGCTGCTGCGTGGACTCCTTGTAGACCACTTGCCCCGTCCGCTTGACCTCGTTTTCCAAAAGCAGGGCGGTCGCACAGAAGATGTTGCCAACGACCCGACGGAAGAGCTCACGGCGGTCAGCATCACTGGGCTCCACCTCTGCGGCCGGTTTGCCCAAAAGGAAGAATGAGAACCGCATCTCCCATGGCCTCGCCCCCGGGACCGGCGACTTCTGCCCCCACATCTTCCGCGCCAACATGAACGCCGCATGGCTGGGATAGCCCTCTTGCATGAGTTCCAAAGTGAAGTAGTCGGCTCCACGTGTGTGCTCGTCAGTCCCACTACCCACCAGCTGAGGGTCGAACGTCCAACCCGTCCAGTACCAAGGCAATCGGATCTGGCGCATTTGCTCGGCCAGACTCGGGCCACGCGATTTGTCTCGCGCAACGTCGGCCGGCAAGCCCAGGAACTGGGCGTCGGCCGAGGCATAGACGCGCCCAAAGTCGGCCACTTCCCAAAACGGATTGCCCTTCGGCATATGCTGCCGCGCCCCTTTGGCGTTCCCTCGTAACACATGCTGGAACACCATTAAAGCCCGAAACTTGGCCTTGCTGAGTCTCTCGATCGGCACCACCGGCCGCCAAAGCTTGTCGACTGCCTCGTCGATCTTGGTCAGGTTCTCCCAGGTTGGTTCGGCCATATAGCGGTCCTCCTCGGGATAAATTCGCTCCACCTGCGGCATCGCGACGTCGGGCGTCCAATGGGCCAGGGTCGAGTGTTTTGAGCCGTGGGCGACGTCCTCGCTGATCTGGTTCATCGGGATACCCACCGGGAACGTGTCGAGGTCAATCGCGAGAACCTGATGCTGCAGCTTTCTTGCCGCGGCGATGTCGGCCGGAGCAGCACCGGCCAGAGCCGGCACGGCCTCCGCCAATTGCTGCAAGAAAGCAAAGTCGCGGTCTGCCGCTGTCTTGCCAGCCAATACGTATCCGCCCGGCTGGAGAGGTGGGTCGCTGAACTGGTTGAGGATCAGTTCGTCCTTCGGGCGCGCCTCGACGATCGCCTTGGCCACCGCTTGTTGGCCTGCTGCATCCAAGTGCTTGGAAGTGCGACGAACCAGATCTTGGCTCGAAAAGCCGTACCGCGACAACTCGATACCGTCAGGCGAGTGGCACGACGCGCACGACCGGCCCTGTGAATCCGGCTTCCGCCACTCGGGAAAGACGAGTGGCGGCACCGGGGCGAGAGCAAGGACGGCGACAAGAAGGGTCAAGGCCGCAGGGTACCGCCGATGGCAAAAAGCGTGGCGTTGCTGACGCCGTAGACATGACCGTCCGTGCCGATCACCGTGGCGGTATAGGCCTCGCCGATGCCCGCAGTCAACCGGATTGACTCCGTCAACTGAAATGTCTTCATGTCCCAACGGTACAAGATGCCGTCCTCGCAGTTGAGCACGATCGCCTTACGCCGTATGTCCACGGCGGCCGAGTTCACGCACCATTCACGTACGGCACCAGGGACATTGGGAAACTCGCCGTCCGGAGTCGGACTCAACACTGTGGCGACTTCGTCCATTGTCGTGATGCCAGAGATCGGCTCGGTGAACCCAGTCGACGGATCAAGCAAAGCGATCTTGTTGTGTCCGTCTCCACCGACGCCAGCATAGTTGTTGTACTTGGAAAGCATCAAGTAGGTCGAGGGCCCGTGATAACTTGGCACCATGGATGCTGGGACAATTGAAGGAGTGTCGTCCCAACCAAACGCTCCGGGAACCTTCGTTTGCGACAGGTCGCGGTTGTAATGCAGCAACCAACCACGGTCGTGGTTATGCGGAAACGGGCTTTCCAGAACTCCCACGTAAACGTCGCCGTCCGGGCCGACGACCGGGCAGGCCGTGCCTTCGTTGTCGACAGCTGCGTCGTTGCCCGACTTCGGATCTTTGAGCGCGACCCGGCTCTTGAGGGCCAACGTCGAAGCGTTCAGTCGGACCAACACGCCGCGGCCAAAGCTGCCGGCATTAAGGACGACATAGGCTTCGTTGGTCCAAACAGTAACTGCAGGAGCGCCGTTCTGCTTAACCTCGGAAATGCCGGCGTCCCCCGAAAGGTCGGTGGCAAAGGCATAGACACCGTGTCCTTTCGCGTCCACTTTGGCAATGCCCGACTTCAGGTGCAAAGGCGTGTCGCCGAGGACGGTGAACCCAAACGTGACCGAGCCGTCCATGTTCGGAGTCAGCGGGGTGCAAATCCGAACGTTGTTCTTGTACGCCGTGGGATCGACTTGGAAATTTGAGTCGCCATAGAAAGCCGCAATTTTCAAATCAGACTTCGGCGCCTCGGCGTTCCGGAAAGCCACCCGCCCTCCCGCCATGGGAAAGGCGACGATTTCCTGTCCGCTCCGGTCGTTGGAAGGCAAAAGACACGGCCCCATCATCGGCGTCCAGCCGTGCGGCGGCATCACGTAATCAGAAGCTTGCGTCCACACCAAGGAGCCGTTGGAGCCACGAAGTCCCCGCACGACAAAGTCGGAGTCGATCTGCAACTTGACGGGCACGACGACGGTGTTGCGCGAGGTCACGCAGATCGAGCCGTAGTGCGACAAGAGAGAATTGCCAAAATAGCGAGGCGTCTCGTCGACTGGAGTGGTCCAGTCGATCCGCTCGAGCCGAGGCGTGTAGGCCATCGACCAAGAGGTGTGCTGCGCGTTGCCAGCATGGCCGACCCAGTTCGCCGCTGGCACAGTCCGAACCAGCTGGCCACCCAACACTGCCGTGGTCACAACAAAGGAAGCAAACATCGAGGCCTAGTTTACAGCGGTTGTCGCCAGGACGCAACAAAAACGATCCGGGGCAAGCACTCTTGACAGGCCCATAATCTGACCGGAGGAAACCAAGACCTTGCACCGCTTCCTCCTGCTACCTCGACGAGTCATCTCAAGAGCCAACATCTCGTTTGCAGACATCTTCGTCTTCTGCGGCTTCTTTGCTCTCTTGTACGGTGCCGCCAAGGTCGGATCGGGGTTCTTCGAGTCGTTCAACCCTCCGCACGACCTGCCGGTGATCGACCTGTCTCCCGGTGGGCTGGCCTATTACACCGCCCGCTCGATGATGCGGATGTTCGCAGCCTTGGCCATATCCCTGGTCGTGGCATTGGCCGCCGGATATGCCGCCGCCAAGAACCGCAAAGCCGAGAGCATCATCCTCCCTCTGCTGGACATCGGCCAGTCGGTGCCCATCCTCGGCTTTCTGGCGATCACTGTCGACGGTTTTATCGCCCTCTTTCCAGGCAGTCTGTTCGGCCTCGAATGCGCCTCGATCTTCGCCATCGTCACCTGCCAGCTCTGGAACATGGCGTTTGTCTTCTACTTCTCGGTCAAGACCCTCCCCCGCGACCTGGAAGACGCCTCCCGGGTTTTCCGCATGTCCAAGTGGCGCAAGTTCATCTCGCTTGAGGTGCCATACGGGATGACGGGCCTGGTCTGGAACGCGATGATGAGCTTCGGCGGCGGTTGGCTCTACGTCTCGGCCGCCGAAGCGATCAACTACAGCAACAAGAACTACTACCTGCCGGGGATCGGCTCCTACGTCGCCAAGGCGTTCCAGGTCAACGACATGCGCGCCATCACTTGGGCATCGTTGACCATTATCTTGGTCATCATCGTCGTCGACCAGTTGTTCTGGCGGCCAGTCATGGCTTGGGCGGGAAAGTTTCAGACCCAGCCTGTGACCGGTCAGGAAGACTCCTCGTGGGCGCTGGACTTGCTCCGCTCGGCCCAAGTGCCACGCTGGCTCAACCGTCGGCTCCGCCGCATTCGGGCTGCTCTCTTCCAAATCAAATGGCCGGCTGCCCCCCAACTGCCCAAGTTGAAGACCAAGAACCGCCCGTTTGGCGTCAGTGGTGACCTTCTGTTCGGTGTCCTTGTCGGCGGCACCGTCGTCGCCGCCCTGTACTCTGGCGCGACCTATTTGCGTCGGGAGCTGCCGTTGGCAGAGGTCGGCATTGCCACGATGGGTGGCCTGGCCACGTTGCTGCGGGTCGCCGCCCTCCTGCTGGTCTCGACTGTGATCTGGACGCCCATCGGCGTCTGGATCGGCTTCAACCCAAAGATCGCCCGCCGTATCCAGCCGGTCGTGCAAATCTTATCAAGTTATCCTTACAACTTCCTCTTCCCGATCATTGCCTTCGCTCTTCACGCCGCCGGAGTCCCGATGTCGATCACGGCGATCCTGCTTATGGCTCTCGGCTCGCAGTGGTATGTGCTCTTCAACACCATCGCCGGCGCGATCGAAGTGCCTGCTGAGATGCGCCAGATGGCTGAGTCGTATGGCTTGAAGGGCTGGCTCCTGTGGAAGCGGCTGATCATCCCGGCCATCTTCCCCGCCTGGGTGACGGGCGCGATCACCGCCACCGGCGGCGCCTGGAACGCCAGCATCCTCTGCGAGATCGTCAGCCGAGAAAACGAGACTCTGGCCGCTCCTGGCCTTGGCACCTACATCGCCCAAGCCACCGCCGCCAATGACTGGCCTAGAATCGTCCTGGGCGTCATGCTCATGTGTGTGACGGTCGTGGCCATCAACCGCCTGGTCTGGCAACGGCTTTATGACCTCGCCGAGAGTAGGTACCGTATTGTCTGAGGCAGCCATGTCGCAATCCAACGACCCCCTGATCCGGCTGTCCAACCTGGGAATGACCTTCCCGCGACCAGACTCGGGTGGCTCCATTCAAGTCCTGGACGG
This sequence comes from Armatimonadota bacterium, assembly GCA_018268335.1. Classification (GTDB taxonomy): domain Bacteria; phylum Armatimonadota; class Fimbriimonadia; order Fimbriimonadales; family Fimbriimonadaceae; genus JAHBTB01. The sequence continues at coordinate 15,766 of JAFDWT010000025.1, read as the reverse complement.
GGTGGATCTGACGATCTCCCGCGGCGAGATCGTCGCCTTGCTCGGTCGCAGCGGCAGCGGCAAGAGCACAATGCTCCGGCTGATTTCCGGCCTCATCCAGCCGACCTCCGGCAGCGTCACCAGCGCCGGCAAAGCGGTCAACGGCCCGAACGCCGACGTCGCCATGGTCTTCCAGAACTACGCGCTTTTTCCCTGGCTGACCGTTGTCGAAAACGTGGAGATCGGCCTGGAGGCCAAGAGAGTCCCACCCCGCGAGGCTCGCAAGAGCGCCAACGATGCTCTCAAACTTGTGGGTCTCGACGGGTTTGCCAAGGCCTACCCCAAAGAGCTGAGCGGCGGCATGAAGCAGCGCGTCGGCTTCGCGCGATCGTTCGTCGTCCAACCCAGGGTGATGTTGCTCGACGAGCCGTTCAGTTCGCTCGACGTCCTGACCGCCGAGAACCTCCGGGGTGAAATCGCCGACCTCTGGGAAGACGGCGCCTTCCCAGCCGAGGCAGTGCTGATTGTTACCCACAACATCGAAGAGGCCGTCATCTTGGCCGACCGCGTGGTCGTCATCTCAGCCAACCCTGGGCGAGTGCGGGGCGAAATTCGCATCTCGCTTCCCCGACCCCGAGAGCGCACGGCCCCCGAGTTCCGCGCCATGGTCGACCACATCTATACGATCATGACGAACCCCGAGCGGTCGGTGGCCGAGCCGCAGCCACAGGTGCTTGTCGGCGAAGACCGCATGATCGACTCCACCGCCCTGCCCCACGCCCGCCCAGGCGCCCTCAGCGGCTTGCTGGAGTTGGTCGAGGAGTACGGCGGCAAAGAAGACGTCGCCAGCGTCGCCGAACGCCTGCGCATGGAGGTCGACGAGCTGTTGCCGATCTTGGACACCGCCGTCCTGCTCGGCTTCGCCGAAGTCGCCGAGGGCGACGTCATCCTGAACGAAGCCGGTGCCAGGTTCGCGAACGCCGAGATCGACGAAGCGCAGGTCATCTTCCGCGACGCCGTCCTCCAGCATGCTCCAATGGTGAGGAGCATCTATGAAAGGCTGCTGGAAAGCAAAGGCGGCCGCCTAGACGGCGACGTCGTCGTGGATGTCCTCGACGAGTCGTTCAGCGAAGAAGAGGCCAAGGAACAGTTCGACACCGCCATTAACTGGGGCCGCTACGCCGGCCTGTTCGAGTACGACAGCGACGACGAGACCATCCGTCTTCACGACGAGACGGAGGCGATGGAGTGATCCGCTAAGACCCGCGCTCGTTCAAGGTGAAGCTCGTCTCGACCCGACGGATCGTGCCAGAGCTTGACTCCATGAGGATCGACTCAGTGCGTGCATAGCGGCGCCCAAACCGCACACCGCGCAACAAGTCGCCCGGCGTGATACCGGTCGCCGAGAAGTACACGTGCCCCTTGGCCATGTCGCTGGTCGTCAGCACGCGCTCCGGGTCGCCGGACATCATCTTCGCCGCCCGGGCTTGCTCCTCCTTGTTCTTGAAAATGAGCTTCGCCTGCATTTCGCCAGCCGTGCAGAGCACGGCAGCAGCGGTGATCACGCCTTCCGGCGCACCACCAGTGCCCATCAAGCCGTCCACGCCCGAATCGGGGTCGAGAGCAGCGATAGCGACCGACAAGTCGCCGTCTGGCACCAAATGCACCCTACAACCAGCGTCGCGCAGTTCCTGGATCAGAGTCTCGTGACGGGGCCGGTCCAGCACGCCAATGATCAGCTCGCTGACATCTTTGCCCAGCGATTTGGACATGAGCTTCACGTTGATACGGGGTGGCAAGGTGATGTCCACAACCCCTGCGCACTCCGGGCCGACGACGAGCTTCTCCATGTAGCAGTCGGGGGCGTGCATCAAAAAGCCCTCGCCCTCCACCGCCGCCGCCAAGACTGAAATGGCGTTCGGTGTGCCGTTGGCGCAGAGGTTGGTGCCTTCTAACGGATCGACGGCGATCTGGACGCTCGGCCCTTCGCCGCGACCAAGGCGTTCGCCGATATAGAGCATCGGCGCCTCGTCCCGCTCGCCCTCGCCGATGACGATCGTGGCGCACATCGCCATGTCGTTGAGTTCGGCCCGCATGGCTTCGCATGCGGCCTGGTCCGCTTCGTCGCGGCGCCCCTTGCCAACCCATCGCGATGCGGACAGAGCTGCCGCTTCAGTGACACGAAGAAAGTCGAGATGTCGGTCTTGATCCACGTTGATCCCCGTCAGGCCATTGTACAGGTGCAAGTGCCTGGTTACATTGTCGGCAGGTCGGTAGGCGAACAACTCGTTAAGCCGCCCGCAACTTGTCGCGCCGGGTTTTCAAGGCTTCCAGGACCTCAACCTTGTCAGCGGTCGACCTTTCGGCATTCAGCTTCTTGGCGATCGCCTCATACGGCGCAAGGGCCTTGCCGGTGCAGAATCGCCCTCGTCCCAAAAGGGCAGCCGAATCACGAGTTGCAGGAACGGAGCCCAAAAACGGGAGGGCCATACTGCCAAATCGCGAGGCTGCCGACCGGAATAGACCGGCCACTTCTGCGGCAGTAGATGCCGACTCTGCCTTGGCCAACACAAAACCGACCGGCGCATGTCCGGCCTCTGTCCAAGTCCTGGCGGTCTGCAGCGCTGCATACAGCGACGACGCCTCAAAGTCGCTGACAAGCACCACATCAGCGTCACCGACCCACCAGCCTGCAGTCCCGTCACAAGCCGGCACATCAAGGACAAAGACCCCGCTGCCCGCCACGCTCTGGCCATGGTTCACAGCCTCGCGCAAGCCGTCGAGGCTCGTACTCAACACAGTCAGGTTCTCAGCCTTAGCCCAATCGGCCTCGGCCGTGGTCACCATGGCGACGTTAGTGCCCTGTCCGGCCAGGCAGGCGGACACGTGGCCTGCGACTGTCGTCTTGCCGACTCCACCCTTCGCGCTACAAAACAGGATCGACCGCATGCTAAGCCACCTTCTTCCACAGGGCGACCGCCAGCTGGACGATGCCGGGCCGGGCCCGCGAAACGTCGTCCATGACCAGCCGCGCCGAAGTCGCGTCAGCGTCCCGATAAGCCGCCCGCAACCCCTTCACCACTTCCACCATCGGCGCCGGGCGGGTGTCGACCATGCAGTGCAGGGCGCTGGAAAGCCGCCCGATCGCCTCGTGGTCGATCGGATCGGCGACCGAGCACACCAGCTTATCGTCTTCCCATCGCAATGGAAGGGCCATGGCGGCCACCGCCAGCGCCATCGGCACCTGGGCGACGACCTCGGGGTCCCATTCGACCGATGCCGAGAGCGGCATCCCAGTCGGATCCTCTACCATCGCGATCGACTCGTCGGGCGGGTCAAATCCTCCGAACTGCTCGTCCTCATCGACCATGGGGATGCCAGCGGGCACGTCGGGCGCAACCGGTTCGGGCTCCGGCGGGACAAAGTCTGCTGTTGGCGCCGTCAAGTTCGCCCCTTTGTCGAGCATGTTCTGCAGGTCGTCCATGCCCAGAATGCGCAGCTCGCCATCATCAGACGGGTCACTGGTTGCCGGGGCTGGTTGCGGGGCAAGAGACTCAGATTGGAGGACCAAAGCTTGGATCTCTTCCAGCGACATCGGCGCGTCGCCGTCATCTTCCGACATTGCTGCTGCCTGGACAGGCTCTGGGGTCGAGGCGGTGAACATCGCAGCGATGTCTTCATCGCTCATCGGGCCGTCGGCGGCGGGCTCCTCGGGTGGTGCCGCGGCCTGGGCTGACTCCGACGCAGATGCGGCAAACATCGCGGCAATGTCTTCGTCGCTCATCTGACCGTCGGCGGCGGGCTCCTCGGGTGGTGCCGCGGCTTGAGCGGGCTCCGACGCAGAAGCGGCGAACATAGCGGCGATCTCTTCGTCGCTCATCGGGCCATCGGCGGCTGGCTCCTCTGGCGTGACTGGCTCTGACGCCTGGACCTGCTCCAATAACGCGGCGATGTCCTCGTCGGACATCGTGCCGTCATCGGGAATCGTCACCGTGTTTTGCCCAAGGTCGTCCGGTTCCCGGATCTGGCTGACGAGGTCGTCCAGTTCCGATCCCTGCGCCGCCGAGGTGCCCAGAGGCGAAGTCTGGTCAACGACCGTCGACGCACCAGACTCGATCTTGTCGAGGTCAAAGACCATCTCATCCGGCGAAGCGTTAAAGGCGTCGATGCTGCCTTGGATATCTGGATACTTCTCGTGGATTTCCGCAGTCAACGCCGCGATCTCTTCGTCACTTGGCGGCACTTCAACGTCTTCTGGCTCGACCGTCGGCAAGTCGTCCACCGGGTTGGCCAAAGCCGCAGCGAGTTCATCGGCGCTGATCTCTGGGCCCGCCGTCGTTAGCATGGGCTCGGGTGCCGAAGCGGCTTCCAGCTCGACGACTTTCGCCTTCAGCGCGTCCAGCTCACTGGTCAGCCTCTCCAAAGTCGATTGCATGTCGTCGGCCGGCCCCGCCACTTGCAGTTCAAGTGGTGGAGTCGCGTTTTCGACTTCAGGGTCGCGTTTCTTTCGCGCTTCGGACATGGGTCGGCTCGACGCCTGTACCGGTAATGTTCGGCACTCCTGCGCCCGATTTCCACGCGCCGCCAACCACGTTTGAACCTAAAGTGCCCGAATGGGTGAAAAAACCTGAAGCGAACTAGCACTCTTACGGGTATGTTCATGTGTGGAGCAGATTCGACACGGTCGGCTCCTGGAGGAGGACATCAACATGAAAAAGATCCTGTTTGTCACATTGGCGCTGGCTATCGTCGGCGGAATTCTGGCTGGTTGCAGCGGCGGCGGCGAAGCACCTAAGACTGATGCGCCGAAGACCGACGCACCGAAGACCGACGCCAAGTAAGGCCAAGTCCAATTTCGACGTTTGTGCCCCGGTGGATTCCCACCGGGGCACCTGACTTCGGGCTCTGCCTAATCGCGGACTACGACAAGTCGCCGTACATAATCGCGCTGTCCAAGCCAATCGGACTTGTGACCTCGCCGCCCAACAGGCAGCCCACGACATCGCCGTCCACCCGGACGTGCGCCCCGGGTAGGACAACCGAGTCGACAAGTCGGCCACACTCTACCGTCGCGCCCGCCCCTACGACCACGTGCTCGCCCATTTCGGCCTTCACGCTGGCGTCCAGCGCCACCAGCTGGCCGTTCTGAGTCAAGAACCGGCTGGTCTCTAAGAAGCTCGGCAGCGTGCCCGTGTCGAACCAGTCACCCGTGTAGACCCCGGCCACCACCTCGTGGCCACGGTCGACCAATGTCTGGATGGCGTCTGTAATCTCGTACTCGCCCCGCGCACTCGGCTGCAAGTCGGGCAGGACGTCCCAAATCTGAGGGCCGAACACATACATCCCGGCCATGGCCAGGTTTGACTCTGGCTCTGCCGGCTTCTCGACCAACTTGATGATCCGGTCTCCCTCGACATTGGCGACTCCAAAGCGTCGCGGATCCTCAACCGCTTTCACCAAGTTCAAATTCGCGCAGCCCCGGTCACGGAACTGCTGGACAAACGGTGCCAGCGGCTCGCTGTAGATCGCATCACCCAGATACAGGACGAAGTCATCACCGGCGACGAAGTCCTTGGCAAAGCCGACCGCATGGGCCAAACCCTTGGGGTCGGGCTGGCGTACAAAACTCAGGCTCAGCCCGAACGCAGACCCGTCTCCCAACGCCTCACGCATCGCCGCCTCGTTCTCGCCCACGACGACCGCGACTTCGCTGATCCCGCAGTCCTTCAACTGGTCGAAGGCGTAGCCCAGGGTCATCTTGTTGGCGATGGGCAGCAGGGGCTTGGGAACGACCTTGGTGACGGGATACAGCCGGGTCCCCTTGCCGGCCGCGAGAATGACGCCTTTCATTGTTTGACGCCCAGAGTTTGGCACGGATGGCTTCCCCACCCGGGCTGGTGCTAGCATGATGAGGTGAAACGGATTTCACACACACTTTTGGCCACGGCTGTCTGCCTGGCCGGTTGCGCGCCAAAGGAGCCGGCGCCCTTTCCGGTCTACTCCAAGGCAGAGAAGCCTTACGTGCCCAGTCCCGAGTCGCGCAACGCCTACGACGCCTACGTGCTGGCGGCTAAGAGGGCGGCCGAGCTAGTCCCCGAGACCGAGCGTCGCCGCAACTACACCGCCGGGTTCAAGCTCAAGACGGTGACGACACTGGGTCCCGTGCTGGACAGCGTTTCCCGAGCCACGAACTCGGACTGTGAGTTCCACTACGAGGCCAGGTCACCGTTTGCAGGCACGACAACCGGCAAAGACTGGTTCCTCATCGGGCGCGCTATCGCGTGGCATGTCGAGTCCCTCTTGGAGTCTGGCGAAGCCGAAAAGGCCGTTGATTGGACCCTCGTCGGCGTCCGCTTCGGGTGCGACCTCTCCAAGGGCGATGTCGAAGACTGCACTGTCGGCTACTCGATTGTCGAACTGGTCCGCGAGGCAGCCCATAGCCGCCCGGACGCCCTCAACCCAGCCCGCCTCAGTCGGTTGTCCGACGGCATCACCGCCGCCTTGGCCAGGGCCGGAGACGCCGAGGCTGTCCTCGACAACCAGGAGAAAGCCATGCTCGCCGCCGTCCAGTCGGTACAGGACATGTACAAGGCCCACGACACCAGCAAACTCGAAGCCTTGCTCTACAAGGACTCGCGCGACGCCGTGGCCTACCTCAAGAACCTCAAGGAAGCGGATCGACCGGGCTACTTCGATGGCTTCGCCTCAGAGGCCAAGTCGGTTGCGCATTACTGCTTGATGGAATCCAAAAAAACCGCCTCCCAGCGCATCGCGCTGGCCTACCCAGACAAGCAATCGAGGCCCTGGAAGCGGTTTAGCCAACACTTCTTTGCGCCGGCAATCGCCTATCTCGACATGCACGACCGGTTCTTGGCCATGACCCGGCTCTGGGCGGTTGACAGCCGTTGTCGCGCGGCGGCATTGCGAGGCAAGGCTCCGGAGTCGATCGCCGACTTGGGCCCCGTTGCACTTGACCCCTACTCGGGAAAGAACTTCGTCTATTACGCCGCAGGCGCCGACTTCAAGGTCTACAGCGTCGGCAAGGACGGAAGGGACGACGGCGGCCACTCGGACGACGGCTACCAACCCGACATGGTGCCGCTCGGCAAGCTTTAGTTCCGTGGCATCTCGCCTGCAGCAAAGACCGGCACCGACACCCGCGTCGGACGCCAGACGTAGCCGGTGATATCGTCGATCGACACAGTCTCAGTGCCGACGGTCGAGGCTCCCCCTGGCAGGTAGCGGACGGTCTCCTCACTGACCACCAGGGCCCCCGGCTCGGCCGCCTTCTGCATGTGGGCGGCGATGTCAATAACGTGGGCAAAGTTGACGGCGGTCAAGTCCTTGCCGGGTGCAAGCACACTTCCAGTGTGCAGCCCGGTGCGCAGTTCGATGGCCTGACCGGTGCGGTTGCGGAAGGCGTTGAACTCAAACAGCCCCGCCATCAAAGCTTTAGCGGCGGTGAAGCCGTTCTGCGGGTTCTCAAACGCCGCTGTGACGCCGTCGCCCGCCGTCGAGTGGATGCGCCCTCCATGCCGGGTGACGATGGCCTGCACAAAGCGGTGGTATTCGGTGAAAGTGAACTCGACCGACAACGGGTCGGCAACCGCCTTCAGCTTGGTCGAGCCGACAATGTCTGCACTCAAAAACGTGACGAACCGTTCGTCGGACTTCAGCTTTTCAGTGATTTCCTGCAGCTGCTGCAGCATCAAGTGCCGCTCCTGGCTCGGGTCGCGAAGGCCGAGAACCGACCGGTTCTTGCCCAGTGCCACGTAGGCCAAAACGCCGACCGCAGCCCCGCCGACAGCGCCCAAGGCCATCATCGCCGGGTGGATCCCCATAAGCGACCCAGCCGGCCAACCCATGGCCAACAATACGGGCCGGACCAGGGTGTGGACGAACAGGAACAGTGCCGCGACCAAGGCCCAAAGACCGCCCGAAATCGCACCCGACACCGCGGCTGTGCGCTCGTGCCGGCTGACGGCCGCGTTCCAGAGCGACGCCACTGCACCGACAAAAATCAGACTCGACAAGAAACCGGAATGGTCTTGCGTGACCATCGACCAGGCCGCCAAGATGCCCATCGCCCCGCCCAAAAGCCCGCCCATCGCATAGCGACGGACGTCCGGGTCAAAGGCGAGAAAGCTGTTGCGGAGCCGCTGGACCGGGTTTGTCTTCTGCTCCGCCTCGGGCAGGCCCCGGATTGCCAGCCGGACGTACTCCAGCGGAGCACCTGTCGCCTCGGCGACCGCCGCCACCGCCTCGTCGTCCAGATCGCCACCCCGGACGGCGCGCAACCGCGACGCCAGGGCCAGCATCTCATGGATGCGGTCCTCAGCTTCGCTGGGCACTATCGTCGTCTCGGTGCGCTCTTCGGCCACTGGCACTGACATTCTACTGTCCCTAGGCCCAGGCCGTTACGTGGTCATTGCCCACATCCGCTGGGCGGCGGCGGCGGGCCGTCGCTCAACCGGGGGACGATCAGGTTCGCTGGCAAGGTGTTGCTGCCTCCGGAAAGAACAGGCAAAGCAGCCAAGCAGGTCGTGCCGAAAACGGAGTAGTCCTTGTTTTGATAACTCAACGCCCTGAAGTACGTGTCTGGAATGGTCACAGCTTTCAAAGTGATCCACTTGGCGTTGGTCGGGCAGACGGCAGTGAACGCGCCGTTCTTGAACGCCAGCGCACCGCCGACCTTGTTCAAGTTCGCGTCGTAGATATCCACTTGCGTGTAGACCAAGCCCGTCACACCGTCGGTAGAGATCACCTTGCCGCTGACACTCGCGCCTCCCCTGGCGACGCGCAAGTCTTGAGTCAGGGTCTTGACCGTCCCACTGACCGTGGCCTTGGCCGAGACGATGAAGTTCACGTTGGGATCTGCAGCAACCTGCATGACACCGTTCGAGGAAATCGAAGCGGCACTGGTGCCCTGCACTACCCAATTGGACGCGGCCAGCACCGTCCGGGCCCCGACCACGTCGTAGTTGACAAATTGGACGGAGTACGAACTGTTCGCAGCAAGGTTCTGCGGATCGACCTGCGAGCCATTGGAGGCGAATACCTCCAAATACTGCCCGGCGACCGGAATGGCGCCGCCACCGCCTCCTCCTCCGCCGCCGCCACCCGTCGACGAGGGGCCGCCGCCGCCGCCGCCGCACGCAATGAGGAGCCCCAATGTGAGGGCGAGCAGCCCGTGGGCCATGACTTGCACAATGCCTTTCTTCAAATCTTTGATCCTTGCCGACTGAGTGTGTGTTGGACGGCCCAGCCAGCGGTGTTTGTTCGCTATTGTAGCTGGGCGACGGTGACACCCTCGCCGCCCTCGGTGGCGTCGGCCAGTTGGTGCGACCTTATCGCCCGGTTCCGCCGCAAGACGTCCTGAGTGACCTGGCGCAAAATGCCCTCTCCTTTGCCATGCACGATCCGGACACTGGACACGCCGGCCAGGATCGCCTCGTCGAGGAACTTCTCCAGGACGTCGACGGCATCCTCGGCCCGCATCTGCCGCAGGTGGATCTCCCGCTGCACCGTCTGCGCCCGTTGCAGCCGCATCGATGTGCCGCGCTTTTGGATCTTCACCGCCTCTGTCTCGACGGGGACGAGCTTGTCCAGGGCGACCGTCATCTTAAGCGCCCCCATCTGGACCATGACGCTTTTGCCCTTCGGCTGTTCCAAAACGATCCCTTTGCCCTCAAACCCGGTGACCCGCACCGTCATGCCTTGGGTGATCTCCCTGGGAGCCTGCGGTGTCTGCTTGGCCTGCTCAGGTCGAATGTCGCGCACAAACGACTGGCCGACTTCCTGGACCTGCTTCAACTTCTGCCTGGCTTTGTCGAGATTGGCCTGTGACGGGTCTTTTTTGATCGACTCGAAGACATCGGCCGTCTCCAGGCGGATTTCGCGCAGAATCTCCTCCAGTTGCTGCGCCGACTGCTCGCGCACACGACGCCTGGTCTCGTCGGCCCGGGCGATCGCGGCCTCGGCCTCCCGCTCCACTTGCTTCAAGCGGTTCGTCAGTCGGTCGGCTTCGCCCTGCGCCCTCTGGGCCAGCCGTTGGCTGGCCTCGAGCTTCTCGATCATCTTGGCCACGTCCAGGGCCTGGTCGCCGATGCCCTCCGTGGCCTCCTGCACCACGTCCGGCGGTATGCCGTAACGCTCGGCGATTTTCAGGGCATGGCTGGAGCCTGGTGTACCGAGCAAGAGGTGGTACGTCGGCCGCAAAGATTTGAGGTCGAACTCCATCGCCGCGTTGACGAACCCAGACTGGTTCGTCGCTAGCACCTTCAGTTCGCCGTAGTGGGTGCTCGCCATTGTCTTGGCTCCGCCGCGCTGAAAGGCAAGCAGCAAGGCGCGGGCCAGCGAGGCGCCTTCGGTCGGGTCGGTCCCCGCCCCGACTTCGTCGAGCAAAACCAAAGACCCCCGCCGCAATCCCTTGAGAGCGGCGGCGATATTCTTGATATGCCCACTAAACGTCGAAAGCGACTGCTGTAGCGACTGCTCATCGCCGATGTCGGCCCAAATCTGCGTGAAGCAACCGAACTTGCACTCAAACGCCGCCACCATCATCCCGGCCTGGGCCATGGCGACAGCTAGCCCGACCGTCTTGATGCCCACCGTCTTGCCGCCCGTGTTCGGGCCCGTGATCAGAAGCGTGTCGTTCTCGTCGCCCAGATTGAGGCTGAGCGGCACCGCAATCTTCGCGTCCAGTAGCGGGTGTCTGGCTTTGGTGAGGCGGATCGAAGCGTCCGGCCCGCGGGTCGGCACGCACCCGTCCAGCTCCGCCCCATAGCGGGCCCGGGCGAACAAGACGTCCAACCGCGTCGCCGCGACCAGCCCGCTCTTGATCGCATCGGCCTCGCCCCCGACTGCCGCGCTGATCCGAGCCAGCACCTTCTCTTCCTCGGCCTTCTCGGCCACCTCGGCCTCGCGGAACTGGTTGCCGGCCTGGACGACGTCCTCTGGCTCGACATACACCGTCTGACCACTGGCGCTGCTGTCGTGGACGATGCCCTTGATCCGGCCCTTATACTCCGCCTTGAGCGGGATGACGTGCCGGCCGTTGCGGACCGTGTGCAATGGGTCGCTCAGCCAGTCGCGGGTTTTGCCGCTGACATAGCTCTGGATCCTTTCCAGGCTGCGTTGTGCGGCTTGGGTCTTGCGCTTGCGGGCGGCGGCAAGCTCCGGGCTGGCGTCGCTGAGGACCATGCCGTCGGCCTCGAGGCTCTTCTCAATCAGGACGACCAGGTTGGGCAAGTCGGGCAACTCCTTGGCCAGCGCCTGCAGCAAGGGCGCGTCCTCAACATCGTTGACCGCCTTGCGGGCCGAGCCCATCGCCCGCAGGCTGGTGCCGACCCGGTAGAGGCTCTGTCCGTCGCAAACGGCTCCTTTTGCAGCGATCGTGACCGCGCCTCGGACGTCGCGGACGCCCTGCAGGCTAGGCAACCGGCCAGCGACGCGAAGGGTGTCGGCCTCCTTGGTGCCCTCCAGCTCCCGCCACACCTGCTCCTCGTCAAAGGACGGCACCGTCTCGGCGGCTTGGGCTTTGCCCAAGTCGGTCTCGCACGCCTCGACGAGGCGGGCGACGATCTTCTCCCATTCTAAGACGGCGAGCGCGTGCTCCACTGAGTGCATTGTGGCGCGGAGGCGACTACCACGCAGGATCAGTCATATAGGTCGTATATGTCCTATGGGTCATATCGATCCAGTTCGAGCGTCAACTGAATACAATGAAGCTATGCTGACCGCCCTGATCCTCGCCTCGAAGCTGGTGACCGTCACGCTGGAGCCGACCGACGACATATGGGTCTATCCCCACGCTAGCGAGCAGGTCGAGGACACCTTCCTCCGCGTCTGGGGTTCGGACGGTCAGGCGGTCCAGGAACCAGACCCCGGCATGTCGGCCAGCTGGAGCCTGGTCAAGTTCGACCTCGGCGAAGTCAAGCAGGACGGCAAGCTGACCAAGGCGGTGCTGGTCCTGACCCATGCCCCCAAGGTCGGCGTCACCGTCAAGGAGAGCGCCGACGCCCCCATCGAGGCCCGCGCCGTGGAGGCTGGCTTCACCGAGCGGCTGTGGGACTTCCGCGAGGCGGAGAAGTTCTCTCCCGAGGGCAAAGCCAACGAGATCCTGGGGACCGGTGCTATCCAAGCGGTCGTCGAGGGCAAACCGACTTTGATCGAAGTGGACTTGATGAAAGGCCCGGCTCCTTTTGCGACTTTGTTGAAGAGCAAGCTCGGTTCAACGGACAAGAAGTTGGCTATGGCCCTGACCAGCAAAATCGATCCCGAAGGCAGCAACAACGCTCGGATCTACAAGTTCTACTCCCGAGCAGCAGAGAAGGTCGAGCTACGACCGAAACTAATGCTGACTTTTTCGCCTGAATAGAGCTACTGGATACCCTTGTAGGTAAAGAAGTTCTTGATGGATTCGCGGTCCAGGATGATCGCGTCTTTGTGGATGCTATAGTCGCGCTCCGCGTCGGCGGCTAATTGATAAGCCTCGACGATCTGTGGCCGCAGCACTCGCTGCGTCTCCTCCATCGAATTTGTCAACACCTTCAGTTCCCGGTACGCCGAGTCCAGCTTGTTGGCAGTTTCCTTGGCCCATTGCACGAACTCCTGTTCTGCCTGGTCTTCCATTTCTTTGGGCAACGACAAGGACGACGCGCGCCAGAATTGGTCAGAAAGTGACTTGCGCCAGGCGACCAGTTGGTCGCGGTCTGCTGGCGACAGCTCGGGCAGGTCTTTGAGCTTGCTGAACACGATGTCGGCCGCCGAGCGGATTCCGCTCTCGTAGAGCGAATTGAGGCGGCGGACGCTGAGGTCCTTGACGTCGGCGACGAGCACGCTGTATTTGGAGAGGAACCGGTTGATCTCGGCCCAATAGTAGCGGTTCAGGTACCGGTCACGAATTTCCTGTCGCTTCTGGTCAGCAGACTTGGACTCCGCAAGAAGCTCTTCATAGGCCTTGTTTTTTGCTGGCAGGTTGGGCACCGATGACGCTTCCATGTACCGGTCGGCTAATACTTTCAATCGCGCTAACGCGTCCTCCCGTTCTTGTCTCGTTCGCCTGGCCTCCATTGCCGCCTTACGAATTCGAATACCTCGAGTTGTTACTACAGGCATGTAGAAGGCGATGAGCATAGGTGTTAAAACGCTCCTGACTTGTTGAAAAGCACCCGTAAACATCCAGACAAGAATCGAGATGGAGAGCATCCCGCTGATAATCGGAGCGACGACATATCGAATCCGCTTCCGCTTCGTATTTTCGTCGTCAGGCGAAGCCGTCACGACCAGCGTCAGCGCCCCGTTCGGCAACTGGTGCTCCAGCGGCACAGGGAGCGTCGCGCACCGGTCTACGGCCTCCTTCAGATCGGCCAACGCCACGTCCCCCGAGCACACTGTCACGACCGCAATCTCCGCCTGCCCTCCAAACAGCCGCGTCCGCGACCGCCGCTCCAAACGGCACCACGGACAAGCCGCCAGACCCTTCCAATACACATGCCCAGGCGAGCAGGGCGTCAGCTCCGATTCCAGCTCCTTGAGGACGTCGGCCCAGACCTTGGCGGTGGGGCGGGCGGCCACGTCGGGCCCGAACGCCCTCTCGAACAGCGTCCGCACCGCCGGCGGCAGCCAGTCGACCGTCATGCCCGGTGGCGGCCGCAGAGGGACATCGCGCTCGGAGGCATAGACATACCAGTGGTTGGCCAGCGCCTCCTCCAAACTAGGCTCCAACAGCCCACAGGGGCGTCCTGCGAAAGGATGCCGACCCAGCATCAGCGTCTGAAAGACCAGAACCGCCAGAGCGAAGACGTCGTGGCTCGGCGACCGGCGGTGCAGGTCCAGGTCGCGCCCCTGCAACTCAGGGGCCAAATACTCGGCCTTGCCTACCGGACAGGCCAGCGTCTCGCCGTCAACCTCCACCTGGAAGCTGTCGACGTCGATCAGCTTCACCATCGCCTGCCCACTGACCAGCACGTTCGATTCGTTGAGGTCGCCGACGACCAACCCCGCCCGGTGCACCGCCGACACCGCCGCCGCCAGATTGCGGGCGACGCGCACCAGGAACCCCCAGTCGCCATGTGGCACCTGCCTCAAGCGCGACCGGGTCTGGTAGACGTTGTAGAGCGGAGTCCAACCCTTGAGGTGCTCCATCAAAAAGCCGACGGCCTGGCCGCTGTCGTCGACCACCAGCTGCTTGGGCCAAGCGGCAACCTTCTCCAGCCCCGGCGTCGCCATGGCGACCAGGGCCACCACTTTCCGGGCGTGCTCGGCCAGGTCGTCTTGGTCTTTGTAGACTTTGGCCAACACCCCGTCGCGCCCAGCGACGTGCCGCACGGTGGCCTCGCCGCCCTCACCCACCCGGGCGTGCAGCTCCAGCGGCTTACCCTCGGCGTCGAACAGCACCTTCAATCCCGCCACCTCGCCACCAGGAGCGTCGTGTCGTCGTCGGTTTTCTTGGTGACTGGCTCCGATCCCAGCATCTGCGCGATCCAAGCGGACGCCTTCTTGTCCTCGCCACTCTCGGCGGTCAGCCGGGAACACACCGAGCGGAAGAACGGCTGATGAGGCTGCTTCTCCTTGAAGTCCAGGACCAGATACTGCAATCCGTCCGTCGTCAGGCAGATGTCCTGGAGCGGCCTGGCCAGGCGTACTAGTTGCTCGTGGGCAAGAGCCGCCTCGTCGGTGAGAAACGTCGTCACGTTCACGAACTCGCTGGCCGGCGGCCAGACGACTGCTTTAAACTCGTCCTTTCCAGCGGGACGCGCCACCGAAGCGCCGTCGCCGACCTGGACAAAGACCGACCGCTTTGGCCCTGCCACAACGCCGACCAGCGTCGTCGCCAAGTCAGACAGCGCGAGGCCCGCTTCGTCTGCCTTGGCGCAGAGGGCGCTGCGCACGGCGGTGCACAACTTGCTGTCAGGAAGCACTGGTGCCGCGCTCAAGAAGGCTCGGACAGCCGTCTGCGCCCCCAAGAGGCCATGGGACGCGCTGCCAGCCCCGTCGGCCACCGCCGCCACCAGGACGTCGCCGACGACCGCCACGCCAAACGCGTCCTGTCCCGGTGCCGAGTCTCCATGGACGGCCCCGGCCCTGCTGGCGGCGGCGTAGACCCACGGCATAGCGTCAGGTCTCGATCTCGCCCCAAGCTGAGGGGTCGGGGAGGTGCAAGGCCGAGCCAGGTTCCGACTTGCTGACCGGCCGCAATGACTGGGAGAGCCACACAAACATGTCGCGGTACCGCGCCTGCCGCAACCGCACCGGCGCGCGCGGCGAACTGATCTGCCGCAGGACGCTGAAGTCGGCGTTGTCCGTGCCGACAGTGAAGAGCTCCAACCCGCCACGCCGGACTTCCGCCTGCGCCTCGTCTACCGCCTCGCGCCAGTCGTCGGTCGGCGCACCGTCCGTGACCAGCCAGATCCATGGGCGGTAGTAGGGAACCCCAGCCTCACGGTACGCCAGCTTGCGCAGCCGCAGTTGCTCTAAGGCAAATCGGGTGGCGGAGCCTAGCGGCGTGTTCCCACCCGCTTTCAGCTTCGGCGGGAACCACTGGTCGACGGTGACGAAGTCCTGGACCAGCGCCACAGGCCCGAAGGTGACGATGGCAATCTCCACCCGCTGGCTAGCCAGAGGGTCGAGCGCCAGTTCGGCCTTCATGTCCTGCAGGCCGGTGTTCACCTGGTCGATGACGGTCCGCATAGACGACGACGTGTCCTGGAGCAACACGACCGGACACCGCCGCTCGGTGTTGAGGAACATGTCCTCACCAAGCGGTTCAAGCTCAAAATCGTCC
>JAFDWT010000024.1 GCA_018268335.1 Armatimonadota bacterium | reverse complement strand
TACAAGGGCAAGACCTGGAACTACCTTGTGAACGGCCAAACTGGCGAAATCCAGGGCGAAGCCCCAATCAGCGCCTGGAAAGTCGCTATCGCCGTCGTGCTTGGCCTGCTGCTGATCGGCGGGATCATCTATCTCTATAGCCAGTCGAAGCAACACTAGCCGTCCGTAGCTCGTTGTGCGGAGGATCCTGTCACTCAGGGTGTATCCTCCTACCATGCCGAGCCTTTCGCAGCGCGCCGCCGCCATGCCGGCCTCGCCGATCCGCAAGCTAGTGCCCTACGCCGAGGCGGCCGCCAAGCGGGGAGTGAAGATCTTCCACCTCAACATCGGCCAGCCGGATGTTCGGACTCCTGACGAGTTTTGGAACGCCGTCCGCAGGCCGGACCTGAAGGTTCTCGAGTATAGCCACTCCGCGGGCCCGGCCGCCCTGCGTGAAGGAATCGCCGCCGCCTACCGCGCCATGGGGCTCGACGTCGCTGACGACCAAGTCATCGTCACCACCGCTGGTTCGGAAGCCTTATCTTTTGCAATCGGTTGTGTCTGCGACGACGGTGACGAAGTTATTGTGCCGGAACCGATGTACGCCAACTACATCGGCTTCGCCGCCGCCCTGGGCGTCAAGGTCGTCCCGATCACGACCCGCATCGAAGACAACTTTGCCCTCCCGCCAGCCTCGGAGTTCGCCAAGCGGATCACCCCTCGCACCAAGGCGATTGTCGTTTGTAATCCGAACAATCCCACCGGCACGGTCTACTCCGAAGACCAATTGGAAGCACTCCGCGACCTCGCCTTGGCCCACGACATATTCATCATCGCCGATGAGGTCTATCGAGAATTCAACTACCTCGGCGGCCGCCCGAAATCCGTGCTGGAGCTAGAAGGCTTGGATAAGCACGCCGTGATGGTCGATTCGGTTTCCAAACGATATTCCCTCTGTGGAGCCCGGGTCGGATTCATCGTCTCGCGTAACCCAGACCTGATGTCGGCAGCCATGCGCTTCGCCCAAGCCCGTCTGTCCCCGCCGACGCTTGAGTGCATCGGCGTCATCGGCGCCCTGCAGACCCCCGCGTCCTACTTCGACGAAGTCCGGGCCGAATACAGGGCCCGCCGCGACGTTGTCGTCTCCCGCGTCCGCGCTATTCCGGGCGCTGTCTGCCCAGACATCGACGGTGCGTTCTACGCCACCGTCCGGCTCCCGATCGACGACAGCGACACCTTCTGTCAGTGGCTGCTCGAGTCGTTTGACCACAACGGCAAGACAGTGATGTTCGCCCCGGCGACCGGCTTCTATGCCACACCGGGCCTCGGCAAGGACGAAGTGCGGATCGCCTACGTCCTCAACACCTCGGCCCTCAACGAAGCCATGGACTGCCTGGAAGCCGCCCTCGCCGCCTACCCCGGCCGCAGAGAGCTGACGACCGCCTGACGACTGGGGAGGCAACAAAAATCCCTTCGGCCAAGTAGCCGAAGGGGTTTTTTATTTCTGGGAAGCGCTTACGCCCGGACGCCCGCGTCGTAGCCGACCTTCTTCAGCCATTCCTTCGGAATCGGCGTCAGGCCACAGAGCACGCGCGCGAACATGTCGCTCTTGAGCACCGAGGTGGCCACGGTCAAGCGGACCTTGCCGTTCGGCGTATTGATGGTCACCTTTTGCAGGTTGGCGTCCTGCACCCGGTTCTTGTGGGGTGCGCGGAATTTCCACGCGGAGTGCCGGTGGCGAACGTGCTTCGCGTGGTTGGCTTTCTTACCGCTGACTTGACAAACCCTGGCCATCGACTTTTCCTCACAAACGCGCCTTGAGGTTCAAGGCGGTCTGCCATGGTACTCGGCTCACTGCCCAGACTTCAACAGGGCGGGCCTTGTGGCCTGCGCCTTCTGCCGTCAGGCAGATAAAAGGGCCTCCGTCTCCGAAGGCCCAGAAAAAGGGTGGTGCCGCAAGCCGGACTCGAACCGGCGACCCAAGCATTTTCAGTGCTTTGCTCTACCAACTGAGCTACCGCGGCACTATGGCGAGGATGACGGGACTTGAACCCGCGACCTCCGGCGTGACAGGCCGGCGCTCTAACCACTGAGCTACACCCCCGCGTGTAGAGGCAGATTATTCCATGCCGGGGCCTCAAATTACCAAGGTACTGGGCCCCTGACGGGCCTGATCACTCTGCCAGAAAAGCCCGGACCGCCTCGGTCTGCCCGATGTCGTCCAGCAAAAAGGCGTCGTGACCCATGGGAACGTCGATGTCCACATGTCGCGACTGGCAGCCAGCGGCCACCGCCATCCCGTGCAATTCGGCGCTCTGGTGGCTGGGATAGATCCAGTCGCTAGTGAAGCTCGTGAATAGGTACGACGACTGCGATCCGGCCATAGAAGCCAGTTCAAAGTAGTCGATCGCCCGGGTCAGCACAAGATAACTGTTGGCGTCAAAGCGGCCCGTGAACTTGTCACCCTGGTAGCTCAAGTAGCTTTCGACTGCAAACTCATGCCCAGTTGAGTATTCAAATGACTCTTTGTCCTGCAAACGCCTGCCGAACTTTTTGTCGAACGCCGCCTCGCTGAGGTAGCTGAGATGCCCGACCATACGTGCCACCGAGAGACCCTGGACCGGCTGGTCGTCCAGTGGATAGTCGCCGCCCCGCCACTTGGGGTCGCGCATGATGGCCTGCCTTCCCGTTTCGTTGAATCCGATCTGCATGGCGCTGTGGGCTCGGCAGCTAGCAGTCGCCCACACGCGTTTGACAAACCCCGGGAACCTCACGCTCCACTCTAGGGCCTGCATGCCGCCCATGCTGCCTCCGCAGGCCAAGGCGAGGCCAGGCACACCTAGGTGGGACATCAAGCGTCGCTGGACCTCCACCATGTCGCCGACGGTGACAAACGGGAACCTCGCGGCATACGGGCGGTCGTCCAGCAACGACGTGGGCCCGGTCGTCCCCTGGCATCCACCAAGGACATTGGTGCCGACCACGAAGTACCGGTCGGTGTCCACCACCTTGCCCGGCCCAACGATGCGGTCCCACCAGCCGACGGCGTGGCTATCACCGCTCAGGGCGTGGCACACCAATACCGCGTTATCTCTGGCTGCATTCAGGGCGCCCCAAGTTTCGTAGGCGACTGTCACAGACGGCAAAACAGCGCCTGATTCGCATGTGAGTGAGCCGACTTCGACCGTCTGGCGGCCCGAAGTCACGGGTGCCTGCCGGTCGTTGTCGGTGAACAGAGCCTGGTCGAGCTCGCTCAACTGTCCTACTCGCGCTTGGTCGGGGTCCGCCATGGCTGGCCCCGGACAGCCGACTTGGGCGCCTCGCCCTGCCCGTTGGCTCCATTAGCGGGAGTGCCAGCCTGTGGAGCGACGTCTTTGGTGCCGGTCTCCATGATGCGCATGAACTCTCCCGGGTCTTTGGCCTTGGACTTGGCTTCGGCCAGATCGACGAGGCCGCCTTCGACGAGCTTCGCCATGTACTGGTCCAGCGTGTGCATCTTCTGCTTGGCGCCAGTCTGGATGATCGAGCCGATCTGATAAGTCTTGTTCTCCCGGACCAGGTTGCGCACCGCGCTGGTGGCGTACAGGACTTCAAAAGTCGCAATACGTCCGCGGCCGTCCTTGCGCTTGAGCAGGGTCTGGCTGACGACGCCCAACAGGTTCACCGACAGTTGCATGCGGATCTGTTGCTGCTGGTGTTGGGGAAACACGTCGACGATACGGTCGACGGTCTGGAGAGCGTCCACGGTGTGCAGAGTCGCAAAGACCAAGTGGCCAGTTTCTGCCGCCGTGATCGCCAGGTGGATCGTCTCGAGGTCGCGCATTTCGCCGACCAGGATGACGTCCGGGTCTTGGCGCAAAACGTACTTGAGGGCGTTGGCGAAGCTCAGTGTGTCGTAATCCAGTTCGCGCTGGTTGATGAGCGCGACGTGGTCGTCGTGGACGAACTCGATGGGATCCTCGACCGTCACGATGTGCAGATGGTGGTTGCGGTTGATCCGGTCGATCATCGCCGCCAGGGTGGTCGACTTGCCCGAACCAGCCGGACCCGTCACCAAAACAAGACCGCGCGGCCTCTCAATGAAGTCGTAGCAGGCCTCGGGCAGGTGCAGCTCCTCCATGTTCCGGATTTCGTAGGGAATGACCCGGAAGACGGCCTGCGCGTGGTTGCGCTGCTGAAAGAGGTTGCCGCGGAAGCGAGAGACGCCGACGACTTCGTAGGCGAAGTCGAGCTCCATATCCCGGTCGAACTTGGCGATCTGGTCGGGCCGCAGCAGTTCCTTGACGGCCGTCCGGAACTGGGCGTCGGTGAACGAGGGGACGTCGTCGAGCGGAACCAGGTCGCCATAGACGCGGACATAAATCTTGCCCGTGTCGGTCTTGACGTGCAAGTCCGAGCCGTCCATTTCGACGCATCGTCGCAGCAGGTCTTCAATGTGCAAGGCTGGTCTCCTCCGTCAATCCGTCCTTCAGGGCGCGCCGGTGGAACTCGCTGGTGTTCGAGCTCTTGGTCAAGGCGTGCTCGTAATCGATCACCCCGTCTCTGAGCAGTTGCAGCAAACACCCGTCCAGGGTCTGCATGCCGTGCTCGTGGCCGGTCTGAATGTCCATGTACATTTGGTGGGTCTTGCCCTCGCGGATCAGCGTGCGGATCGACGGCGTGGCGACCAGAACTTCGAACGCGGCGACCCGGCCCTTGCCGTCCTTGGTCGGCAGCAAAGTCTGGCTGACGATGGCGAGCAGCGTCACGCCGAGCTGCGTCCGGATCTGCGCCTGCTGATCCGGCTCAAAGACGTCGACGATGCGGTCGATAGTCTGCGCAGCGTCGACGGTGTGAAGGGTCGAGAACACCAAGTGTCCCGTTTCAGCGGCGGTGATAGCCAACTGGATCGTCTCCAAGTCGCGCATCTCACCGACGAGGATCACGTCCGGGTTCTGCCGCATGACGTGCCGCAGAGCGTCGGTAAACGTGTGGGTGTCGGTGCCCAACTCGCGCTGGTTGATGATGCTCTGCTTGTCCTGGTGGACATATTCGATCGGGTCTTCGATCGTGATGATGTGCTTGCGGCTGTTCTCGTTGATGTGGTTGATCATCGCCGCCAGCGACGTCGACTTACCAGAACCGGTCGGGCCAGTCACCAGCACCAGGCCGCGTGGGGCCATGGAAATAGTCTTCGTTACTTCCGGCAGCCGCAGTTCGTCGACGGTTCTGATCCGGTAGGGGATCAAGCGAAAGACAGCCCCGATCTTGCCGCGCTGCCAATACATGTTGACGCGGAACCGTGCCAGCCCGGGGACGGCGTACGAGAGGTCGACCTCTTTGTAAGAGAACAGCTTCTCCCGTCGCTCCTCGTTCAGGATCGAGAGCAGCATGGCCTGGCTCTCCTCCTCACTGAGCGGCGGGCCCTCCAACCGCTTCAAGTCGCCCCGGACGCGCATCATCGGCGCGTTGCCTGCTTTGATGTGGAGGTCGCTTGAATCGACCGCCACGACTTGTTTCAGAAGTTCGTCGAGCGTGTAGGCCATGCCGTCACCGTCGTCATCTGCGCAGCATCTGCTTCAGTTCGGAGACGATACCTGCATAGGACAACGCTGTCTCCTCGCTGATGATGCCAGCTTTCACATACCTGGCCAATCCCTGGTTCATCGTCTGCATGCCCCAGAATCCGCCCTCGTTCATCAAGTGATAGAGGTCGCCAAAGTGACCGTCCTCAATCGCCTTGCTGACCGTCGGCGTGCAGATCAGGATTTCAGCGACGACCACGCGACCGTTGCCGTCGGCCCGCGGGACTAGCTTTTGCGCGACGACGGCGCGCAGGGAGTTGGACAGGCGCTGGCAGAGGTGCACCTTTTCGTGCGGCGGGAACATGTTGACGATACGGTCGAGCGTCTCATAGGCGCTCGAAGTGTGGACCGTCGAGAAGACCAAGTGGCCGGTCTCACCAGCCTGCAGCGCGACGTTCATGGTCGTCGTGTCACGCATTTCACCGATCAGAATGACGTCCGGCGCTTCGCGGACGACGGCGCGCATGGCGGGATAGAAGTCTGCCGTGTCGATGCCGACTTCGCGCTGGCTGATGTAGCTGTTCTTGTCGAAGTGCTCGACCTCGAGCGGGTCTTCGATGGTGACGATGTGGCATCGCCTCTGCTCGTTGATGATGTCGATCAGCGAGGCCAGGGTCGTCGTTTTGCCGCACCCGGTCGGACCGGTGACGAGGGCCAATCCTTGCCGGCTCTTGGTGATCTCTGCCAACGACGGCGGCAGGCCGAGGTCGTCGAGAGTGCGGATCTTCGAAGGGATGATCCGCATGACAGCGGCCATCGTGCCGCGCTGGCTATAGACGTTCGTGCGGATACGGCACTTGCCCTCGAGGATGAACGCGAGGTCCATTTCGTTGTGGTCTTCAAAGTGGCGACGCTGCCGCTCGGACATGACTGAGCTCAGGAGGCGTTTGACGTCGTCCGCCGAGAGCACCGGCCACTCGCCTGGCAGGTCGCGAACGAAGCTGTGCTGCTTCATTTTTGGCTTGTTGCCTGCTTTGATGAGCACGTCGGACGCGGTGACGTCATAGCCCGCGCTGATCAAATCTCGGATGTCGATGGCAGAAGCGTCTTGCATAAGCGGGCCTTTACGGTTGGTCAGGACTCCTGGTTCCCCTTGGAGCGAGTCCAGTATACCAACGGCACTTCAAGATTTCCGTTCGCGTGGCTACCGGGTTGTGGACTTCTCTTTTCGCAATCCCAAATAGACAAGCACCCCTGCCCCGATGGCACCAATAGCCAGGAGTGGCACGACCGCCGGATGCAGGTTCTTGGACGGCGGAGCCGAAGAAGAAGGCACTGCCTCTTTGTGGGCCATGTTCCGAGGGACGTTGATTTCCTTCGGGTCTTGGGTGAGAGTCAGGACGCGATACTCGATGCCCGGCTGCCCTTTAAAGTCGGCTGCCTCCAGTCTGACGTTCCCTTTCCGCAGTGACCGGATCGTCTTGTTGGTCGGCTTCTCGTCGGCAAAGACCACCAAGAACGACTGCACCCGCCACTCCTTGGGAGCACCGACAAACGCGCGGACGATCGCGCCGAGGTCCATCTCGCCCAGGTCGCGGTCGACGAGGTGGTTGCAGCCAAACGCCGCCGAGGCGGCGGTGTTGCCCTGCGGCCCGCCAAGGGCTATGTTGTAGACCTCAAGCCCCTTCACGTCGCTGCCCGTCTCGGTCCCGACCGCCAAGCACTGGCGGCGCAGTTCTTCCAGGGGATACCCCTGCACACGCATCCGCACATCGACCAGGTCCTCGCCCGACTTGCCCTTGCGGACAGTGATGAAGACGTCGGGCGGTACGGAGCGGGGGTCGATCTTTTCGTCGGCCTGACCACTGGCCAGCGCCACGACACCCAGCAGGAAAAGTGTCGCGGAATGGCGCACCATAAGACACAAGATACCAGTGGGTTTGAAAAAGGACTATAGGGAGCCCAGACAAGTCGTCCGAAACTTTTGACAACAAAAAAGCGTCACTCATCCGGGGAGTCCCGGGGTCTCTGGCCTTCGGAGTTATAATGGCGCTTCCATGGGAGGGTCTAGCCTCCCTGTTTGGCAGGAATGGCGGCGGGTATGGACGAGCTCGAAATTGAACAGTCAGAACCAGTGTTGCTGACCCAAGCAGGTATGGACCGTTTGAAGGCGGAACTCAGCCGCCTGACCATCCATAAACGCGCCGAAATCGCCGAACGGATCCGCGACAGCAAAGACCACGGCGAGTTCAGTGAAGACAACAACGAGCTGGACGAGGTCAAAGTCGAACAGGCCATTGTCGAGTCGCGCATTTCCGAACTCAAGACGATCCTCTCCGGCGCCGGCGTCCTCAGCGACGACGACATCTCGACCGACCACGTCGGCCTAGGCTCGTTGGTCACCGTGACCGACACGCAGCGGGGGTTCGACTTCACCGTCCGGATCGTCGCGAGCGTGGAGGCCGACGCCGACCTCGACTTGATCAGCGAAGAATCGCCCATGGGCCAAGCCCTGGACGGCGCGAGGGTCGGCGAGACCGTCACTTTCGAAGCTCCTGCAGGCACGATCAACTATCGCGTCGACAAGATTGCCAAGTGACCGCCTGGTGGGCCGAAAGAGGACCTTGACAAAGGGCCCGGCAGTGGTATCCTGGTGACTCCCCCCAAGAACGGAGCCGGAAAAAAGTGTTTGTCCCTATCGGGAAAAACCACCGGAAACAGACAATGGACGAAAGCAAGAAAGTGACTGGCAGCCTCCCGATGCCGTCGTCAAAAAAGGGCCCGCGCGGATTCTTCCGCGACGTGAAGCTCGAAATGAAGCACGTCACCTGGCCGAAGCCGCGTGAAGCCACCCGGCTCACTGGTGTCGTCCTGGGCGTTTGCGCCCTTGTGACGATCATGTTGACGGTCTTTTCGCTCGTCGTCGAAGTCCTGCTCAAACTCCTTGTCACTGGGGGCAAGTGAACGAAAATGGCACGCTCCTGGTATGCCGTCCACACAATTTCTGGTCACGAGAACAAGGTTCGTGACCTGCTGACCCGCCGCGCCCAGGTCGAGGGCTTTTGGAACTTTGACCTCTACGACATCTTGATCCCTACCGAGCAAGAGGCCGCCAACCGGGCCGGCAAGCGCGTCACCCGCGAGCGCAAGGTCTTCCCTGGCTACATCCTGGTTCAAATGAACCTGACCGATGAGACGTTCAAGCTCGTCAAAGGCACATCTGGCGTGACAGGCTTCGTCAGCAGCGGCAACAAGCCGGTGCCGATGGAGGACTACGAGGTCGCCCGCATCCTCCATAACCTGGAAAAATCGAAAGAAGTCCCCAAGGTGGCGTTCGACCGCGGCGACATCATCCGCGTCATCGACGGCCCGTTCCTCGACTACACGGGCCGCGTCGAAGAAGTGAACCCCGAAAAGGAAAAGCTCAAGGCCATGATCTCCATTTTTGGCCGAGACACCCCCGTCGAGCTCGAATTCAATCAAGTCCAAAAGGACTGAACTCCGCCGCCATTTGGCCCTTCTGCGAGTCGAAGGGCCAGGTGGCACCGTACCTAGTCATGTCCATTCGGTGAGACCGGCAAAGGTACGATCCCCGAAGGAAGGAATCTCGTCGTGATCTGGATAACAGTCGTCTCCCTCGTCCTCTTCAGCATCGTTTTGGCTAGCATCATCGAGGGGCTGTTCCATCAGTTCATCCTCCACACGCCACAACGGAAGCTGTTCGGTGGCAAGCTCTATGCGGCGTTCGACAAACACGCCCTCCAGCACCACCCCGAATATCGTGCCGAGGACTACCACAAAGTTCCCACCCACCACGAGAACCCGATCAGCCTCGGCCCACTCATGTGGCCGGCTACCATGCTGTTCATCTCGCCGATCGCAGTTCCTCTCTTCATGTGGCTCGGTCCGGTGGCGCTGACCTTTCCGATCACGGTCACCCTCTACTACGTGATGTACGAGATCGTCCACTGGCACATGCACTTTCCGCGCGCCGATGGCCAGCCGCGCTGGTACCACAAATATCCGCCGACCAAGAACCTGTTCGACTGGTTCGACAAGCGGCACTACGCCCACCACATGATCGATGACACCAACTTCAATGTCGTCATCCCGGTCTATGACCTGATCATCGGCCACTACACCACCGACTACACCAAGCTCCCTTGGGGCATCCGCCGCCGCAAGGCCAAGGCGCAAGCCAAGAGCGAGCGGCTCCGCCAAGAGTACGCGGCAAAAGTCGGCAAAGAATAATTCACCGACTCCAGGGAAACAACGCGCGACCTCAGGCTAAGACAGGCCTGGGGTCGCTTCCTTTTTCAATTGCTTGAACGAGGGATCAAGCATCCGTAACCAAGGGTCTCATTGCCTCTTGGCAGCTTCCCGGCGAGGACCGCTTGGACGGCATCGCGCAGATCGTGGTGGTCGACCCTGTCCCTCTGCTTCCCTAGCCCCGAATACCTGTCGTCGATCCGACCGCGGTAGACGACCCTTCCAGCCTTGTCCAAAACAAACGCCTGCGGCGTCACCGAAGCCCCAAAGGCCTTCACCAGTTTGTGCTCTTTGTCGAGGACCAACATGGCACGGACACCGAATTCGCCAGCGTGTTTCTTGGCGACGGCTGCATCCACATCTGGATCGACGTGGACCTGGAAGAACCCGACGCCATGCGGCTCGAACTGGCGACGCTGCCGCTCCAGCTCGACCTGGTACTGGTTAGCAATCGGGCAGTCCACGGTCACAAACACGACCACAGTCGCCGGTCGCCCATTCAACCGGTACACCTTGCCATTGACGTCAGTCACGTCTGGCAAGCCGGCGAGGCAGAGCGAGGCGATTAGGGCTGTCATCATTTAAAGACTTCGACGCGAGACGCCGCCCGCAGGTTGGCGCGGGCCCAGCTACTTGCCAAAGACAAAGTAGACACCGACCAAGATGACAAACGCTCCGAAGGTGCGCTTGATTACGACTGGATCCAGGTTCAAAACGAACTTCGCCCCGATCATCGGCCCGAAGACCAGGCCGACGGCTACGCAGGCTGCGATCGGCCAGTCCACCTTTTGCTTCTGCGCATAGGCGATGACCCCCAAGATGCCAACCGGCGCCAATAGCGCCGCTAGTGACGTCCCCTGGGCCTTAGCTTGGTCAAGCTTGTTCAGTAAGACCAAGGCGGGCACGACCAGGATGCCGCCGCCGATGCCGAACATGCCGCTGAGGACGCCGGCGACAAGGCCGATGAGGGAAGCGATGACCAAAGGAGCCATGCCGCCATGCTACCGGACCGGCTAAGATAGCCTTCGCGTGGCAAGGCTCGAAGCAAGAAACGTCTCCAAAAGCTACCCCGGTGTCCTGGCTCTGGACGGGGTCAGCATCGCGTTTGAGCCGGGCGAAATTCACGGCGTCATTGGCGAGAACGGGGCGGGCAAAAGCACGCTGATGAAGTTGCTCAGTGGCGTCGAGCGACCGACCGAAGGTGCGATCCTCGTCGAAGACAGCGAAGTCCACTGGCACGGCGTCCGCGAGTCGATCGACGCTGGCGTCGTGATGATCCACCAGGAGCTAAACCTAGTCGGCACCTTGACGGTCGCCGAAAACATCGCCCTGGGCCGCGAGCCGCGCAAAGGTCTGGCTCTGGACCACAAGTCCGCACGCGAGACAGCGAAACGCCTCTTGACGGAAGTCCGGGCCGACATCAGTCCAGACACAATGCTCGAAGACCTCAGTATCGCCGGCCAGCAGCTCGTCGAAATCGCAAAGGCACTCAGTTACGAGGCCAAGGTGCTGATCATGGACGAGCCCACCGCCGTCCTCAGCGAGCGCGAGACCACTGCCCTGCTCGACCTCATGGAGCGCCTGAAGAGCAGAGGCACCACCGTCGTCTTCATCTCCCACATCCTGGAGCAGCTCATCCAGGTCTGCGACCGCATCACTGTCCTTCGCGACGGCCAGTTCGTCGCGACTCTGCCCAAGGGCGAATGCGACGAGGCCACCCTCGCCAAGCTGATGGTCGGGCGCGAACTAGCTGACTACTATCCGACCAAGACACCCTCGTGGAAGGAAGAAGTCGTCCTCGATGTCCAGGGCCTGCAAGTTCCTGGACACACCAAAGATGTCAACTTCCAAGTGCGCCGCGGCGAAATCGTTGGGATCGCCGGACTCGTCGGCGCCGGGCGGACCGAGGCGGCCGAAGCCATCGTCGGCCTGCGCAAATCCGCTGGAAGCATCTCCTACGAAGGTAAGCCCGTCCACTTCACTAGTCCACGCCAAGCCCTGGAAGCTGGCATCGCCTATGTCAGCGAGGACCGCAAGCTCCTCGGCCTACACTTGACCAGGTCAGTGGGCGAAAACATCACTTTGGCCAACCTGCGGGCCTATGGCAGTCTGCTTCTGGACAGAAAGAAGGAACAACAGCACATCGAACACTGGGTGAAGGAGATCCAAATCAAGGTCTCCAGCCCCGATGTCGACGTGCAGACACTGAGCGGCGGCAACCAGCAAAAGGTGAGCCTTTCCAAGTGGCTCGACACCCAGCCCAAGCTGCTCGTCCTCGACGAGCCGACCCGGGGGGTGGACGTCGGCACCAAGAGCGAGATTTACTACCTGGTCCGCAAACTGGCGGCCGAAGGGATGACGTTCGTCGTGATCAGCAGCGAGATGCCCGAGTTGATCGGACTCTGCGACCGGACGGTCGTTTTACGAGAAGGGAGAACGGTCGGCGAACTGACCGGAGAAGACATGACGGAGGAAAAGATGATGATGCTGGTCGCCGGGGTGGACGCGTGAAGTTCGGCCCCTTCATGCAGAAGTGGGGGGTGCTTGCGGCCTTCCTCGTGTTGCTCGGGCTGAATATCGTCATGCAGCCGCAGGTCTTCCTCAAGCCTGACGTGCTGCGCAACCTGTTTTCGCAAAACTGCGGCGTCGGCATCATTGCGGTCGGCATGACTCTGCTCATCGTCAGCGGCGGCATCGACCTCAGTGTCGGCAGCCTGATGGCGCTCGCCGGTGGCGTCGGCATCATGGTGATGAACAAGTCGCTAGAGGGCCACGCACCTGAGATGATGGCGGTTTGGACGGGCGTCGGGGCTTCGATCCTGGTCAGCGTGGCTGGTGGTCTGGTCAATGGCCTGCTCGTCACAGTTGGCCGCATCGCTCCCTTTGTCGCGACACTCGGCGGGCTGCTCGCCTACCGGTCGTTGACCCAGGCCATCGCCGACGGATCCGAAATCGCCTCCAAGAGTACGGGCGGGCTGGAAAGCCTGGCCGGGGCTGGCCTGCCGCTCCCATTCATCATGGGCTCCAACCACAAGCCGCTGATGGTGCAGTGGATCATATTTGTGTTTCTACTGGCTGTCGTTGCGGCCACCTTCTTGCTCGAAAGGACACCGTTTGGCCGGCGCCTGGTGGCAGTCGGGGCCAATGAGAAGGCTGCCGTCTATGCCGCGGTCTCCGTGAACGCAGTCAAGTTGGGAGCCTACGCCATCGTCGGATTGTGCGTCGGAATCGCCTCGGTCATCGGTGCGGCAAAGCTCAACTCGATTTCGAGTTCCTCAATGGGCGCCTTCTATGAGTTGGACGCCATCGCTGCTGTCGTCATTGGCGGAACCAGTTTGTCGGGTGGTCGTGGCCGCGTCTGGGGAACTCTGATCGGCGTGCTGTTGCTCGGCATGATCTCGACGATGCTGGTCACTGCCAACGTCAGCATTTACTGGCAGGGCGTCGTCAAGGGCGTGATCATTCTCCTGGCCGTCCTCATCCAGCGCGGACAGAAAGCCGCATAAGCCCCACGTAGAGAAGATTTCGGCAATTCCTCTCCCTGGGGAGAAGACTTCGAGGAGTCCACTTTCGCTCCGGCGAAGGTGGAAGCTCGAAGGGAGAGGGGCCGTTCCGGAACCGGAGGCCCCTCTCCCAGTTCGCCAGAGCTCACCGACCTCTCCCAAGGGAGAGGTACTGGTGCGTGACGGGCAGGCGAGACAAAAATGTGTTGCTTCCGGCTAGAATGGAGGCACCATGAAGGTGAACTTTGCTTGGTTAGCGGCCGCGTCGATGGCGGTCGCCCTGGCCGGTTGCAACGCGGCTCCTGAACCCTCGAAGACCGACCCTGGCACAAAGCCGACGGCCCAGACCAGCGGCAAGAAGTACAAGATCGGCGTCAGCATCCCCTCCGCCGACCACGGCTGGACGGCCGGCGTCGTCTACTGGGCCAACGAAGCCAAGAAAGAACTGGCCTCCGACGCTGACATCACCGTCGTGACCGCCAAAGACGGCGAAGACCAAGTCAAGCAACTCGAAACCTTGGCGACCCAAGGTCTCGACGCCATCGTCTTCCTCGCCTACGACACCAAGTCACTGACCCCCGAGATCAAGAAGCTCAAGGAGCAGGGCATCTTCTTGGTGTCGGTCGACCGCGGCGTGGACACGCCCGTCGACATGTTCCTGGCCGGTGACAACAAGCAGTTTGGCAAGATCTCGGCCGAGTACATCGTCAAGAAGCTCGGTGGCAAAGGCAAGATCTTGGTCTACCGCGGCATTCCCTGCCAGGTCGACACCGACCGTGTTGATGCTGCGAACGCTGTGTTCAAGGCAAGCGGCGTAGAAGTCTTGCAAGAGCTCGTCGGCAAGTGGGACCGCCAGGAAGCCTACAAGGTCACGCAGACCGCCCTTTTGAAGTACCCGCAGATCGACGCGATCTGGGCCGGTGACGATGACATGGCTTTGGGTGTCGAAAAGGCCTTCAAAGAAGCCAACCGCACCCAGCCCTGGATGCTCGGCGGCGCCGGTATGCAGGATGTCGTCAAGCGCGTCAAGGCCAATGACCCGGTCTTCCCCGCTGACACGACCTATCCGCCCAAAATGATCAATGACGCCGTCCATGCATGCGTCGAGGCGCTGAAGGCGGGCAAGAAAGCCGGTCAGGCCCAAGAGAACAAGACGATCCCCTGCGAGCTCATCACGCCGGAGAACGCCGACAAGTTCACATACCCAGACTCGCCGTTCTGAGAACCGCGTGAGTCTGCTGTAGCCCAATAGGACATATAGGTCGTATTCGACTTATATGTCCTTTCTGCCTTTGCTCCCTCCAACGCCAACTCACTCAAAACCAAGCACATGCGCCGCGCCTTCACCCTGATCGAACTGCTCGTCGTCATTGCGATCATCGCGATCCTAGCGGCGATCCTGATGCCGGTCTTTGCCCAGGCGAAGGCCAGCGCCATGGCTGTGCAGTGCATGTCGAACGAGAGGAACCTGGGCACGGCTTCGCAGCTCTACCTGAGCGACTACGACGACCACTTCGTGCCGGCGGCCTACGGAACTGACACCGGCTTCTTCATCTGGCACGACCTCCTGGATCCGTATGTCAAGAACAAGCAGGTTTGGGTCTGCCCTGGTTCCAAAGTCAAACAGACCGACACGACCGGCCAACTGACGACCCACTTCGGCTACAACGCCTATTACACGACGACAATGGCGGTCGACTTCTCCAACGCCAATGGCCAGACCACCTTTGCCGCCACCGAGTTCACCTCACCCGCCGAGTCGGTCCTGTTCTCGACCGCCAAGTCGAGCGTGCCACAGAGTTGGTGTGGCGACGACGGCAAGTACATCCTGCCACCCAGCCTCGACGACACCGACTGTTGGGGCAGGCCCGAGCTCACCTTTGCCGATGGTGCGACGATCTACTGGGTGGACGGCCACTCCAAACGGCTGAAGCTCGGCCAGTTCTACGCGGGCCAGACGCCCGTGGACAAGTTCTTTGACCGCGAGTAGCCCATCTTTGCCAAGGGCCGTCACCGAATGGGACGGCCACGACGTCTGAACAACACTGGTTGTGGAAGCGGAGTCTCAAATCACGCCCGGCGCGCAGCCAGAAGCCGACTCTCAGACCGAGGGACGACAGAGCCGCAGCGGAGCCCGACCCCACTATCCACTCTTCAATTGGATCCGTCTGTTCCTGGCCCTCGAGGTCGTGTGGCTCCACACACCAATCGCCCATCGAGGCGACCAAAACCTCATCCTGCCCATCGACCCGGTGCCCGCGTTCATTGCGATCTCTGGCTTCTTGGTGTTCCAATCGCTCCAGCGAACGCCGAATCTGGGTGCCTTCTGGCGCAACCGCGCCCTGCGGGTGCTACCAGCGTTCTTCTTGGCCCTGGTGGTCACCTATGCCGTCAACGGCATGCCGGCACTACGCGACAGCCTGCTCTCCTATGTCCGCATGATCCCGGTCAACACGACGCCCGGTGCCAATTACGCGCTGTGGAGCTTGTCAGTCGAGGAGATCCTCTACGGCCTGATGGTGCTGTTCACCGTCCTGGGGCTCTACCGCGTCCGGCACTTCCATCGCGGGTTCTTCTGGGTGGCGTTCTGCCTGTTGTCTGTTTTCTCGGTGTTGCTGTTCACGGTCTTTCGATTGTCCCATCCGTTGGACGGCGGGCCGACCGGGTTTGCTGTCGGCGCGAGCTTCGCTGCCGGCACCTATATGGCCGACAGCGAGTACCTCCCCGTGGTGCGGCGCTATTGGTGGGTGTTTATCGGCGCCTCAGTGGCCGGCGCTGGCCTGTTCTTCCAGTTGCCGATGGGCTGGCTGCGGGGCGTCCTCTTCGTCCTGATGGTCGTCGGCGGGTCGCTGGGCGTCTTGGGCTTGGGAACCATGGACGTCAAGGTGCCGAAGCTCAACAACGACCTCTCCTACGGGCTGTACGTCTTGCACCTCCCCATGTTGTCACTCTGCGACAAGTGGGCTCTGACCGGCCCCCGGTTCATCGCGACCGGATTCGGGCTGAGCCTTGCGGCAGCAGCTGTCAGCTGGTTCTGCCTGGAACGCCCGATGCTGTCGCTTAAGGCCAAGTCGGCAACCACGGACTCTGGTTGACTCGACCTCTCCCAGCAGCATCATCCTCCCCGACACAAGCCCCGGTCCGGGCCAGTCAAACCGCTATACTCCACCCCTGGAAATGCGGACCATCCTCGTCATCGGCAGCGGTCCGATCATCATCGGCCAGGCGGCTGAGTTCGACTATGCCGGCACCCAGGCTTGTAAGAGCTTGCGGGAAGAGGGCTACCGCGTGGTCCTCGTCAACAGCAACCCGGCGACGATCATGACCGACGAAGAGACGGCCGACGCCGTCTACATCGAGCCGCTCACCGTCGAGTTCTTGGAGCGCGTCATCATCCGGGAAAAGCCCTACGGGCTTCTGCCGACACTCGGCGGCCAGACCGGCCTCAACCTGGCCTCGCAGCTCGACCAAGCCGGGATCATCGAAAAGTACGGCATTAAGCTCCTGGGCACCCAGTTGGAGGCCATCCGCAAGGCCGAAGACCGAGAGCTTTTCCGCGCCCTGATGCGCGAAATCCGTGAACCGGTCCCCGAGAGTTGGATCGTCGAGAGCGACGCCGACCTCGAAGCGATCCTGGACGTCGTCCCGTACCCCTGCATCATCCGCCCCGCCTACACCTTGGGCGGCACTGGCGGCGGCATCGCCAACAACCGGAACGAACTCTGGGAAACGGGCCGCAAAGGCCTCAAGCTCTCCATGCGCAGCCAGCTCATGGTCGAGCGCAGCCTACTCGGATGGAAGGAAGTCGAATACGAGGTGATGCGCGACAGCAAAGGCAACTGCATCACCGTCTGCAACATGGAGAACCTCGACCCCATGGGCGTCCACACCGGTGACTCGATCGTCGTCGCCCCCTCCCAGACGCTCAGCGACATCGAATACCACATGCTGCGGACGGCGTCGCTAAAGATCATCAACGCACTCAAGATCGAAGGCGGCTGCAACGTGCAGCTCGCCGTCAACCCCGACAGCTTCGACTACTACATCATCGAGGTCAACCCGCGCGTCTCCCGCTCTTCAGCTCTGGCGTCGAAAGCGACCGGCTATCCCATTGCCCGTGTCGCCGCCAAGATCGCCGTCGGCAAGACGCTGGACGAGATCGAAAACGCCGTCACCCGCACGACCAAGGCCTGCTTCGAGCCAGCCCTCGACTACTGCGTCGTCAAAATCCCGCGATGGCCGTTCGACAAGTTCGGCACCGGCGACCGACGCCTGTCCACACAAATGAAGGCGACCGGCGAGGTCATGGCGATCGACCGGACCTTTGAGGCGGCACTGCTCAAGGCTGTCCGTGGCCTGGAAGTCAAATCCAAAGACCTGCGCCACGTCGCCTTTGCGCCGGACAACTGCACCGACGACGCTCTCAAGGTGGCGATCAGCCAGCCGACCGATGAAAGGCTGTGGGCCCTGGCCGAAGCCCTCCGGCGCGGCTGGAGCCTGGACGAAGTGCACCGGCACAGCCGTGTCGACCGCTGGTTCCTGCGCAAGATTCTGGGCATCGTCGTCGTCACAGAAGCCCTTCGCCAAGCTGCCAACGGACGACGACGAGACGAGGAAGTGAAGGCTGACATCTTGCGGGCCGCTGCCTTGGGTGTCCCAGTGAGGACCATACGCGAGCTCCTCGGGCCGGTGGCCGACAGCTACGGAGACCTCTTCGTTGAAGCCGAGACCCAAAACGTCTACAAGATGGTCGACACCTGCGCCGGCGAGTTTGAATCAGCGACCCCGTACTACTACAGCGCGCGGGAGTCCGAAGACGACCAAGCCCTCATTTCGGCCAACAGCTGATCAGGCGGTCGCCGGAGCGGTGCCGAACGCGGGATCGTACGGGATGTTCGTCACCGTGCCGTTCTCTTCGGCCAGCAAAACGGCCTCAAGCGAAGCAACGGCGACTTCCAAGTGCTTCTCTTCCGGCTCTTCGGTGGTGATAAATTGCGTCATCAAGCCCGGCTTGAGCAGGACGTTCACCCATCTCTGGTCCTTGGCCTTCCCTGCCGCTCGGATGATCTCGTAGCTGATCCCAGCGATGAACGGCAGAATGCAGAGCTCGATGCCCAGCCTGATCAAGACGACCAAAGCCATCGGGGCATCAGACTGTCCAAACCGCGGGATCAATGGGAACAGCAACAGGCCGACCAGCAAAACGATGATCGCAAAGTTAGTGCCGCAGCGCGGATGCAGTCGCGTCTGAGCTTGGGCCGTCGCCACCGACAGACCCTCGTTGGCCTCGACAGCATTGATCGCTTTGTGCTCGGCTCCGTGGTATTTGAAGACCTCCAGGATCGCCGGCAAACGTCGGATCAGCATGAGGTAGCCAATAAAGAACACGATCTTGATGAGCTCGGCCAGGTAGTTCGTGCCGGTGCCCTGATGATCTTTCTCACCGGGGCGCAGCCACTGGGCGATGGCCTCGGGACCGAGCTTGAAGACAACGAAACCAAACGCCAATGACACGACCAAGGTCAGCACAAGGGTGGCGTTGTCAAGGGTCTTGGTCTTCTTGGTTCCCGCCGACTCGGCTTCCAACTGGACGTTCGAGGCAAAGTTCATGGCCCGCGAACCCAGTGCCATGGTGTCCAGCATGGCCAGTGTGCCGCGCAAAAACGGCTTCTTCAGCCACTTCTGCCGCCCGATCCAGGTCTGCTCTAGCGGCTCGGTCTTGACGACGATCTGGCCGCTCGGCGCGCGACAGGCGACCGCCCAATAGTGCGGCGACCGCATCATGACTCCCTCGACGACGGCCATTCCGCCGAACTGCAAATACTCGCCTTGGGACATCTCTTTTGAGTCTACCGCCGCCACCTTACAATGATCTGGCAAAAATCCTTGCCCCCGCAGGGGAACACTTTTGAGCTCTCATCCGTCACAATGGAAGAGTCAGAGGCGATGATGCCTTTGATAGCCATACATCAAGGAGTAACAACCATGGAGATCCTCAAGGATCGGTTGGAGCTCACGGAAGACGAGGCCTTTGCGCTGTTGACCCTGGCCATGACCAGCGGCATCGCGCTAGACCAAGTCGGAGAAAGAGCGGTCAGGAAACTGGCCGAGCACTGTAAAGACCACACTCGCAAGAGTTGCAATCATAAAATCGAAGACCGTGAGTTCTGTGAGGCGGGTTGAACAACCCGCCTCCGACCGTTTCTGGCCCCGGTAATCTCGCGCGCATGGTCCCTGTCTCCGCCGTTTTGGCCGCCGTTGAACGGCTCGCTCCGCCAGAGTTCGCGTTCTCCTTTGACAAAGTCGGGTTGCAGGTAGGTGTGCCTTCGGCTTCTGTCGGCCGGGTCGTCGTATCGCTAGATTCCTCGCTCGCAGCCATTCGGTACGCGGCCTCGGTGAAGGCTCAAGTTCTGGTCAGCCACCACCCGCTGATTTGGGATCCGATCAAGAACTTGGCGGGCGAAGGCCGCGCAGCCCAGGCTGTGCGCTTGCTGATGCAGAACGACATCGCCATTATCGGCGCGCACACGAACTGGGACTGTGCTCCCGGAGGGATCAATGATGTCTTGGCCGAGAAGCTCGGCTTGATGGAAACCGAAGCCGTCGGCTTCGCCGAACCGCGCCGGACGGCCAAAATCGTCACCTTTGTGCCGCCCGAGCATGAGACCTCGGTGATCGACGCCATGTCCGAGGCTGGCGCGGGCAGCATCGGCTTGTACCATCGGTGCGCCTTCAGCTCCCTCGGCACCGGAACCTATGAGCCGCAGGAGGGCTCCGACCCCTACCTGGGCAAGCCTGGCGACAGGGAGACCGTCGGCGAGTCGCGGGTCGAAATGGTGACGCCACTGAACCGGCTCGAAGGCGTCGTCAAGGCACTGACCGAAGCCCATCCGTATGACGAGCCAGCCTACGACGTCGTCATGCTCCGCGAGGCACCCGGACAGCCCGCCGGGCGAGTCGGCTTCACTCCCCGCTCGATGGACTCCTGTGCGTTCGTCGACTATGTCGACGACGCCTTGGGGACCAAGTCCTTGCTGTGGCAAGGGCACGACCGACCAATCAGTAAAGTGCTCGTCGTCGGCGGTGCCGCCGCCGACTGCTGGAAGGACGCCGTCGCCGCCGGATGCGACGCCTTTGTCACCGGCGAAGTGCCCCAGCACATCGCCGTTGAAGCGTCCGAAGCCGGAATGACGATCCTGGCCAGCGGCCATTACGCCACCGAGAACCCCGGCATGGCTCGAATGGCCGAGTTGCTCGCCGAGTCACTGCCGGTCGCCGTCGAGTTCTACGACCCGGCCCCAGGCCTGGCCGGACGTCCGATTGACTAAGGCTGTTTCACCCGTCATCCCTGCGCAGGCAGGGAACCAGCTCTCCGGACCAGCGCAGTCCGTTTCATCTCGGAATCTCGGAAAACGAACAGTTTTGGCCCCAGAGCTGGATTCCTGCCTTCGCAGGAATGACGAATAGAAGAGTACACCGCGCAAAGGTTTCGTCTTAAGTTGAAGGCGCGATTCTTTTGCTCATCAACGCCAGCGAAAGTGCCCCGAGGACACCGGCGACCACCGACGTCAGCAAGACGGCGAGCTTGGCCTCGTCCAAAGCCTGCGTTCCGGCAAAGGCCAGGCCGGCGACGAAGAACGACATCGTGAACCCGATGCCACCGAGCAGCGACGCACCGAACACGTGGCGCATGTTCACGAGGCCAGGCAACTCTAGCCTGAACAGCTTGACCGCTACCAATGTGAACATGGTGATTCCGATGGGCTTTCCGAGCAGGAGGCCCAGCGAGACTCCCCAGAACGCCTGGTGCGACAGGGCGGACCGGAATGTCTCGGCGCTGAGCGGCAGACCAGCGTTCGCTAGGGCGAATACGGGGACGATCAAAAACACCACCCACGGGTGGACCAGGTGTAGCCACCGGTTCAGCGGCGTCGTGACCCTCTCTGCGCTCCGCTCCAAACGGTGGAGGGAGGCCTCTTGTTCCTCGTCCAAGACGTCGGACCGGCAAGCGCCAATTTCGTCCAGGCGCTGCCGTGCTCTGAAAAGGAACTCGGGGACGTTGATCCGGGCCCGGGCAGGGACCGCGAAAGCGGTGAGGACTCCCGCAAGCGTCGCGTGGACACCTGAGTGGTGGAGTAGCCACCACAAGACCAGCCCCAAAGCGCCGTAGAAGAGCAGCGAGCGAACGCCCATCCGACCGCCCAGAAGCATCAGCCCCCACACCACCAGCCCGGCCAAAAAGTAAGCCATGTGCACGTGAGACGAATAGAACACGGCGATGACGACGACCGCCCCGATGTCGTCTACGATCGCCAGCGCGGCCAAAAACACTTTGAGGCCGTTGGGCACCCGGTCGCCCAGCAAGGCCAAGACACCCAAGGCGAAGGCGATGTCGGTCGCCATCGGCACGCCCCAGCCCTTGGCTTCAGGCGTTCCCTTGCAGAGCGCGAAGAAGATCAGGGCCGGGGCGACCATCCCGCCGACGGCGGCGGCC
Source organism: Armatimonadota bacterium (assembly GCA_018268335.1). Classification (GTDB taxonomy): domain Bacteria; phylum Armatimonadota; class Fimbriimonadia; order Fimbriimonadales; family Fimbriimonadaceae; genus JAHBTB01. The sequence continues at coordinate 8,830 of JAFDWT010000024.1, read as the reverse complement.
ATCGGCACCAGGGCACGCCCGATTGACGAGAGTTCGCCCGACACCATCTCCCGCTTGATCTCCAGGCCGACGGCCAGGAAGAACACGGCCATGAGGCCGTCGTTGATCCAGACGAGAAGGGTGTAGCCCTCCTCATGGCCACGCCACTGGAGGCCGAGCCAGCTGCCCAGGATCTCAAAGTAGGTGGCCGCCCAAGGCGAATTGGCGACAACCATCGCCGCGATGGTCGCGGCGACAAGCACAAGGCCGCCCGCCGCCTGCTGCTCGGCGAACTCCTGGAAGGGTCGGACGACCCGCTCGATGACGGGTGCCTTCGGTGAACTCACTGCCGCGTGCCCGCCCCCTAGCTCTTGTTGGAGACGGTCAGATCAGACGACTTGTGGGTCGCGCCAGTGTTAAGGACACCCTGCTGCTCACGGCGGCGGAGGCGCAAGATCAACGCCTCGCGGGCTTCATCTAAGTGAAACAGAGCGGTGGCGTTTTCCTCGCAGGCCAGGCCCCGGCCTTGGTGGTCGAGCAACCTTTTCTGCAATAGCTCGATCACGTCCTCGATCCGGCAGCCGTTCACGCCGTTGTCAGCAGGCCCGTGCTGAAAGACGATCTTCACAAACTCGGTCTCGATCACGCTGTCGCTGCCGTCGATACTTCGAAATCCTTCCATATTTGCTGACATCGTCTCACCTTCCGGCGCCGGGACGCCGTTCGTCCATTCTATGAAATTCCCGGCCGGTTTGGCCCATCAGTTGTCCACAAGTCCCGTCAGCCACCGAGCTCTTTGACTTTGGCGAGGGCCTTGGGCTCGTAGTCTGTCCCCTTGTTCAGGCTGGCCAGGCGCTTGTATGTTTTGACTGCTTCCGCCTTGTTTCCCAGGCCCGTGTAAGCCTGGGCCAGGCTCGCCAGCGCCTCGCCGCGCATGTGTATGCTGACGCCTTCCATCCTCTTCGGCCCAATGAACTTAATGAACTTCAGGCAGTCGTCGCGCAGGGTCGTGAACAGTTTCTTGTCCGTGTTGCCGGCGGGAAACTTGTCCGCGATGATCGACAGCGTCACGGCCCGCATCATGTAGATGTTAGGGTCGTCGGGCTTGAGGGCGACGGCTTTGTCGAGAGTTTTGCGGGACTCGGCCAGCATCTGCGGCACTTTGTCTTTGTCCTTGGCCCGTAGCAGGCTCACAGCCGCCTTGATCATCTGCCCGTTGCCCAGCCACACCAAAGCCCTTGCGTCCTTGGGGTTCTTACCTACCATCGCCTCGATCTCTTTGTAGGCTTTGTCAAAGGCCGCGTAGTCGCCGCGGAAAACCGAGAAGAACTTTTTCCGGTACTCGACAATGAAGGGGTCTTCCGTGTAGAGCCCGGGCTTGCTGACGTTGTATTCGGGCTTCGGCCAGACGAACTGGCTTTGCGCGAGTGGGCTAAGGGCAGCGAGAAGAAGTATGGCGGCTCGCTTCATCCTCTCCAGTTTACAAACCGGCTCGGAGCATAATGGGGACGTGAACGGACTCAGGGGTCTCGCCGTCGCCGCTGTCGGCATGTCGCTCGCTTCTCTCGCTATGGCCAACGTCCAGCTTGCCAGTGCCTTTAGCGACCACATGGTGCTCCAACGGAACACCGAAGTTGCCGTGTGGGGCTCTGGTGCCACGCCGGGCCACGCCGTCGCGGTCTATGGCTCCTGGGGAGCCTCAGTCAAGACCAAGGCCGACAAGGACGGCAAGTTCAAGGTCAAGATCAAGACCGGCAAAGCTGGCGGCCCGTACCTGTTGACCGTCCGCGCCCAGGACAGCAAGGTCTACGGCGACGTCATGCTTGGCGAAGTCTGGGTGTGCTCGGGCCAATCGAACATGGAGTGGCCGGTCGGGTCGATGAAGTGGCCCACCCCCATCGTCAACGCCCAGGCCGAAGTCGACGCCGCCAACCACCCGGACCTGCGCCTGTTCCACGTCCCCAACAAGCACTCGCTGACGCCACAAACCGAGGTGGACGCCCAATGGAACGCGTGCTCGCCTGAGACGGTGATGAACTTCTCAGCGACCGCCTACTTCTTTGGCCGCGACCTGCAGAGGGCGCTCAAGGTGCCGGTCGGGCTGATCATGACCTGCGTCGGCGGCACCGAGGCCGAGCTGTGGACCAGCGAAGAAAAGCTGCGCAAGATGCCCGATTTTGCCGCCTCGCTCTCGCGGGCGGCCAAGAGCCAAGCCGACTACCAGGCCAAGGTCGCCAAGGTCAACGAGGAGAACGCCCACCTCGATCCAGGCTGGGGCAAGTGGCACCAGTTAGCCGTCGACCCTGCTGGCTGGGACGCCACCACACCGGAGCGGTTCTCCCAAACCGGCCTGAACGATTTCGACGGTGTGGTGTGGTACCGGGCCACGTTCGCTGTGCAAGAGGACCAGGTGGGTAAGGCGGCGACCCTGACCCTGGGCCCGATCGACGACAACGACATCACCTGGGTCAACGGGACCAAGGTCGGCGCGACCAACCAGTGGGACGCCCCGCGCACCTACCAAGTGCCAGCCGGTGTTCTCAAGGCTGGACAGAACGTCTTGGCTGTCCGTGTCCACGACACCGGCGGCGAAGGCGGCTTTACCGACAACACGAAAATCGCGCTGAAGTCCGGAGATTTCTCGGCGACGTTCACCGACTGGTACCGGCGGGTCAGCGTCAAGCAGGCGGACCTTAAACCTGGTCCCAACCCTCCGGGCAACTACAGCACGCTCTACAACGGCATGGTCGCCCCGATCATTCCGTACACGATCAAGGGCGCGATCTGGTACCAGGGCGAGTCCAACGTGGGCCGTGCGTACCAATACCGGACGCTCTTCCCTGCAATGATCCAGGATTGGCGCATGCGCTGGGGCCAGGGGAACTTCCCCTTCCTCTTCGTCCAGATCGCCCCGTTCAGCGGCTATGGCAGCAGCGGGGCGTCGGCCGATCTGCGCGAGGCCCAGTTGATGACCTTGTCAAACACGCCGAACACCGGCATGATCGTCACTTCGGACATCACGCCGAACCTGGCGGACATCCACCCGCCGCGCAAACAGGAAGTCGGTCTGCGCCTGGCGGACACAGCCCTGCGCGAAGCCTATGGCCGCAAGCTGGTCGCCAGCGGTCCGCTTTACAAGTCGGCCGAGTTCAAGGGCAACCAGGCCGTGGTGACCTTTGCTTTCAACCAAGGTCTGAACGGCAGCTTGGAGGGATTCGAGGTAGCCGGCAAGGACAAGGTCTGGCACGCCGCCACGGCCAAGGTGGTCGGTGGCAAGGTGGTCGTCACGAGCGACGCCGTCGCCTTGCCGGTCGCCGTCCGCTACCAGTGGAACGACGTCCCCAAGGCGACGCTCTTCAACTCCACCGGACGCCCGGCGTCGTCGTTCCGCAGCGACAACTGGGAGAGGGTGACGCAGAAAGCCAAATGGTAAGCCGCTGAGCCGGGTGGCACTGGATAAATCGAAGCGATTTCAGTGCCACCGGAAGGCCTGTTCAGTAACCGCCAGGCGCTGCACGCATCCCGATTGGGTCGAGGCCAAGCTGGACCCGCCAGGCGTCCAGGACATCCGCCGTCTTGGACATGCCGACCCGGGTGACACCTAACCCTCGAACCTGGCGCAAAGTCGCCAGGTCGCGGACGCCGCCGGCGGCCTTGACCTGCACAGGCGCCTTGCAATGGCTGACCATCAGTTGCAAGTCCTCGATCGTCGCTCCGCTCGGCGCATAGCCGGTCGATGTCTTGGCCCAATCGGCTCCGACGGCGTTGCAAACCTCGCACAACCGGACTTTCTCGTCGTCGGTTAAATAGGCGTTCTCGAAGATCACTTTGACCTTCTGCTTGGCCGCATGGGCCAGGTCGACGACGGCCCGGATATCGTGCTTGACTTCGTCCCACCTCCCGCTCTTGACCAGGCTCACGTTGACGACCATGTCGAGCTCTTCGGCTCCGTCGGCCAGTGCACGCTGGGCTTCGTAGACCTTGACGTCCGTCCGGTGTCCACCGTGGGGGAAACCGATCGTCGTGCTCGCCTTGACGCCTGTACCCTCCAGCCGCTGGGCAGCCCTCTGCAGGTAGTGCGGCAAGATGCACACGCTGGCGCACTCATAGGCGACGGCCAGTTCCAGCCCTGCCTCCAACTCGTCCACGCTCAAGAACGGCTGGAGCAGCGAGTGGTCGATCATCTTCGCCAGGTCGAGGTACGTCGGCTCCATCCTCACTTCTCCCGGCGGGGCAAGACCTCAAAGGTCCCTTCTGCCGTGTGCTCACCCATCGCGAGCTTCACTTTGTAGGTGCCAGGTCGCACCTGGAAGTCGGAGAGCAACGGCTCCTCGCCCTTGTCGGTCAGTTGCAGCCACGCTTCTGGCTTGAGGTCCCAAGTCGCCCGGTTGTAGCCGGGGGCGTTTGAACCAGACAGCGACTTGACCACATTGCCGCCGGCGTCTTCGATAGTGATCTTGACGTCGTCGGCCGTGTAAGTCGAAATCCAGTAGTCCAAGCGCACGCCCGCCGGCGGGTTAGGAGCTCGAAATACCTTATGCGTCCACAACCCTGGATAGTCCAAGAACCACTGGGGCCGAGCGGCGGGAACGGTGAACAGATGCAAAGGCGAAGCCAGTACTTCAGGTGTCAGTTGGCCGATCCAGGCGGCACCGTCCAAAACCCAGATTGAGCGGCCATGGGTGCCGAGCACCAGGTCGGTCTCCCGCGGGTGCTGCTGGATGTCGTCCACCGGCACCGTCGGGAACGACTTGCCACGCATGTCGATCCAAGTGCCGCCTTTGTCGAGACTCACATAGAGGCCCTTCTCGGTTCCTGCATAAAGCACGTCGGCGTTGAAGCGGTCTTCGCGCACACACTTCACCGCACGTCCTTTGGGCAGGTCGCCAGTCACGTCGCGCCACGTCTTGCCGTAGTCGTCGGTGGCGAGGATGCAGGGGTCCATGTCGTCGGAGCGGTGGCCGTCGACGCTCATGTATGCGCGTCCCTTGGCGTGGTAGCTGGGCGCGATCCGGCTGATGTAGCGGCCGCCGACAGCTGCCGGAGTGACGTTCGCCCACGCCTTGCCGTCGTCGCGAGTGACGTGCACGAGCCCGTCGTCGGAGCCAGCCCAGAGCATGCCTTTCTCGACCGGCGACTCGGCCAGGCTCACGATAGTGCAGTGGGCCTCGGCTTTGCTGCCCTCTGTGTCCATCTTGGCGGGGTCGTTTGTCGTCAGGTCGCCGCTGATTTTTGTCCACTTGGCGCCCTTCTCGGTCAGCTTGAAGACAGTGTTCCCAGCGTGATAGATGACGCTGCTGTCGTGCGGACTGATGAAGAACGGGGTGTTCCAGTTGTACCGGTGCCGGGCCTCGCCTTCGCGGGCTTCTGGGCTCAGGTAGCGCTTCTCGCCGGTCGCCATGTTGATGGCGCTGATGTGCCCGCCCTGCCACTCGGCGTAGACGGTGTTTGGGTCGTCACGGTCGAATTCCGCGTGAAAGCCGTCGCCCCAAAAAACATCCTGCCAGTCGGCATTCGAGATGCTCGTGGCCGGCACCTTCTGGGCGTCGTCCTTCGGCTGCAGCTTGTTGGTGGCCGATGGCCCGACCCACGTGCCGTTGTCCTGCAGGCCGCCGATGATGCGGTACGGCTCAGACATGTCGAGGCCCAAGTTATAGAACTGACCGGTAGCCATGGTGTTCAGGAAGTCCCACGTCTTGCCCTTGTCGAAGCTCTGGTAGACGCCGCCGTCGGTGCCGATCACGAGGTGGTCGGAGTCGGTGGGGTCGACCAAAATCGCATGGTGGTCGGCGTGCAACAGGTCGCAGACGCCGCCACGGAAAGTGTCGCCGCCGTCGTCGCTGACTTCGGTCGTCCATCCGAGCATATAGACCCGATTGTCGTCTTTAGGGTCGAGTCTAACCTTGGAGAAGTAGAACGCCCTCGGCGAACGGTAGCTCTTGCGCGTCCAGGTCTGGCCGCCGTCGTCGCTGCGGAAGACGCCTCCGCCCCGCATCCGGTCGTCGCGGATGCTGTTGGCACCGTCTTGGGTGCTCTCGACGACAGCGATCAGCTTCTTCGTGTCGCCGGCAAAGATGTCCAAGCCGATCCGGCCGGTCTGAGTGGGGAGCCCGCCCGCGAGCTTCTTCCAAGTCTTGCCCGCGTCGGTGCTCTTGTAGATGCCACCTTCTGGCCCGCCACTGCGGAAACTCCAGGCTGTCCGGCGTCGGCTGTACATGGCGGCATAGACCGTGTCCGGCTCTTTCGGGTCGATCGCCACGTCGCAGCAACCAGTCTGGTCGTCGATCTGCAGGACTGGCGTCCAAGTCGCGCCGCCGTCACTGGTCTTATAGACCCCGCGCGTCGCGTTAGCACCCCAAAGGTGCCCGAGCGCGGCCATGTAGCAAGTGTCCGGGTCTCGGGGATCGACAGCCAGGCGTGGAATGTCGTGGCTGTCCTCGAGGCCGAGGTGCTTCCAAGTTTTGCCAGCGTCGGTGCTGCGATAAACGCCGTTGCCCCAGCTGCTGGAGTTACGGCCGTTCCCCTCGCCGGTGCCGAGCCATATGATCTTGCCTTTGCCCTCCTTCTTCCTGTCCTCTTTGGACTTGTCCTTCTCCCAGCCCTTCCAGTCCGTCGGCGCGTCGCAGCACTGGACGCTGCCGACCGAGCTGGTCTCTTCTTTGTCAAAAAGGGGCTCGAACGTCGTGCCGAGGTTGCTGGTCCGCCATAGGCCGCCGGTCGCATAGGCGACGTAGTAGGTTTTTGGGTCGCCCGGCTTGAAGCACAGGTCGGCGACGCGCCCGCCCATCGAGGCGGGCCCGATCGAGCGCCAGGGGATGCGCTTCAGATCATCGGCAGTGAGTTTGCGTCCAGCAGTGTCGGCAGCTTTGCGCGGCATGCCTGTGAGTATAGCCAGAGGACTGTCGGTGTTTACGAATCAGAGACTATGCCGCCAAGTGACCCCTAGGCCCTAGCCTCAAGGCTCTAGCCTCTAGCCTCTAGCCCCTAGCCCCTAGCCCCTAAACAATCTGATGGTGCCCGATCCGCCCTGCCATCCGGCGGCGGAGGGCCGCTTCGCGGTCGGCGCACCAGTAACCGCAGTCCAGTTCCAGAAAGACGCTGGTGTAAGGCACCTGCAGCGTCGATTTGACCATTAGAACCTTGAACACCCGCGACGTTTGGTCGAGGCGTGCGAGGATCTCGTCATGCGGGGCGGTACGGGTCTCGACATCCTTCAGGCCCTCAGCGATGGACTTCTTGACCGCCGCCGCGCCCTTGGCTTCAGATTCCTCGACCAGCTCCAGCTCGGCGTCAAGCCAGGCGATCGGCTTGACTTGGCTTCCCAGGTTCTTCAGCACGAACGCCAGCACGTCGGGCAAGGCCTCTTCAGCGAGGACAACCTCGTACCCCAGCGATGACGAGACAGGCATCGCGGCGTCCCCAACGACGATCCAGTTGCGGTGTCCAAACGACTTGCCCGCCTCGGCGACTTTCTCCTGCCAGGTCATGCTTGCCATTCTGACCTGACAGAGGAGAAGCATTTACTGGACCCGACGAAATTGGCAGGCGCAGATGTAGCCGCAAACAAGATAGGAGACGAGACAAACAGGAACGGTGAGCAGAGGGGAGACATGTGGCCAGTCATCGACCCGCTTTGGCAACGGCAACCACACCGTTGAGTACAGTCCGCCGAAAGCCAGGGCACCAAGGACGCCCCAACCATGAATGAACCTAGGCTTTTGATCCTGCGGAACGGGTGGGCGGCTGTAGTCGGGATTGATGCCTCCAATATGCCACAGGTCACCGAAGAGCGACGTATGCCATAACCAAACCCATGACACAACGGGAAATCGCGGGACGGAAAGTCGGGGCCATCGGGCTGGGATGCATGGGCATGTCGTTTGCCTACGGTCCCTCCGATGAAGCGGAGTCGCTCCGCGTCCTGGAGCGTTCATTGGAGCTGGGTTGCGACCACTGGGACACGGCCGACATGTATGGGGCCGGCGACAACGAACTGCTTCTCGGCAAAGCGCTCAAAACCTGCCGGGACCGTGTTTTCCTCGCCACGAAATTCGCCAACGTCTTCGACCGCAGCCTGACCAGCCATCGCGACCTGGTCAGCAGCATGGCCCCCATGATCGTCGACGCGACGCCCGCCTATATAAACAAGTGCATCGACAAGAGTCTGGAACGGCTCGACACGGACCATGTCGACCTCTACTACCTGCACCGGGTCGATGACCGGGTGCCGATCGAGGAGACCGTCGGCGCCATGGCCCGCCTAGTCGAGCAAGGCAAAGTCAAGCACCTCGGACTCAGCGAAGTCGGTCCCGACACTCTCCGCCGAGCCCACAAAGTCCACCCCATCGCCGCCGTGCAAATGGAGTACTCCATTTGGGCGCGTGACATCGAACACGACACCATCCCGGCCGCGCGCGAACTGGGTGTCGCCGTCGTCGCCTATAGCCCTTTGGGCCGTGGGTTTCTGACCGGGGCGTATGGCTCCTTGGACGATTTCGACAAAGGCGACGTGCGCAGAAACCACCCAAGATTCACCGACGGCAACTTTGAGAAGAACAAAGAGATCGTCCGCCGTATCGACCAGATCGCACAGGCGCACGGAACCGAATCCTCTCAAGTCGCCTTGGCTTGGCTGCTGGCACAGGGAGAAGACGTCTTGCCGATCCCGGGCACCAAGCGGCTCAAGTGGCTCGAACAAAACATCGCCGCCGACGGACAGCGCCTGGACGCCGCCGAACTGGCGTCTCTCGACGGCTTCACCACCAGCGGCGACCGCTACAACGCCGCCGGCATGGCCTTCGTCAAAAGGTGATCAGTCCAGAGCCGACGGCACCCGCATGACGAGGACGTT
>JAFDWT010000023.1 GCA_018268335.1 Armatimonadota bacterium | reverse complement strand
AACGAGCTCGGAAAGATCGGCTTCGACAAAGTGCAGCGGTTCATGTCGTCGCAAGCGGCCGACGCCGGGGCGACTGCTCCATTGCTTGCGGGCAACACGACGATGATGCTGGACGGCCAGTGGCGTGTCAAGCAGGCCAAAGACTTCGGGCCGCAAGTGCGCTACGCCGTACTGCCGATGCCGGCCCCTAAGGGCTGCAAGGGCCCGGCCAGCATCACGAGCGCCAACTATCTGCTCATTCCCAAGGCTGGCAAGTGCCCAAAAGGGGCCTGGGAGTTCATTAAGTATTGGATCGGGTTCGACGACCACGAGACCGGAGCCAAGAACATGGCCGAAATGGGCTGGCTGCCGTACGGCGCTGATGTCGTCGAGACGGCGACCTACCAGAAATTCCTCCGTGAGTATCCGCAGTACGCGACCTTCGTCAAGCTGATGTACAGCCCGTACCTGGTCACGCAGCCAGTCGGCCCTTACCAAGCTTATGTTGTCAACCAGCTGACAAAGGTCGACGAATCGGTCAGTCGAGGGACGGACAAGCCGGTGAGCGCCTTGGATAAGGCGCAGCATAACATCGACGTCGAGGTCCGTAGGCAAAAGCGCTTGGCGGGGGCGGGACCGTGATCGAAACTCCACTGCCTTTCAGGCTGAGCAAGCTCAAGAAGCTCGCCGTCTATCTGGCTTTGGTAGCGCTGTGCCTACCCGCCTTGATGCCGTTGCTGTGGATGGTTTCGACTTCTTTCAAGACGGACGCGCAGGTCTTCGCGACCGGCGGACAGGGTGCACCACCGGTGACTCTGGGTTCGTTCATCCCGCACCCGTTTGACTTCACCAACTATCCGAAGGCCTTAGCGGCGGTGCCGTTCCAGCTATATCTGCGCAACACGGTTTTTCTCGTCGTCGTCACCGTGTTGGGAGCAGTGTTCAGCTCGGCAGTGGTGGCCCACGGTTTCGCCAAGTGCCACATATCTGGCAAGGGTCTGTTGTTCGGATTGATGCTGGCGACGATGGCCTTGCCCGGACAGGTCACGATGGTGCCGTACTTTGTGCTCTTTCGCACTTTGGGTTGGTACGGGACATATCTACCCCTGGTCGTGCCGGTCTGCTTTGGCGTCCCGTTCTATATCTTCCTCATGACCCAGTTCATGAGGTCGCTTCCAGTGGACCTCTATGAGGCCGGGCGGATCGACGGGGTGAACGAGTGGCGGTTGTTTACGAAAGTGACCCTGCCACTGTCGCGCCCGGCACTGGCTACTTGCGCGCTGTTCCAGTTCGTGAACACGTGGAACGACTTCCTCGGTCCACTCCTCTATTTGAATAATCCTGCCCGGTACACGGTGGCCTATGGGCTGCAGCAGTTCCTCAGCCGGAACGGCGGGCAATGGACGATGCTCATGGCGGCGTCGACGATCTTCGTCGTACCGGTCTTCCTTGTCTTCTTGATGGCTCAGAAGACGTTTGTGGAGGGAATTGCTACAACAGGCGGGAAAAACTGACGTTCGCTTGTTAGATCTGCCGCCGCGGCGCCTGGGCACAAGAGCCACGTTCGACGACCATGATCGGTGTGCTGACCACCTCTTCGACGGCGCCCTCCTTGCCAGAGATCGCCTCGACCAAGCGTTCGACACCCCGTGTGCCTTGCTCTAAACTGGGCATGCGGATCGTGGTCGTCTTGGGGTTGCTCAGCTCGGCGACGGGCGAATCGTGGTAACCGATGACACTGATGTCACGGGGAATGCGCAGGCCGGCTTCGGACAGGCCCTGAATGATGCGCATGGCGATCATCAGGCTGGCGGTGGCGACGGCGGTCGGGCGCGGTCTCATCGCCAGAATGGCCTCCACTGCCGAATGCGCGTCGCTGCCGTCATAGCTGCATCGAAGGATGTCGTTGTCGGTCAGGGCGACACCTTTCGCCTCGCACGTGTCGGCAAATGTCGCCAGACAAAACCGCGAGACTTGGCTAGAAGGGTGGACGGCGACAAAGACGATGCGTCTGTGCCCCAGGCCGCACAGGTAGCTGGCCTGGATAGAGAACCCGGCCCCGTCGTCCAATACTACCGATGGAAACGAGGGGTCGTCCTGCCGGTTCAACATCACAATCGGCACCCGCCGCGACTTGGCCTCCGGCAAAAAGTCGGCGTCGGGTACGTCGTCGACGATCAAGATGCCGTCAGCACGGCCTTGCAAAACCAGCTTGAGCAGTGCTTTGGTGCCGCCGGACTGCGGAAACTTGTAAGCCAGCAGGTCCTGTTCGAGCCGGATCGTGGCCGCCTCGGCACCAGCGGTGAGCGCAGGGAACACCAGGTTGTCGATGCGCGGGAATGCCATCACGATCGCGCCTGACCGGTGTGTGCGCAGGCCGCGGGCGAGGAGGTTGGGCTGGTAACCCAGCTCCTTGGCCGCCGACATGATCCGCTGGCGCGCCTCGGCCGAGGCGTGGAAGTTTTCGTCGTTGAGCACTTTCGACACCGTGGAGATGTCGTATCCGGCCAGGTAGGCGACGTCTTTGAGGCGAACCATCGGCCTCACGAGTATACGTTCCCGTGCTGGTGGGTCGGGCTGGCAACTTTTCGCAAATTCGGCCAAAAATCACCAGGGCCCTGCCATTTTGGGGACTGTCCACGTCAATTCCGCCGTGCCTGGCCGTCTTTCCGAGTACATTAGTTTGTCGCCGCGACGGAGCGGCGGGGCGGTTTTGAGTGGATCCACGCAGAGAATTTGAACTGGTCATGACCCGGCGGCACTTCTTCGGCCGAGCCGCCACAGGGATCGGGGTCTTGGCACTTGGCGACCTCTTGAACGCCGACAAAGCGTTCGGGGCTGTCCAGCAAGCGAAGAAGCCAATTGGCAACTCGTTCCATGGTGTTCTGAAAGAGCCCCACTTTCCGCCCAAGGTCAAGCGGGTCATCTACCTCTTCCAGAGCGGTGCGCCGAGTCACATCGACCTCTTTGACCACAAGCCCGAGCTGAAACAGCACCACGGACAAGAGCTGCCCGCCAGCGTCCGCAACGGCCAGCGGATCACCGGCATGACGAGCGGCCAGTCGTCGTTCCCCTGCGTCTTTCCCATCCACCCGTTCAAGGCGTACGGCAAGAACAACACCCACATCACCAGCTTGATGCCGCACATCGGCGGGATCATCGACGACGTGACGCTGATCCGGTCGATGCACACCGAGGCGATCAACCACGACCCGGCCATCACGTTCATTCAGACCGGCTCGCAGCAGCCGGGCCGACCTAGCATTGGGGCGTGGATGAGCTACGGCCTGGGCAGCGAAAACTCGGACCTGCCCGCTTATATCGTCCTCATCAGCCAAGGCTTCAACAAATCTGACCAACCCCTGTTTGGCCGTTTATGGGGCCCTGGGTTCCTGCCTAGCGTCCACCAGGGTGTGAAAATGCGGTCGAGCGGCGACCCCGTCCTCTACTTGGGCGATCCGCCCGGGATGGACAAGGCCGGACGACGCGAAATGCTGGACTCCCTGGCCGAGCTGAACCGCCAAAAGGCGTCGGAGGCCATGGACCCCGAGATCAACACCCGCATCGCCCAGTACGAGATGGCGTTCCGGATGCAGACTTCGGTGCCTGACCTGATGGATTTGAGCAAAGAGTCGGAGGCAACGCTCGACATGTACGGGCCCGAGGCGCGGAAGCCGGGCACCTTCGCCGCCAACTGTCTGCTGGCCAGACGTCTGAGCGAGCGCGGCGTGCGGTTTGTCCAACTGTTCCACAAAGGTTGGGACCACCACGGCAATCTGCCGACGGCGATCAAGGGGCAGAGCAACGACGTCGACCAGCCGGCCGCCGCCTTGGTCAAAGACCTGGAGCAAAGGGGACTGCTCGACGAGACGCTGATCATTTTTGGTGGTGAGTTCGGGCGGACGGTTTACTCCCAAGGGACGCTGACCGCCGACAACTATGGCCGCGACCACCATGGCCGGTGCTTCTCCATTTGGCTAGCTGGTGGCGGCATTAAGAAGGGGCTTGTCTATGGGAAGACCGACGACTTTTGCTACAACATCGTCGAAAACCCGGTTCATATTCACGACCTGAATGCGACGATCATGCACCTGCTGGGCGTCAATCACGAACGGCTCACCTTCCGCTACCAGGGACGCGACTTCCGACTGACGGACGTTGCGGGTGAAGTGGTCCACGACATCTTGGCTTGAAGAGACGACTATGACTCGATTGGTTTCTCAGTTTGGATTTGCCGCCTCTCTTGCCTTGTTGGCCGCCGTCGTGTTGCTGCCGGCCGAACAAGCGAGGGCCAAAGATAAGACGACGGTCACGAGCTTCGACCGCGAGGTCCGTGCGATCTTGAGCGACGCCTGCTTCAAGTGCCACGGGCCCGATGAGAAGACCCGGATCAGCGGCATCCGTTTTGACACTTTCGCGGGTGCCACCGCCAAGTTGCCGGACGGCAAGCAACCCTTCGTCCCTGGCAAGCCCGACATGAGCGAGGCTATCCGCCGCATGAGCTTGCCAGACAGCGACCCGGAGAAGATGCCTCCAGTCTCCAGCAACAAGAAGGTGAGTGCCGAGCAACTGGAGTTGATGAAGGCCTGGGTGTCAGCCGGAGCGAAATATGAGTCGCATTGGTCGTTTTTGCCTCTGAGCCGGCCGACTGTCCCGGCGAGCCCGGCAGGGACGAATCCCATCGACGCCTTTGTCTCGGAGAAACTGAACGAAGTCGGTATCGGCCTCTCGCATGAAGCCGACAAGCGGACCTTGATCCGCCGCGTGGCACTAGACACAACCGGCCTGCCTCCGACCAATTCCGAAGTCGAACGGTTCGTCGCCGACACATCGCCGGACGCCTACCAGAAGATGGTCGACCGGTATCTCTCCAGCCCGCATTACGGCGAAAAGATGGCCCTTGGTTGGCTCGACCTGGCCCGGTACGCGGACACTCATGGCTATCACATCGACAGCGCGCGATCCATGTACCGTTGGCGGGATTGGGTCATCAAGGCGTTCAACGATAACTTGCCCTACGACCAGTTTCTAACGTGGCAGCTTGCTGGCGACCTCTTACCTGACGCAACGCACGAGCAGGTCGTCGCCACCGGGTTTAACCGGAACCACCCGATCAACTATGAAGGAGGGGCGATCCCCGAGGAGTATCGCGTGGCCTATGCGGCGGACAGGGTGGACACGACGACGACCGCCTTCCTGGGCCTGACCATGCGTTGCGCCCAGTGTCACGACCACAAGTACGAGCCGTTGACGCAGAAGGACTACTACAAGTTCTTCGCCTTTTTCAACAATATCGACGAGGTCGGCCTGGACGGCCAGTTTGGGAACGCCAAGCCATATATCGACGATCCCTACCCCTGGCAGACGAGCAAGCTAAAAGCTCTCGAGGGCCAGATCACTGACTTGAAGACCAAGATGGCACCCATTCCTGAGCGGAACATCTACGATGCTCAAGAGTGGAAACTGCCACAGGTCGGTGGCGACGTGCCCGCGTCCCGGTTACTGGGCCGCTATGAATTGAGTCTGAACCCGAAAGTTGTGGCTGGCAAAGTGCCGGTGCCCAAGGTCAGCGGCAAGGTGACAGAGACTTACGGCCGGTCCACCGGCGGGCTCAAGTTCGCGGACAAGGGCTACCTTGATGCTGGCGACGTCTTTGAGTTCGAAAACAAGGACGCCTTTAGCTATGCAGCCTGGATTCGGCGAGGTATGGGCTACGGCTCGGCCTTTGGCAGGATGGACGCCAGCAAAGGGTATCGGGGCTGGGACTGCTCGATCGAAGGCGACGGACGGGTCTTGGTCCACCTGATCAGCATGTGGACGGAGGACGCCATCAAGGTCGCCAGTGTCGACGCCGTCCGGGACGGCGATTGGGTGCATGTCGCCATGTCGTATGACGGTAGCGGCAAGGCCGCTGGGATCAAGGTCTACATCGACGGCAAGGAGACCAAGGTCACCGTCGAACGCGACTCCTTGAAGGGATCGATCCGGACAGACAAGCCGTTCACGATTGGTCGCCGGTCGCCCGACAACGACCACTTCCCGGGTGAAATCGACGATGTTGTGGTCGCGAAAGGCATCTGGGCGCCTGATGAAGTCAAGCGACTAGCTGCCGCCCATCCTGCCCGGCCTTTGCTGCGCATACCTGTCAAGAACAGGACGATCCTGCAGAAGAGAGAGGTCGCCCGCCTGTACTGCCTGGAGAAAGTCCCCGAATACGCGGCGATGGATAAGTCGCTCGCCGTGGCCCGCAGGGAAATGGAAGACCTCAAGCAGTCGATACCGAACACCATGGTCATGCAAGAGCGTAAGGAACTGCGGAAGAGCTATGTGCTGGAGCGCGGCGCCTACGACAAGCCGACCGTGGAAGTCAAGCCGGAACTGCCGGCTGCGTTCCAGATTCCTGGCAAGCAGTTCGCTCCAAACCGCTTAGGGTTGGCCAACTGGATGACTGATCCGGCCAACCCGCTGGTGGCCCGTGTGCAGGTGAACCGCCTGTGGCAGACGTTCTTCGGTACTGGAATCGTCAAAACCGTCGAGAACATGGGTGTCCAGGGCGAGTGGCCGACCCATCGGAAACTCCTGGATTGGCTGGCGTCTGAGTTCATCAGTTCCGGATGGGACACCAAAGGAATGGTTCGGTTGATCCTGTCCTCCAAGACGTATCGGCAGACCAGCGACGCCAGTCCGGCGGTCGCCCGCATGGACCCTGAAAACGAGTTGCTGTCGCGCGCGCCGAGGTTACGCCTGAAAGCCGAGTTCCTGCGCGACCAAGCGCTGGCCGTCTCAGGTCTGCTGGTGAATGAGATCGGAGGTCCGAGTGTTAAGCCGTACCAACCCAAGGGGCTGTGGGAAGAGATGTCGATCAACCCAGGGGCCAACGACTTCTCGGCCCAAACCTACGTCCAAGACCACGGCGACAAGCTGTACCGGCGCGGAATGTACACCTTCTGGAAGCGGACAGTGCCTCCGCCTTCGATGCAGACTCTGGACGCTCCCGAACGCGAGTTCTGTGTCGTCCGCCGGTCGGCCACCAACACGCCCTTACAGGCCTTGGTGTTGATGAACGACCCCTGCTACGTGGAGGCGAGCCGCAAGATGGCCGAGCGCGTGATCCGCGATGGAGGTAAGTCGGCGGCCGAGAGGATCGACTGGATTTATCGGACTGTCCTTTGCCGGCCGGCTGACGCTGCGGAGACCAAGGTTCTCAGTGGCCTGCTGGCCAAGAGGGCTCAGTACTACAAGGAGAACCCCAAGGAAGCGGCCAAGCTGATGCAGGTCGGGGAATCTCCTGCGGATCCGCGACTGGCGGCAACAGAGGTCGCTGCCTGGTCGATCGTCTGCAGCACGGTACTGAACACCGACGAGGCGATCAACCGGAATTGATCTTCGGCGGGCCGTTTGCACACTTCGTGTGCCTTGGCACGTCAGAATCAACGGTTATGAAGACCAGTAAATGCATCGGGGCCCTGGCGGCCCTGGCTTTGGCAGTGATGGCCCACGGCCAGATCGACACTGCCAAGACGATGGTCGTCGTCAACGGTGTCAAGATCGGTGCCGCGAACTACTACCGCCGGATGGAGCGGCTGGCCGACGTCGGACGCATCGTCGGCGGCAAGTTCGTGGCCTCGACGCCGGGTTACCTGACGCTCCAGCAGATCATTAACGAAACCCTGATGATGCAGTTGGCGGTCGAAAAAGGCGTGGCGCCGACCGACGCCGAGGTGGAAGAGGAAGTCAAGAACGTCGTCACGGAGGATCCACAGAAGGTCGCCGACCTGAAAAAGATGGGGATCACCGAGGACGAAATCCGCTACCAAGTCCGGGTGACCCTGAGCGAATACAAGGTCCAGACGATGGGTATCAACATCGCTACCCAGCAGATTGAAGACTACTACCAAAAGAACCCAAAGAAGTTCAACACCCCCGAGATGTTCCGTCTGCGCGTGATCGTGGTCGACAGTTCGGCACTGGCCGACGACGTGGACAAGCAATTGAGCGGCGGCGCATCGTTCAAGGACGTCGCCAGAAAGAACAGCAAAGACGAGTCGGCGCTGCTCGACGGCTTCTTTGGTGAATATTCAGCGGAAGACTTGGGCGAAAAACTGCGGCCGGCCATCTTAGGCATCAAGAAGGGGCAGACGACGGGCTGGCTTGACTCGGAGAAAGTCAAGTTGAAGTTCCTACTAGAAGAAGTCACCCCGGCCAAGACCGTCCCCCTGGACGCCAAGACCCGCGTCGCCATCCGGCAGCAGCTGATGCTCGACCGCGGTCGAGCCAAAAACGACCTCGCTGCTATGATGGCCGACATTCGCAAGCGGGCCAAGATCGAATACCAGGGCACGCCGTTCGACGACCAACTGAAGGCCACCTTTAAGGGCGGCTAGGGTTGGACCGGCTGCAAGCGTTGGGCCTCGCTGGCCCGGCCCAGTTCCACGTCGCTCCCGTGGCGATGGCGGTAGACGCCCGGGCCCACCAGGTGTTCAGGGGCTTTGCAGACCAGTGGGGTCTGGTTGTCCGGGCTCTGGGTGCAAACCTCGCGCCAGAGTCAATAGTCTTCACCCAGGGTGTTCCGACAGGTTGGTCTCTGGTAGAGCCTTGTGACGAGCTCGTCGTCCCGGCTTGGAACGCAGGGAGGCCGACTGGCCTCGCTGGTCTGGTGTGGGTGGTGGACCGCTTGCTCGGCCCCGGCGGTTGCCCCTGGGACATGGAGCAGACCCACGCGAGCCTGCGGCGCTACTTGATCGAGGAGTGCTACGAGCTGGTCGACGCCATCGACCGGAACGACATGGCTGCAATGGTGGAGGAGTTGGGCGACGTGCTCCTGCAGCCGTTGATGCACGCTCAGATGGAGGCGAGGGACGGCAATTGGGACGTGCACTACATTGCCGAAGAAGAGACTCGCAAGCTGGTCCGGCGGCACCCACACGTGTTTGGAGACAGTTCTCTGACTGATGCCGACGCCGTGTTGAAGCAGTGGGACGCCATCAAGAAGGCGGAGAAGGGTGGAGTCCAGAGTTCTGTGCTGGCCGGGGTGCCTTCGGCGGCTCCGGCTCTCCTCCGCGCCTTGGAAGTCAGCAAGCGCGCCGCCAGGGCTGGGTTTGAGTGGCCGGACATGGCGGCCGTGTGGGACAAATTCGACGAGGAGACCTGTGAGGTCCGAGAGGCTCTCGCCGCAGGTGACAAGGATGCCGTCGCCGCGGAGTTTGGCGACCTCCTCTTCACCGTCGTCAATTTAGCTCGGTGGGCTAAGGTCGACCCCGAAGAGGCTCTCAGAACGATGGTCGACCGGTTTGTCGGACGTTTTCATCATATGGAAGCCCTCGCCGGACGCGACCTAAGCGATCTCAGTCCGGAGGAATGGGACCGCCTTTGGAACCTGGCCAAGGCCAGATGAATCTTGACATTTCAGCGCATTTGATCAGAAATCATCAAAAAGTGCAATTGGGAATCCTGACGAAGTTGTCAACATGCCTTTTTGATAGAAATAATCAGAAAGATCATCTAGGACCTGTATGGCTGGCAGTGAAAATGAATCCATGAGGCATCGCGCATTCACCCTGATCGAACTCCTAGTCGTCATCGCGATCATCGCCATTCTCGCCGNNATCCTGTTCCCGGTGTTCGCCCAAGCGAAGAACGCGGCCAAGAAAACCAGCAGTTTGAGCAACGTCCGCCAGATCGGCACGGCGAGCATGCTGTACATGGGTGATTACGACGACACCGTTCAGCCGCTCTACTTTTTCGACCCGAACAACATGACGTACCCGAGCACGTTCGGCTTCTACTACTATCCGATGACGATGCTGCCGTACACGAAGAGCGAGAAGATCTTCCTCTGCCCGAACGACACGGCTGACGACCCGCTCCTCCACGACAGCGCCGGGCACGGCCGGTTCGACCCGGCGAACGCCTATCACTACTACGTCGTCGGCGCCAACCCGAGCTACGGGTTCAACTACCGCTACCTGAACACGGTCAAGTTGAATTTTGATTTCGGCAGCCAGCCCGTTTCGATGTTCACTGGTGTGTCGGTCACATCGCTCAACACTCCGGCGCAGACGGTGATGTTCGCCGAGTCGACGATGAAAGACAAGAGCGCGCCGGGCTTCGACGGCACCAGCTTCGGCAAGGTGACGAACACGATCGGCTATGCCCGCATCGAGCCGCCACACTCGGTTCCGGTTCCAACGGGTCTTAGCCCCTACAACGGTTGGACGGGTGTGTTCCCGGACGCGCGGTCGCAGGGCCAGCTTTGGGGCCGGTTCGATGCCAAGAAAGTTCTCGTGGCATGGGCCGACGGGCACGCCAAATACACCGACATCCAGTCCCTCAAGGGCCAAGGCACGACGGAAGAAGAAGTCAACCGCTTCTGGAACGGCCGCGGCGAATAGGCTTCTTCATGACCTCTCAAAAACGAAAATAGGACAAACGACAGCAATCGGCCGGCCCACCTCGGGTCGGCCATTGTGTTCTATGCCGTGACAGCGGCGGATAGCAGGAAGCCGTCCAACAGCGCTTCAATATCCTTCATGGATTCCGCGACAGTCAGTTTCCCGCGCAGGGCAGCGGCACCTGGTTCGCCTTTGATGTACAGGGGCAGTTGGGCTCGAAGAGCACGTAAAGCGGCTAGCTCCTCAATGGGGTCAATATTGTCAGGCAGGCGGGTGAGATCGTCAAGCCCAAGTTGGTAGCCGACCATTAGACGCATGTGCCGTTTGGCCATCTCCACCCGTTCATAGATCGTCGGAATGGGAGGCGTCGGCTGGCCGGTCACAGCGGCGGTGATGCGGGCCAGGCGCCACGGGTCGCTGATCGCCGCCCGCCCGACCATCACGCCGTCCACCCCGGTCTCGCGGAGCATGCGCAAGGCGTCCTCAGGTTCTTTGACGTCGCCATTGCCCACAAAGGGAACGGTGACCGCTTCCCGCATGCGTTTGAGCAAATCCCAGTCGGCTTGTCCCTCAAAGCCTTGCTTAGCAAACCGAGCGTGCAGGGTGATCATTTGCGCACCGACGCCTTGGAACCGTTTGGCTAGCTCAGGCGCTGCAAATAAGGAATAGTCCCAGCCAGCGCGAACCTTGACGGTCACGGGAACACGCACGGCCGCAACCACCGCCGCGACGATCCTCTCAGCCAGATCGGGATCCTTCAACAGAGCAGCCCCAGACCCGGTGCGGCAGACCTTGGGCACCCAGCAACCCATGTTGATGTCGACGACATCGGCTCCAGCCTCTTCGGCGACCCTGGCGGTTTCGGCCATGACGTCTGGTTCGGCCCCGAAAATCTGGATGCCTAGCGGCCGCTCGCCTGGATCGACGCGCATTTTGCGCCAAGTCTTCTTGGCTTGGTAGTGCACCGCCATCGCTGAGACGAACTCGGTGAACATCATCCCGGGGTTCGCCGTTTGTTTGGCGATCAGGCGGAACGGCAGGTTGCTGACGTCCTCCATCGGGGCGAGAAGGACGGGGGTGTCCACGTGGACAGGGCCTATCGAAAATCCGGAGAAGGGAGGTCGCAGGGCCAGATTGTGGACCCTCGCCCACTAGCATCGCGGGCCCCGTATTTATGTCGGCTTGACCACGTCGTTGTGCCATGCAGCAATTCAACGGGTTAAAATGGGATTGTTGGCGCAGGTTGCGCATTTGCAGATTTGAGGAGACAAAGTTGATGAAGAGACCCTTCTTTTTGGTGTTGGCCCTTGCAGTCGTCTCGCCGTCCTTCGCCATTGTTGCGACAACATCCAACTCCAGCCCGGGCGGTGAAGACTTCACCTGGTCACTGGTCGGCAAGATGGGAGCGGGAGCAGCCGTCGCCGTCGGGCCCCATACATTTCTGACCGCCCGCCACTTTGGAGCCGCGAACATCGTGATGGGAGGTGTGACCTACACCAAGCTCAACACGGTCGAAGGGCCCGTGATCAACGGCGTCCAGACCGACCTGCGGATTGTGACCGTCTCGCAGACTTTGTCAAATTGGTACACCCTCGGCACGTCGCTGAACGCCGGAGACAAAGTGACCATGGTCGGCTACGGCGATACCGGTGTGGTCGGCCCGACCGGCGACCGCTACACGACCCAGAGCGGCGGCGGCAAGCGCCGCGCCGGAACCAACACGGTCTTTGGCACCTTTGGCACGAGCCTCGGCTCGGCCCACATCGCCTATCTGACCAACGCTGGTGACGCCGCGTTGGCTGGCGGCGACTCCGGCGGTGGCTGGTTCGATGCGGCGGGCCGCTTGGTCGGCATCAACTCGTTTACTTTCAATGACACTGACTGGGTTGGTGGAACACCAGCGCCGCCCGCCAAGTTGCCCGATTACGGTTTCGCCAAGGCCAATGTCAACGGTTGGGCCTGGTCAGGAACGTATAGTGGCCAACATGTCGATGTGAACATTTTGCCTGGCGAGGCCTACTTCGGCAGTGGCGCCATCGATGTCACGGACATCCACGTCCGTGAGTGGGCTTACCGCAACGGCGCCGTTCCTGAGCCCGGCACCATGGCCGTCGTCGGGCTGGGTGTCGCAGCGCTAATCCGCCGACGCCGCAAAGCCTGACAGCCGGTCCGGACCAACGCCCCTGGAATGCGGTTGCCCGCTTCCAAGGGCGTGTTCATTTGTCGTGCTGGGCCGTGCAGACGCTGTGGCCCAGCCGCTAAACTCATGGGCATGTCACGACCAACCTTGACCGTCGGCCTGATCGGCTATCAGTTCATGGGTAAAGCCCACAGCAACGCCTACCGCCAGGTGGGTCGGTTCTTCGACCTGCCAATGGACGTTCGGATGAAGACGGTCTGCGGCCGGAACGAAGCTGCAGTCAGCAAGGCGGCGGGGCAATTGGGTTGGGAAGGATATGAGACCGACTATCGCAAGGTGCTCGACGATCCGGAAATCGACGTCGTCGACGTCAGCACGCCGGGTGACAGCCACCGGGAGATCGCTGTGGCCGCAGCGAAGGCTGGGAAGATCGTCTTCTGCGAAAAGCCGATAGGCAACACCCTAGGCGACGCCCAGGAGATTTACGACGCCGTCGTCGCAGGGGGAAGGCCGAGCGCTGTCTTCCACAACTACCGCAAAGCACCGGCGGTCGCTCTAGCCAAGCAAATGATCGAAGAAGGCAAGCTCGGACGGCTCTATCACATCCGGGCGGTGTATTTGCAGGATTGGATCGCCGATCCCAAGTTTCCGTTAGTCTGGCGGCTGCAAAAAGACAAGGCGGGCTCCGGCGCCCATGGCGACATCGCCAGCCACATTATCGACCTGGGTCGGCACCTGCTCGGGGAATTCGACTCCGTCACTGGCCTTTTGCACACCTTCATAAAGCAGCGGCCATTGGCCGGCGAGATCGACGACCGCCTGGGTGCGGCGGCCAGCACCGACACGGGCGAAGTGACCGTCGACGACGCGAGCTTGTTCCTGGCCAAGTTCAAGAGCGGCGCGATCGGCACGTTTGAGGCGACTCGGTTCGCAGTAGGACGCAAGAACCACAACCGGTTCGAGATCAACGGTGAGAAGGGCTCGATCGTCTTCAACCTCGAGCGGATGAACGAGTTGGAGTACTACAACAACGAGGATCCCGCCAACGTCCACGGTTTCCGGCTGATCCAGGCCACCGACGGCGGCCATCCCTACGCTGGCCACTACTGGCCCGCCGGGCACATCATCGGCTACGAGCACACCTTCATCAACCTGGTCGC
This sequence comes from Armatimonadota bacterium, assembly GCA_018268335.1. Classification (GTDB taxonomy): domain Bacteria; phylum Armatimonadota; class Fimbriimonadia; order Fimbriimonadales; family Fimbriimonadaceae; genus JAHBTB01. Next base: position 40,401 of record JAFDWT010000023.1, on the reverse strand, counting down.
TGACGCAGTGACGGCCATTGCAAATGGCAAGAGCCCGTCTCCGAACATCGAGGACGGGCTCCGCAATCAGATCGTGCTGGACGCCGTGGAGCGCAGCAACGCGTCTGGAGGTTGGATCACAGTCTAAGCTGCCGCACGGACGACGTCCAGGCGAACGGGGCTCTCTGCGGCTTGCGCGATCCGCCTGATGGCGGACACAAAGACCGGGTTGTCCTCCTGCTGGCTTTGCAGACAGCGGCTGAGGATTTCGTAAGCCTCTTCTTGTGTCATCCTGACGGAGACATAGGTTTCACTCGATTCCATCCCATGGCGATCATTGGAGGGATTTTTGAATCAAAAAGGGCGAAAACATTGAAACCGGTTGGACTGTCAGCCGTCACCAATACAGGGGCCAGGTTCAAGGGTTCGAAAAACCTGGTTGTTTTATGCTCGTACAGGTCTGGGCCGAGGCTCAATATCTGCGATAATAGAACATAGGGAGTATGCGACCATGAGGGTCAAGTTACGGACACGGCAGTTGGGGCTCGCGCTGATGGCGCTGGCCGCCGTCGTCTCGCAGGCCCAGGTCGGCACTTCCATACCCACAGGCTCTACTGCTGCTGTCGGCGGCAAACACGCTTACGACCTTGTCCGTCTCCGCGCAGGCTCAATGGTCGTCCCTTTGCGTCAAGGCCACCTGGTTCCCAACTCGGAGACCGTCGATCTGGATGGTCGCACACTCGGCCGTGACAAGGACTACTCCATCGACTATGCCGCAGGCAGCCTCGTTCTTCGAGTGCAGTACACCGACGGCCAGTCGCTCCGGGTCAGCTACCGGTACGACGACACGCAAAAGAGCACCGGCGTCTTTGTCCACGGTGGCGGTGCGAGCAACTTCAGCGGTTTCACTTTTGATTTCACCGGCGGGACGAAGGCCGTTTTCGGTCTTGGTCTAGCCGAACGCACCGAGGGTGGCACCCTCATGGCCTCCAACATCTACGGCTTGGCCAACTCGTTCAAGCTGTCTGGCGGTGGCTCGTTGAGCGGCCTGTTCATGGTCGGCGACCGCCACCGCGAGGACTCGCGCAACCTCTTTGACGGCAGCAAGTCGCAGGAAAAGGTCGAGGAAGGGCAGGGGACGGCCATCGTCCAGAAGCTGGCCAGCAAGGTCCTTGGCGGTGAGTTCACCGCCAATTATCAGGACATTGACGACCGGTTTGGCGGTTTCCAGTCGTTTGCGTCGGCTGGTTACTCCCAGGCAGATATTGATGCTCTTGCCAAAGAGAAAGGGCTGAAGCGAAGCGCGTTTCGGCTGACCGATGTCAAGGCCGGAGGGCTGAAGCTCAGCGGCGGTGTCCAGTCGGTCGGCGACGACACCGGCGGCGTGTCCTGGCGGAACTACGGCTTGGGCCTTGGCGGGTTCTCGTTCACTTGGGATTCCCGCGCGGTCGATCCGACGTTCAACCGCTTTGCCAGTCTTCGTGAGGAGGACAGAAACCAACTCGCCAAAGAACGCGGCTTGACCTTTGGGAACATCGGTGCGAAGCAACTTTTCAAGAACGGCGCTCTCGAGTACATGGACGCCCGCAGCGAAGACCAGAACGGCACCGGCCTCTTCCGCCGGTCGCTTGGCTTCAATCTCGGGACGACCAAGGCATATTTTAACGACCGCAAGGTGACCGCTGGCTTCTCTCGGCTCAACGACCTGCGCGACCCGGATCGTGGGCAATTGCTCCACGAGATCGGCATGGCTCGGCAGTCGTTCGGCTTTGAGTCGGCCTTCATGAAGGGCTGGAACCTCACTTACGCCAACAACAAACTGGCTAGCGACGCAGGCGACGCGAAGGCGGTTGATTTTGCCCTCGTGAACCCGAAGTGGAGCTTGGAGCGTGGATCGCGAACAGCTGACAAAGGCTTCTCGTCCTTCGGCGCCTTTGCACCGCAGGAAACGCAAGCGTACGTCAATTCGATTCTGGGCGCCGTCGCAGGCGGGCCGGCGCAGGGGCCCGACATGGGCGCGTTCGGCTACTCGGCCGGCTTGGAACGGAATTGGTGGAAGTTCGGACTGGATCTTGGCAAAGGTAGCAAACTAGGCTATCGCACGTACAATCTGTCGTCGCAGACTGGCGCGGCTGACCTGAGTGCTTTCACTTTTGACTCTGCCAAGTACAAATTCTCGTTCTCGCAGCAGGGCGTCAGCGACACGTTCGGATCCGCCAGCCAACTGCTGCCCACCGAGCAGCGTGCTTTGGGCGTCGCTGACGGATTGCAGAAAACGGCGTTTGCTTTGTCCGCGAATCTTGGCAAGAACCGGTCCCTGACCGCCGAGAACATGCACGCCGACGACCTCTCAGGAGCTGCGGCCAGGTCGAACTTCAAATACACCGACAAAGGCTTTGAGGCAGCCTACGCCCGTCGCAATGTCTCCTCGATGTTTTCCGGCGTCGGTACCTTGGCCGACCAAGACCGCGACGTGCTGCGGCAACTGATGGGCTATGACCAGTCCGCCTGGAGCGTCAAGTGGCAGCTTATGCCGGCGCTCAAGTTGGATCTGCGGCACAACGACGACCAAAACAGTGAGTTGGGGCTCTTCCGCGAAACGGACACCAAATTGGTCGAATACAAGCTGGACAAGCTGACTTCGGTCTCCTTCCAATCGATGCAGAACCGGGTCAATGATATCGACCACGTCAACACCGACCAGACGGCGCAGCGCTTCTTTGTCAGCCGTGACCTTGGCAAGCTGGGCAAGCTCACGCTCAGCAACGAAAAGGCGACTTTCTCCGGTGCCCAAGATGTATTGCCAAGTCTGGACAAGCAAGCGGTCAGCTACGAGGCGAACCTCAGCAAGTCCACATCGCTGAGCACGACGCAGAGCGAAACGAAGTATAGCGACGGCACTCGAGAGACGACTACCGCCAACACAATCATCCAGCAGCTCAATCCTCGCGTCAAGGTCAGCGTGACCGACGAACGGGTGTTGCGCGACGGCGACAAACCCGACGAAGCCAAGCGCAGCTTTGGGGGGTCGATAGACTTTGGTAAGGGTTTCAAACTTGACGTCAACCAGGCTAGGCACTTGAACGGTCCCACAGAAGGGACGACAAATGACAAAGTGTCTTTGACGCCCGGGCAGATCCAGGGCGTCGCCATCGAAAGTGCCAGCTACATGCACAACGGCTGGGACGACCGGCGCGACCAGAGTATCGGCAACTTCAGCTTCAAAAACGTCAACCCGCTCAGTTTCGGGCCGTTTAAGGACATTCGGTTCAACTATTCGGCAGACACCGCCCGCGACAACTACGCTTGGCAAAAGGAGAATAACCGCATCGGCTTCGGTGCCTCGTACGGCCAGGTCGGATTCGGCTTCGACTACTTCAGCCAAGTCGCCGGCGACGGCTTCCGCGCTATCGACCGTGTCTTCAATTTCACCACCGACAAGACCGGCAAGGCCACTGTACGCGGCGAACTCAAGTATGGCGTCCGCACGTTGCCGACCGACCAAGAGGTCATGATCCGTGACTACTCGGTCTCGGTCCGGTTCAACGACCACGCGCAATTGGTCCACCAACTCGTCACCAACCCGCTACAACAGCGTGGTGACGTGATCTTGGGCTCCGTGCCGGTCGACGAACGCAAGAACATTTGGTCGTTCAAATACATGAAGGACAAGAATTTCTTGTTCGACATGAGCTTCAACGAAGTCGCCCGTGACGCCGTGGCCCAGTCGCTGTACCGGGAGGCTAAAATCAACACGACGTTCTTTGCCAGCAACCCGTCGCCCGTCAACCTGAGCTACAGCATGCTGCAGTGGGACCGCAATGGCGAACGGCAGACCGCCCACAAGTTCGGCCTTCGGTACGACCAGCGCCCCGGCAAGAACCAGTCGCTCTCCTTCTGGCTGGAGAACTTGAATTGGGAACACGGCCGACCAGCCAACACCAACCTCCAGAACTGGGGCCTGCGCCTCGACTACGCTGTCCGGTTCTGAGCCCGGCTTGGATAGACTGCGGTCGTGAAGTACCGCTCCCTATGCTTCTTGGCGCTCGCCGTGGCGAGTTCGGCATTGGCCAGTGAAGACCCTATCGACCGCATCGTGGCGGAAACCAGGGCGCACGGGCAGAGCAAGGCGATTCTGATGGAGATGACCGGGCGGTTTGGTCCCCGTGTGACGGCCTCTCCAGCTCTGGAGGCGGCACAGCGTTGGGCGGTACAAAAGTTTCTGCGCTATGGGTGCGACACCGCCGAGATGCAGAAATATGGCGAGGCACCTGTCTCGTTTCAGCGAGGCAAGGATTGTCGAGGAGGACTGACTAGCCCATATGAGGTCGACATGGCGTTCACAACGCCTGCCTACACGGTCGGGACGCGTGGAGACGTCGTCGGGCCGGCTGTCCGTTGCCCCAAAACGCTGGAAGAGGCCAAAAGTAAGAAAGGCCAGTGGAAGGGAGCCTGGATTTTGATGCCAGTTGCGGTCGGCATGCGGGCTCCGCGGCTAGACAAGCCCACGGAAATCGACAGCTATTTGGACAGCTGTGGCATTGCCGGTCGGGTCTATGGGACAACGTCGGACGAATATGTGTGGACTCACGGTAAGTGGACGGACTATACAATAGAGAACCGGCCCAAAGCACCGCTTGTCGCCATTAACCATCGCGACTTTGGCCTGGTCGAATACAACATTGACCATGGCCGCAAACCGCAATTGCACTTCAATATCGACAACCACTTGGTCGATAGACCGACTCCGCTGTACAACGTCGTTGCCGAAATCCGTGGTTCTGCGGCACCGCAGGAATGCGTCATCGTCTGCGCCCACCAAGACAGTTGGGACGGGCCTGGTTCGCAGGGTGCGATGGACAACGGCACGGGTTCCGCCCTGGTGCTAGAAGTCGCGAGGATCTTTGGCAAGCTCAAGCTCCGGCCTAAGCGCACGATGCGGTTTATCCTCTGGAGCGGGGAAGAGCAAGGTCTTCTTGGTTCGACGGCCTATTCGGCTGCCCATAGCCAAGAACTAGGCAACATCCAGGCGATGATTAACGATGATGCCGGTCAGAACCCTTACTATCTGCTCAATGTGCCAGCCCAACTGCATCCCTACTTTCGCGATGCGCTGCGTGGCCTGGAAAATTCGTACCCGGAGTATCCCGTAAAGCTTGGGGTCTCAGAGGAGTTTCCCAATGGCGGTAGCGACCTGCGTTCCTTCCTTGAGAAAGGTGTGCCCGGTTTTGCCTTGCAGAAGACCGAGGGGCCGGTCAACTACACTCACATTTGGCATACGCAATTCGACCGGGTTGACCTTGTCAACGAGCGCATGGTCAAGCAGTGCGCGACCTATGTCGCTGGATTGGCCTACCGATTAGCCGACATGCCGCAACGCTTGCCGCGAGTAACGAATCTGAAAAAGTAGTCGAGAATGCAGGGGACCGGCTAGACTGGCCGGAACGCAATGTCACGCCGCATATTGACCGCTTTGCCAGTCGTCGCCTTGGCTGCAGTCTCCTTTGGCCAGCTTGGTCGGCCCGCCAACGCAATCGACATGATCATCGCCGAGACGCGCGACCATGCGCAGGCGTACTCGATCTTGAGTGAGATCGTGACCAAGTTTGGGCCGCGTTCCACCGCTTCGGACGCACTGCTGGACGCTCAGCATTGGGCCGTCCGCAAGTTCATGGACTTCGGCGTCGATAACGCCTGGCTCGAAGAGTACGCGGAGGCACCCGTTCGGTTTCAGCGGGGCAAGGCCAATTGGGGTGGTTTTGCCGCTCCATACCGCTATCAAATGGCGTTCAGCACTCCGGCGTACACAGTCGGCACGAACGGTGCGGTGGCCGGGCCCCCAGTGAAGAACCCGACCTCGCTGGAGGAGGCCAAAAAGATGGCCAAGGAACTCAAGGGTGCCTGGGTGCTGATGCCCACCAAGGTGGGTATGGGCAGCGCCAACCTGACCAGGCCGACCGAAACTGACAAATTTGTCGATAGCTGCGGCATCGCTGGCCGCATTTTCAGTTCCAATAGTGACAAATACGTTTGGACGCACGGTAGCTGGACGGCTTACAAGAAAGAGACTCGGCCCAAGACGCCGCTGGTCGTGATCAACAAGAGCGACTATGGCCTTGTCGAATACAACATGGCCAAGGGACGGAAGCCGGTTCTGGAGTTCAACGTTGACAACCGCCTGGAAGACAAGCCGACCAAGCTCTACAATGTGGTGGCCGAGATCAAGGGTTCGGTCAACCCGTTTGAGTACGTGATCGTCAGCGGACACTTCGACAGCTGGGACGGCCCTGGCTCGCAAGGCGCCATGGACAACGGCACTGGCAGTTCGATGGTCTTGGAACTGGCCCGCGTGTTTGCCAAGCTCAAGCTCCGGCCAATGCGGACGATCCGGTTTGTCTTGTGGAGCGGCGAGGAGCAGGGGCTGCTGGGCTCGCAGGGCTATGTGAAGAAGCACAAGGACGAAATGGACAAGGTCCAGGCCGTCTTTGTCGAAGACCACGGCCAAAACCCATACCAAGGCGTCGTCGTGCAGACAGACATGAAGCCATTCTTCGAGCCGACGATTGCTAAACTGGCTGGCGCATATCCTGAGTTTAAGTTTGAACTCAAGACGGCCGACCGGCTACCTGGTGGAGGCAGCGACCACGGCAGTTTCATCGCCCAAGGCGTCCCGGGGTTCCAACTGCAAAAGGCGGACGGCCCGGTCAGCTACACCGAGATTTGGCACACCCAGAACGACCGAATCAGCTACGTCCAACCGCGGTGCATCGCCCAGAACGCCACCTACGTCGGGTCGCTAGCCTATGCGCTGGCCGACATGCAACAGCGTCTGCCCAAAGCCCTGCCTGGCTCGCGTCGGCGTGCCGGTAGTGGTCAGTAAGGGAACACGTTAAGCCACAACAGAATTGCGTGGTATGCGCGTATTCCTGGCAATTCTGATGCCCAGTGACCTCGCGGTCAGCAACGGTGCCTGAGTTCAAACGAACTCAGGTAACCACGCTGGTTTTAGGATGTTAGCCCGCCCAACCAGTGCGGCATACAACCCGTGTTGGAGGCTGAAACCAAATGTATGAAGTTGTTGTGATGGCCGTCGCCCTCGCGTCTCTAGTCGGTGGATGGGGTCTCGCCAAAGAGGCGTTGCGCCAGCCACCCCAAGAAAAGTCTTGAACCACCCCCATACCCTTACCCTCTGGTAGCCCTGCAGACGACCCTCGGCATTAGCCGGGGGTCTCTGTCTTTGTTTGGGCCAAACTCATTCGGTATATGCGCTCCTTCCGGCGCACGCTCGAGTTTCTGAGGCCCTACCGCCGACACCTGGCGCTGGCGATCTTTTTGACCGTGGTCGTCACGATGCTCAACATCGTGCCGCCACGGCTCTTTGAGTTCGCCATCGACCGAGGGATCAAACCGGCGTTCACCGCCTTCCAGGAGCTCGCGGCGGCATCCGGGCCCGCCAAGGTGGCGGCAGAGGCCAAGTGGGTCGAACTGCGCGACACGTCTGGACCGAGACTGATGCTGCTGTTCAGCCTGCTTTTGGTCGGCACCATCGCCGCACGGGCGTACCTGAACTACTGGCTGGCGCTCCTTGTCAACTTCATCGGCCACCGGTTCTGCTTCGACCTGCGGTTTGCCACTTGGAGGCACCTCCAGCGGCTGAGCCTAGCCTTCCACAAGCAGATCCAGACCGGCAAGATCATGGCCCGGGCGACGGCCGACGTCGAGCTCATCCAGGGCCTGGTCTCCGGTCAGCTCGTCGCCTTTCTCAGCGATTTGATCACGCTGGCCGTCGTCATCACGATCCTGTTCCTGATGGAGTGGCGCATCGCTGCCGTCATCATTGGCCTCGTGCCGTTCTATGTCGCGGCCTACATGCTGTTCCTCAAACACATCAGGGCGATCCGCGAAGAACAGCGACGACTCTACGACGAGCAAGTGGGCCAGCTGACGGAGAAGATCGCCAACATCGCCGTCGTTAAGGCATTCGTCCGTGAGAAGTCGGAGACGAAGGAGTTCGTCCGCCTGGCCAACGAGAGGTTCGCCGTCGATGTGCGGCAGATGCACCTGAACCGCCGGCTCGGCTTGCTCTCCGGCATCATCTCGGCCTTGGGCCGCGGCATCGTCTATGCCTACGGCGGCTACCTGGTCCAGCAAAACCAGCTGAGTGTGGGTTCTCTGGTCGCCATTGCGTTCTATGTCGGCTACGTCTTCGACCCGGCGGTCCGCGTCGTGGACTTCAACAACCAGCTGCAATGGGCGGTCGCGGCGATGGACAGGGTGTTCGAGACCCTAGACACCCGCCCCGACATCCTGGACAAAGTAGGTGCTGAGGCCCTGCCCAGGCTGAGCAAGGCGATCAAGTTCGACAACGTCCGATTCAAATACGAGCAAGGCGACGAGATTATCAAGGGCATTGACCTGACCGTCAAGTGCGGAGAGGTCATTGGCATCGTCGGGCACAGCGGTAGCGGCAAGACGACCCTGATGAACCTGCTCATGCGGTTCTACGACCCAACCCAAGGACGGGTCACTATCGATGGGACGGACATTCGCGATGTCCGGCTAGATTCCCTTCGTTCGCAAATCAGCATGGTGGCGCAGGAGAACATGGCCTTCAGCGTCAGCATCAAGGAGAACATCAAGTACGGCTACCACGACGCGACCGACGAGCAAGTGATCGCCGCGTCCAAGGCCGCCGACCTGCATGAGTTCGTTGAGACCTTGGAAGACGGTTACGAGACGATGATCGGCGAGCACGGCGTCCGGTTCAGCGGCGGGCAGCGCCAGCGGCTGGCCTTGGCCCGTGCACTGGTCACCGACCCCGCCGTTCTCATCCTCGACGACGTCACCAGTGCCCTCGACGGCGAGACCGAGGCCCGCGTCCAGGAGGCTCTCCGCCGGGTCATGAAGGGTCGGACGACCTTCATCATCGCCCACCGCCTCGCCAGTGTCGTCGATGCCGACCGGATCATCGTCGTGGAAGAAGGCCAGATCGTCGACATCGGGCCGCACAGCGAGCTGGTCGCCCGCCCTGGCATTTATCAGGACATGTTCCGTGAGCAGTTCAAGGGCGCGCTAGAAATCGCATAAGGGTGTGGGCACCCTATATGTGGTGCCCTAGAGGCACGTTGGCGCTGGGGCCGAGAACTCCTGACTCCACCAGCATCCTGGGTGCCCCGGCCTGGCCGCGCCGAGGCGTACCGACCACGACGAGCCTGACCCACGCGGCAGACCGGAAGGCGCGGCGCACACGGGCCGGTTGACGACCGCACGATTAGCTCCCCTACCACTTGAGCAAGGCAAAAAAGCGCCTGACCACTACCATCACCTGTAAAGCACAGTGTCGACACCTGTACTTCACTTGTTGTCCCACATGAAACGTAGACTTGTAACATCATTCTCTTGGCCAGCGTGTCGGGCCTCAGAGCGTCAAAACGGTATCCTACTTCTTCACGTGCCGACCCTCGCCGACACCTTCGCCGCGCTCAAAGCCAAAGGAGAGAAAGCCCTCGTCCTCTATGTCACCGCCGGTGACCCATCTCTGGACCAACTTCCGGCGATCCTCGAGGCTCTGGTCGAAGGCGGCGCAGACGTCATCGAAGTCGGTGTCCCGTTCAGCGATCCTATCGCAGACGGCCCCACGATCCAGGCCAGCAGCCAACGCGCCCTCGACCGTGGCACCCGCCCGGGCGATGTCCTTGAGGCAGTCACCAAGGCACAGCCAAGCGTCCCGGTCGTCCTGATGGGCTACTACAACACGATGCTCCGACCTGGCCTCTCCAGCTTTGCCCAACGCGCCAAGGCCGCTGGCGTCGGCGGCGTCATTGTCTGCGACATCATTCTCGAGGAGGCAGACGACTGGGTGAAGGTCTCCCAGGCTGCCGGCATCGACTCCGTCTTTCTCGCCGCCCCGACCTCGACCCCTGAGCGGCTCCGGGCCGTGGCGACAAACTCGACCGGTTTCGTCTATGCGGTCAGCCGCACGGGCGTCACAGGGGCAGCCCAACAGGCTGGCGACGAAGTCGCCCGGCTCGTCGGCGACCTCAAAGGGATGACCGACACCCCCGTCTGCGTCGGCTTCGGCATCAGCAAGCCCGAGCATGTCGCTGCCGTCTGCCAGGTAGCGGACGGCGCCGTCATCGGATCCTGGCTTGTCGACTGGCTCGCCCAAAACTGGCGCGAGGGCCAGGGCCGCGCCGATCTGGTCGCCGCAGTCAAAGCACTCAAGGCCGCGACGCTCGCCTAAACCGGCAAATCGACAAAGCCGTCCGTGATGTCGACCGCTTGCCCGTCCACGGTCACGGTCGAGGTTCCCTGAGGCACACGGACGCGCACCCACGCCGGCCGCGCCTGCCAGTCCTGACCTTCCCAGGTGATCTGAAGGCGACCGTCGGCCAGGACTGCCGAGAAATCGACCGGCCCAAAGTGCGTCGGCAAGGAACGCAACCGCACGCCGTGCCCCTCGACCCACGCCGTCTTCGCCCAGGAGAGGAACTCCAGCCCGCCGTCCACCTCCCGTGCGACGCAACGCCGGACGATCGTGTAGAGTTCCGCCCCGATCCAGGTGTGCGGCATGTCGCCGATGTACTGGGCGAACCGCTCGTCACCGACGATGACTTCGGCCCACAGCTTCCATCCCCGAGGCCGCCGCCAACTCATAAAGTAGTCGAGCAATTCGTGCGCCTCTTCGATGCGGCCCAGTCCAAGAAACGCATTGGTACAGCGCATCTCGTAGGGAGTTGTCATCTCCTTGATCCGGTCGGCGTTCTTGGCCCGGATGTTGGCGATCTCGCCGTCATAGGTCGGCTTCAAGCCCTCCTCAGGCAGCGCGTCCGCAGCGTCGCAAGGGAAGAACGCGATAGCCGTCGAGGTCGGGTCGGGGTCGGCGTTGTCGGCGGAACTCGGTATCCGGTCGATGCCCGCTTGCTGCATCGTCATCCGCAAGGCCCTCTTCGTCGAGTCGGCCAGGAGACCACGTTGTTCCGTACACCAAGCCGCCGTCTCTGAATCGTCGACTTCCTGGGCGAGGAACGCGCCGTCCGCCCATCCGCGCAACCCCCAGAAGTCGTCCCAACTGCTGTGGGTCGGTTTGCTGTACCCCTCGTGGCTGATCGACGGCGCCAGCAGCCCAAAGAACCGCGACTCCGGCAGGTTGTCTCGCATCGTCCGCTCGCGGAGTTCGTGCAAGAACATGAGGCACCTCTTGACTACCGGCCAAATGCGCCCCAGATACTCCTTGTCCCGCGTGTACCGGTAGCACTCAGTGGCGGCGAAGACGAACTGTCCCTGCGCGTCGAACTCGATGTCAGCTCCATAGCCGTCGTAATGCGAGCCGTCGCCCCACATGATCGGCGGCACCGCACCGCTTTCGGGCACCCGCTCACCGTACCACTCGATGTACCGCTGTGCCTCTTCTAGCAGCCCCGCCTGCATCAAAGCCAGGGCCTGGCATTGGCCGTCTCGAATCCACGTCCGGTCATAGTTGCGCGGACCCGGCTGGAGGCACTGCTCGCCCTGGTTCACCAGGACATATCCGATTTGAGCCTCGGCGGTCTCGGCCAACTCGGCGTCGCCCAGTTCGATCCGGCGCGGACCAAGTGCACTCCGCCAATGCTGATGGGCGGTCGAGATGTAGCGTTCTGGGTTTGCTTGAGGAAGAGGCTCGTCGTCATCGAGAGGAACCCAAAACTCGAAGACGTGCTCCGGTCTGGTCGAGTCTACGTCGAAAACCCAGGCTGCCGACAGCGTCCCTTGCTCCGAAGACTCGACATTCACGGGATTCATGCGACCCATGAGGCAGTCGACCACGTCTCCTTCCTGGAACTCGGTCACAACAGATTGCTCAGCCCGCGTGGCTGCAATCACAAAGGGACGCCCATCGACCAGCATCGTGTCGGAGGTAGCAGTCAGGCGGCGAACCGGCGCGTGGCCACCGTGCTGCCAGATCGGGTTGATCTGGATGGGGCGTAGGGCTAGCACGAACTTGACGTCCTTGCCTGGCAGCACGTCTTGCAGCCGATAGGTCAGTGCCACCGGACTCTTGGGCTTCGGATCGACCGCTGCGGAAGCCCGGACGCTGATACCTGTTGCGCGCCAACTGACGGTAGGAACTGGCAGAGAGCCACCGGCTAAAGAGTGATGGACCGCTTCAGAGTCCAGCGGTCCGACCAACTCGCCGTCAACGAGCAAGTACGGCATCAATTGCGGTCCACCGAGCTTCGGCTCCAGGTTCCCGTACTCGTCAAAGAGCACTTCGTCAAAGTCGTTCCGGGCACCGATGACGGTCCAGTAGATCTGCCGCATCCGCAGGGAAGTCGGATACAGGCCGAGCCGACGTTGGGCTGCGACAGCTTCGTAAGGCCCCAGCGGCGTCTTGTCCTTGCCGCTGATCCGGAGCTTGATCTCCTTGACCTGGGCCCCCTCGGGCGGAGCCTCGTGGACGGCGAGCTTGAAGTACCGGACATACTTGTTGGGGAACCAATAGCTGTCGTACCCACCCGACCCTGTGGCGATGCGCCCTGTCTCGACCCATTCCGAACCGTCGGCGGAAACGTGCATCGAAAAGTGCGGTGCCCACCGGTCGCCCCAGTCGATGCGCATGCCCATTCCTTCGCGTGTCCGCCGCAGGTCGATGACAAGTTCGCCGCCTGCTTGGACGACGGCACATGTGGCGTAGTCGCCGTCCAAAGCCGGCTGGTGCGCTGGGTTTAACGTCCTCGGAGCCAACTCAGGGGGCAACACATCAAGACGCTTGATCGCCACACCTTGGTCATTATTGAAGTCGGTCGCTGTCAACCGCACATACCGCGCCTCGCGGGTCGGGAACGACCATACGTCCATCGCCCCCTCCCCGAACGGCGCCGAGAACGCCGTCGTCCAAGTGTCGCCGTCAAGGCTGGTGTCCAAGTGATACTGGCTCGCCGGCCAGGAGCCCCATGTAAGCTCGATCCCGCCCAACTGGTACACCTCACCGAGGTCCGCTTGGACCCATGGTTCGGTTGCGGGCCCGCTCTTCCATTGGGCCGTCGTGTTGTCAGAAAAGGCGTCGGTGGCGTCAGCGCCGGTGTGGTCGACCGTGACCCACTGCTTTTTGGGCGGCAGCATAAGTGGTTCCGAAATTACCCCATGCTGAACCGGTTCAGGAACCCAAAGGAAGACGAAAAACCGGGCCCTCCAAACGGAGGGCCCGGCACTAACGGGTGTCAAGCCCGTCAGTCTTCGTTGCGCTTGGGTGGCGTCAGGTCGATGGCTTTGCCGGTCATCGCCTGCCACTTAGCCTTTTGCTCGCTGGTCAAGACGGCCAGGGCTTTCTTCAAGGTCTCCTGCCGCTTGGCGTCGTCCATCATCGGAGGCCTACCGGGCCCGCGCTGACCGCCGCCGCCAAAGCCTCCCTGAGGCGGAGGGCCACCCTGGCCGCCACCAAAGCCGCCCTGGGGCGGCGGTCCGCCAGGTCCGCCACCGAACCCGCCCTCAGGCGGCGGTCCACCAGGCCCGCCCTGACCGCCGGGGCCACCGGGGCCGCGCGGAGGCATTGGCATGCCTTCGCGGATAATGCCGTCGATCTCCTGGCGTTGGTCTTCGCTTAGCCCGAGCTTCTCGGCAACCTCAGGTCGCAGCAGCGACATGGGAGCCGTGGCCTGGAGTTGGATCTCCTTGTACCGGGTCAGCTGCTTGCTGGTCAGGATCTCGGCGATCTTCTTCTCGATGTCTTGGCCGGCCTGCGGGCCGCGGCCCTGTCCACCGCCGAACCCACCGGGTGGCGGAGGAGCACCGGCGCCTCCACCGAAGCCACCCTCTGGCGGCGGGCCGCCAGGGCCTCCGCCAAATCCGCCTTCAGGCGGCGGGCCGCCAGGGCCACCTTGTCCACCAGGGCCGCCGGGGAATCCGGGGCCACCCGGCCCGCCCGGGAAGCCGCCACCTTGGGGGCCGCGCGGCATCAAGGCGTCGATCTTCTTCTTTTGCTCTTCCGTCAGACCGAGGTCTTTCTGCACGTTCGGGTGCTTGAGGAGCTGCGGGCCGTTCAAACCCATGCCCATGCGCATCATGGGGCCGCGTTGTCCCCCACCCGGCCCGAATTGGCCGCCGCCACCGCGTGGTCCGGCTTGTTGGGCGAACGCGCTGCCACCGACGGCGAGGAGTGCCATGGCCGCGATAGTGACGATCACTGTGTGTTTCATCTCGTTTCCTCCAGAAGGGGGTCCCCACCAAATGGGACCGCTTCCGTATTGCTACTTTACGAGGCCCGTATGAGGAATCTGTGAGGGCCTACAGAAGAGGCAAAAGGACCCGGACCACCGTTCCATTGCCCACCTGGCTGGCGACGTCCAGCTTGCCCTTGTGGGCTTCGACCAGCCCCTTGGTGATCGCCAGTCCGAGCCCGGTTCCACCGTCGTGACGCGTCCGCGCCTCGTCCGACCGATAGAACCGGTCGAAGATGTGGGGCAGGTCGGCCTCCGGGATGCCCTCGCCGGTGTCTCGGACGGTCACCGTCGCCCAGCCGTCCAAGCGGTCGACCGTCACATGGACCTCGCCTCCGTCGGGAGTGTGCCGCCGTGCGTTGCCCACAAGGTTGACGACGACCCGCTTGAGCAGCGACTCGTCTCCTTTCACCATCACGGGCTCGTCGGGGAAGCTGCCGGTCGGCGCGGGCCCCGGCCCGGCCGACGCGGCGTCCATCCCGTCGGCCACCGGGACGCGCAAGTCCACCGTCTGGGCGTCGAGTGCCAGGACACCTGCGTCGGTACGGGCCAGGGTCAAGAGATCCTCGACGAGCCGAGACATCTCGGCAGCGGTCGCATCTGCTTTTGCTGCCGCTTCTTGCAGGCCGGCCGTGTCATGAGGCTCGTTCAACGCGTTGCCCAGAGCAAGGCGCACGCGTGTCAAGGGCGTCCGGAGTTCATGGCTGGCGTCGGCAGTAAAGCGCTGTTGTGCGTCAAAGGCCGCCTGCAACCGCCCATAGGCCGCCGCTTGCTCGGCAAAAGCCGATTCCAGCCGACCCAAAAGGTCGTTGAATGTGCCCGCCATCCGGGCCAATTCGTCGTCTCCGGTGACCGGGAGTCGCTTCGAGAGGTCTTCAGCTCCAATCGTCGCCGCCGCCCGTGTCACCTGGTCGACGGGCCGCAGAGCCCGGTCGATCATGAACCAGGCGCCGATCAACACAAAGATGAGCGAAGCAGGCAAGACGACCGCCAATGTCGTCCACTGGGCTTGGTTGAGCGACCTGAGCAGGTCGAGCTCTTGGGCGACCTGCACCGAACCGACGCGCTGCCCGTCCCTCACGACGGGCACAGTGAGGATGCGCAACCGTTCGCGTTCGGTAAAGGTCGGAGTCAACACCTTGACCGCTTCAGGGTCAAAGGGTGGGTCCGACCACATCGAGTCTCCTTCGCCCACGCCGACAAACCGTGGCCGCCGGATGTCGGCCAGCCGGTTGGCGTCGCGGTAGACCTGGGGCACAGGCAGGAACTGCCCGTCTCCTCGTCCCCGGGGCCCCTCGTCCGGTGGTGGACCAGGCCCTTCTGGCCCGCCGGGCCTAAACCCCTGCCCAGGCGGCCCGCCAGGCCCTTGGCCCTGAGGGAACCTCATCCGTTGACCCGGCGGCGGCGGCCCCAGGCGCGTCGCCTCTTGTGCGCGCTGCCGCATCTCCCGGTCCATGGTCTCGGTCAACCTGGCACGGGTCACCGACACCATCGCGAAGGCGAACCCTGCCAGCAGCAGGACGATCACCGAGGTGTTCCAGACAAGGAGCCGAGTGCGCAACATGTCAGCCGCCCGCTTTGAGTGTGTAGCCAAAGCCGTGGACCGTGTGGATCAGCTTCACCGGATGCCAACTGTCGACCTTCTTGCGCAGGGAAGTGACGTGGAAATTGACCGCGTTCTCCGTGTTTTCGTCGGCGCCCCAGATGTTGCTGAGGATGACCTCCCGCGTGAGTGTCCGTCCTGCGTTGCGGACAAGAGCCTCGAGCAGCTCAAACTCCCGCGGCGTCAAATTGATCTCCCGCCCGTCCCTTGTGACGCGCTTGGACTGTGAGTCCAGCTCGAGGTCGGCCACCCTGACCACCCCTGACTTTGAAGCCTTGTCCCGCCGCACGAGCGCCTTGACCCGGGCGATCAGCTCGCGAACATCAAACGGCTTGACTAAGTAATCGTCAGCTCCTGCCTCCAGACCCGCCACCCTGTCGGAGACCTGGTCACGTGCTGTCAGCATGAGCACCGGCACCGCGACCTGCGCTCGCCGCGCCGCCTGGCAAACCGAGAGGCCGTCCATCCCCGGTAGCATCCAGTCCAGGACGACAGCCGCATACGGCCCGCCCAGCAGGGAGTCCAACCCTTCTCTGCCGTTGTGCACGACATCGACGGTCAACCCCTCGCGCCGGAGCGCCAGTGCCACTTCGTCAGCGATCGCGACGTCGTCTTCGACGACCAGAATCCTCATACTCTTCCAGCTTGGTACCCGGAGAGTATGAGGAATCCGTGAGGCTCGCTGTCACAAGCATCTTGGGTGCCATGGTCCGGTAGCATGGCGACATGACCCTTTCGTTCGTCGTGGCCACGGTTGTCGTCAGTGCCGTCCTGGCCGGGCCACTGGTCCCCACCAAGCTCCGCTGCGACTGGAAGACCGACCCTCTCGCCATCGACGATCCCTCTCCCCGCCTGACATGGATCGCCAAAGGCGAGGGCAGCGACCGTCTGGTCACCGCTGGCCAGGTCATCGTCGCCAGTACCAAGGCGAACCTGGACAAGGACATCGGCGACCTGTGGGACAGCGGCAAACAACCTGCCGCCACCTTCGACGCGGTCTACAAGGGCAGGGACATCAAACCTGGCCAAGAGGTCTTCTGGAAAGTCCGCATCTGGGACGAGGACGACAAAGTCGGTGCCTGGAGCGCCCCGGCCAAGTGGCGCAAGGGAATCGCCGGCAATTGGAAGGCCGGCTGGATCCAAGACCCGAAGGTCGCCCTCCCGCCCAGCCCGCCGTCGATGGACGGGGCCGCCTGGGTCGCCCACCCTGACGACACCCAAACGTCGGACAGCCCCGGACACACCCGCTACTACCAAGTCCCCTTCACGGCCAGAGCTACAAAGCTCCTGATTGCAGCGGACGACCACTTTGAAGCCAAGGTCAACGGCACGACTCTCGCCAAAGGCGGCTACAACCAGTTCGAAGTGGTCGATCTCCCCAGCTACCGCGCAGGCTTCAACACGCTGGACGTGACCGTAGTCAATGACAAAGGCAACAGCGGCCTGATCGTCCGCTTCCTCGACAAGGACGGCGCCGCCATCGACCCGTCCGAAATCACGGTGGGCAAAGAGGCAAAAGGGCCCTTTGTCGCCGCCAAGAAACTGGTCGACTACGGCGGAGCCCCTTGGGGCCGTGTCCGAGCCCATGTTGTCTACCCGATGGGCCCCGCCGCGATGTTTCGCAAGGCGTTCACGGTCGGCAAACCGGTCCAGTCCGCGATCCTCTACGCCACGGCCCTTGGCACTTATGAAGCCTCGGTGAACGGCCAGACCGTCGCCGGCGCCGGCCTGGCCCCCGGTTGGACCGAGTTCACAAAGCGTGCCTACTACCACGCCCACGATGTCACCAAGTCGGTCAAGCAGGGTGACAACGTGCTCGGCTCCTGGTTGGGTGACGGTTGGTACTCCGGATATCTCGCCTTCACCGGTCGCAGGTTCTATTACGGCGGTGCCCCCGCCCTCAGCTTGGAGTTGCACATCACCTACAAAGACGGCACCAAGGACACCGTCACGACCGGCCCCGGCTGGCAGGTCGCTCATGGAGAAAACCTCCACAACGACCTCCTCATGGGCTGTGCCGAGGACTACCGCCTGGCCAAGACCGGTTGGAACAAGCCGGGCTACAAGGCCGACGGCTGGATGACCGCCAACACCGTCGCTGCCCCGAAGATTGCCATTGCCGCCCACCCCAACAGCGAGGTCAACCGTCAGCAGACCATCCGCGCCAAGAGCCGCACCGAGAGCGAGTCAGGCGTCTGGGTTTACGATTTCGGCCAGAACTTCAGCGGCGTCGTCCGGTTCAAGGTGAAAGGGAAGCCCGGCGACACTGTCACCGTCCGCCATGGCGAACGGCTGGACAACGGCAAGCTCTACGTCACCAACCTCCGCGCCGCCAAGGCAACCGACACGTACATCCTCGCCAAAGACGGCGTGACCACATGCGAGCCCCGGTTCACCTTCCACGGCTTCCAGTACTGCGAGATCCGTGGCGTCGCCACGCCACCAGAGGCCAAGGATGTCGAGGGCGTCGTCTTGCACAGCGACCTGCCGCTGGCCGGGACGTTCAAGTCCAGCGAGCCTTTGCTCGACCGCCTGGTGCTGAACTCCGACTGGAGCCAGCTCGGCAACTATCTGGACGTCCCCACCGACTGCCCGCAACGCGACGAGCGCGCCGGGTGGACGGGCGACGCCCAGGTCTATATCAAAAGCGCCTACTTCAACCGCGACATCGCCGCCTTCGCCGACAAGTGGCTTGTCGACCTTTGCGAGGACTCGCCCTCGCCTGTCGACGGCGCGTTCCCCGACGTCGCGCCCTACCTGAACATGGTCGGCCGCGGCAACGCGGGCTGGGACGACGCTGGCGTCGTCTGCGTCTACCAGACCTGGCACATGACAGGCGACACCGCCCCGATCCTGCAGCACTGGGCCGCGCTCGACAAGTGCTGCGACTACTGGGCGTCGAAGGCCAAAGACTACATCCGCCCGCCGGGATCGTACGGCGACTGGCTGCTGCTCGACGGCCTGCAGCACAGCGAGAGCATCGCCACCGCCGTCTGGGTGCGCGACCTGGAGTACATGGCCGCTATGGCCAAGGCGGTCGGCAAAGACCCTTCCAAGTACACCGAGCAACGCGACAAAGTCCGCGCCGCCTGGCGCGCAGCGTTCTGGAAGGAAGGCAAGATCGTCGAGAAGGGCTCGGCCAACCAATCCATGTACGCCGTCGCCATCATGACCGGCGTCTTGGAGGACGACGAGTTGCAGGGTGCCTCGGACACCTTGGCCGCCATGGTCAAAGCCCGTGGCGGGCACCTGTCGACCGGTTTTCTGGGCACGCCTGAAGTGCTCAAGGCTCTCGCGAACCACGGTCACGCCGACCTGGCGTTTGGCGCCGTCCTGAAGAAGGACTTCCCGTCATGGCTCTACCAGGTCAAGCTCGGCGCGACCTCGATGTGGGAGCGTTGGGACGGTTGGACGCCCGAGAAAGGTTTCCAAGACGCTGGCATGAACAGCTTCAACCATTACTGGCTTGGCTGTGTCAATGAGTGGCTGTACACCTACGCCGCCGGCATCAACCTCAACCAGCCCGGCTGGGCCGAGGTGGCTTATAAGCCGTACTTCACCGAGCAGTTGGGGCATGTTGAAGCCTCTTACGAGTCGGTGCGCGGCTTGGTCAAGTCGTCGTGGACGCGACTGCCGGACGGTTCCTACGAAGCTCGCCTGTCTCTGCCCGTCGGCGTCCGGGCCATTCTTGACCTCCCTGAGAACGCCACGGCCCAGAGCGGAAGCTTCACAATGACGAAAGGCAAGGGAATCGCTAGGTCAGGCGAACACGTCTTCTTGATTCCAAAGAAGTAATCCGGGATCCCCCTCCTGCCCCTGGAGGAGTGGGCTAGGGGAAGATTCCGGAAAACTTTTCAGTAGGGAGCTTCGACAGTCTGGAACTTCATGTCGGTGAAGTCGCAGAGGAGCTTGCGGGCTCCGACGCCATCCGGCCCGAGTTCGCCCGCGTACAGACACCCCGCCGTCGCCCAGACGAGCCGGTCGCGGTCGACCTCGGCCCATTCCCAGAAGTGGTGGTCCATTCGCTTGCCGGTGGCCGCGTTGACCGTGGAGTAGCGGTCAAAGGAGCTGCCGCCGGTCTCAGGCGCGCCGTTGGGGAAGCAGCAGGTTTGGTGCAGCCACCATTCGCCTTGGATGTGCTTGCGCAGCTCGATCCCGAAGCCGCGGCGGACGGTGTTACCGAAGTATTCTCGCCGCTCTTCTGGGGTGAAGACGACTGCGAACTCGCCGACGAACTCCCATCCGTCCCGCGCTGCCCGGATGAACTGAGGGTCATGTGGTCGGCATGGTAGACCGTCTGAAGGCGCATCAGCGCGCCTGAGGTCTGCCGGCTCCTCGACCGTCGAGTGCGATCCTGGAATGCTCTCACTGAGCCAGTACGTCGTATCGTCGAGCCAAACCCCGCCACCGGCGATGTCGTGGACACAGGGGTAAAAGGCGACCGCTTTCATGTATGGTGCTTTCGAAACCGCGGTCCACCTCCGGTATTGACCTGCACTTCCAGTGTTCGCCTTCGTCGCGAAGTAGACCAGGTGCTTGCCATCGGGCGACAGGTCGCACCGGCGGGAGTAGACCCGGCCAGCCAGCCACTGGCTGACCTGGAAAGTGTCGTGCTCCCGGTCCCATCCGACAAATGCCACGTGTCGCGCTGGACCGCGCCGGATCACCAATCCGGTCGTCGCGTCACGCGCCAACAAAGCGTAGAGGCGGGTCGGGTTCTGGAATGGGGTCGCCATGGATGTCCGGAGCTCACCGCACCATCGGCGCACGAGAAGCCAGGGCAGGTTGTACCTGCATGGCCTCCGGGCCTGGCGGGCTGTTGTTTGGCCCCAAGGGACAGCTTGGGTTGTTTCACATTACAAAGTCTTCTTTCGGATGGGACAACAAGTGTCGTACAAGCGACAAACAAGTGGTCACGGGGCTTCGGTGCTTCCGGTGGGTCGGTCCAGGTGATAGATCCGTTCCTTGTTTTCGCCTACTTCGAACCTGACCCGGCCGTCGCGGACGAGGCGGTAGAGGGCGACACGGACGGAGTTGTCGGGCAGGTCGAGATGGGCGATGATGGCTGCGCTGGACAGGGGGCCAGAGTCTTTGAGCAGTCGGGAGATTTGTACGGCGTTGGTCACACGGGAGCGGGCCATGGGCTCGCCTTCAGGCAGTTCGTCCTGCAGAGCGTAATGGAGAGGGCCGTCGCTGAGGAGGTGCAGGGTCCGGTTGGCGAAGGGGCCGCGGCCGGTGCAGTCGAGGGTGACGATTCTGGTCGGCGTCAGGGTATCCGGAGACCGGAACCGCCCCCTAGCCCCCTCCTCCACCCCGCCGGAGCGTGGCGCAAGAGGGGGAAGCGGAACCCTCACCCCTAGCCCCTCTCCCTCGGAAGGGCGAGGGGAACTCGGAAGGAGCCTAGTTGATAGGACGATGTTCATGCCGGATGTGGCTGCTAGTTGGTCGGATTCGGCGACCCGCTGGCGGCCGAGTTGGTAGGCGGCGCGCTTGCTGTGGTGGAGGACGAGGGCGGTGACGCTGTGGGTGTGGCAGAGCTGGCGGAGGGGATCGAGGGTCTTGCGGGCTGACCAACCGTCAGTCAGCGAGCGGCCCGAGGTGGCTCCGTGCAGAGGATCGACGACGATGAGTTTGGCCGAGGTCTCTTGCACCCAAAAGGAAAGGACGTCGATCGTTTCTTGTCGGTCGATGGGGAGGTGGTCGTAGGTGGTGAAGAGCGGAGTGAGGGGGTCGACGTGGGGGCTGAGTTCAAGAAGGCGCTGGCGGTCGAACATCGACTCCTCTTGGGAGAGCCAGAGGACGCCGCCTTGGGTGCAGGGCATGCCGGCGAAGGGTGTGCCGGTGGCAACAGCGAGGGCCAGGGCTGTTGCTAGTGCAGTCTTGCCTTGTTTGGGCGGGGAAGCGAGAATCACCAGGGTGCCGACGGGGATCCAGTCTTGGACTAGCCAGGGGACTTCGTAGCCGAAGTAGTGGCTTTCGAGTGGTAGGAAAACGCGACGCCAGAGGGCTTGCTGCTGTTCTAGTTCGGCAATGCGCTCGGCGGCAGTTTTGGCGAAGCCGGTGACAGGGGAATCCACATGTTAGAGGGGTCTTGGGGGCTCCGTGTCAACTTGGGGTCGGAAGGGGGCAGATAAGACATGTAGGACAGATAGGACAGATATGGTGTCCTATTCTTGATGTTGGAGACCGGTCTGGGGTTGTTCGTCAGCCCTTGTGCTTGACGTAAGTGGTCACGACGCCGTCGGGGGTGGTCATTTCCATGGCGCCGCTTTCTTTGTAGGCCAGGGTCGCCGAGCGGGCTTTGTTCATCTGCTCGGTGATCTGCTTCTTGCCCAGCTCAAAGGCCGATTTGATCATGTCCGGGGCACCGTCTGAGAGCTTGAGGTCGGTGACTGTCGACGAGAACTTGGTGCCGTCAGCCTTCCAGGTGCCACTGGCCAGGATGTGGAAAGACTCGACACTGACTGGCCCCATCTCCTGTTTCGGGACGCTAATGTCCCAGGTGGCGGTGTTGTCGGACTTGAACTCGACGACCGCTGGCAGTTGCTTGCCCTGCGCCTCGATATTGGCGTCCCACTTACCGACCGGCGAGGGCTGGCTGCAACCGGCGAGCCCAAAGGCGACGAGAGCGATAGCTGGCCAAACGGCTTTCATGCAGTCAGTATACGGGTTGACGTGGTAGTTCCAACGTCGGGTCACCCTTGGCGGTGCAGCCGGATCGTCCCCGGATCGTTGCCGTTAGCGTCGAAAGTGTTCTCGTCTACCTTGAGGACTCGCAGGCTCTGCGACTGGCCGCGCTGGCTGACGATGTCCTGCTTGACATCCGCAAATTCTGATTTTGTCTTGGCGTCGGGTTTGCCTTCGACTTCGACCTTTTGGGTGTGCAAAAAGAGAATGCCATCTGCGAACGACCAAGTGGACTGACGTGAAATCGTAACGAACGGCACAATGCCGGACTCGAGCGGGAGATCGGTAATAGCGTCTTTCTCGGTCGCTGTACCGTCGGCGCGGATCTCAATGGTCATCGTAAAATTTTTTGGCTGCTCGCGTTCACCTTGTTTGTCTGCGGGCCGTTTAGCCTTTTCTGCCACCCAGATGCCGATGAAGAAAGGGTCCAATCTAGCCTTGTTCTTGGCTGCAGCAGACGAGAGGTCTTGGCATCCTGCCGCCAGAACGCAGACAGCAACGAGTCCTGCGGCGCCTCTCATGTCAATCACTACCGTCCTGACACGGAAATATGTTTCACGGATGGAGCTTCAGGCGTTTGAGGGTGAGCGTGTGGCTACTGGGCAGGTCGAGGACCAGGGTGTCGGCCCCGACAAGGTGATAGAAGTAGACGTCTGTGCCCCCTGACTCACCGCTAGGCAGATAGGTGTTTAGGATCAGTTTGTCTTCCTGCACCTCGTAGGATGTTTTGTAGCTGTTGGTCTGAGACAGGTTGCCGCTCGACATCGTGGTTTTGATCGATCTACTTCCGGTGCCATCGGCATTGAATTCCATGGTTACGGTGCCGAAGCTAGCTTCGTCGGAGTGGTCTGAGGTCCAGCGCCCGACGACGGTCGGCTTGGCGGCGCAACCAGCCATGGCCAGCAAGAACTGGACAATCAGAAGTCGTCCGGTCGGAGACACAAAGTTAGTCTACATGTTAGGGCAAGGTCACAGATGCCTCTCGCATGCCGCCATACAAGAAGGCATTCTGCCGGGTCGGAGACTATTGACAAAGGTGGTCGACAATCGGCGTCAGAGCTTTGCCTTACGGTGCATACGCAGGTACCCAGGCTGGCTGTCGCGCATGTCAAAGGTGTCGTTGTCTATTTTGTCGATGGCGAAGAACGACTGCTGTGAGGCACCCTTGGCGATCTTGGGTTTGAGCACTTTGAACTGTTCCAGCGCCTTACCCTTGGCTTGGCCGTCGACTTCTGTGTGGGTCGGCATGAAAACGAGGTTGCTACTGTAGACAACCCAGTTGCCATCGACCTTGATGGTCAGTAGCGGCAGCGTGATGCCATTTTCTAGCGGTACATCCGCCAGTGCTTGGCGAATCGTCGCTGTCCCGTCGGCTCGGACCTCCACTGTCGTGTCATCGGTTGTGGCTTGCTTCTCCTTTCTTTCCGGCTTGGGATCCTTGGCGGTGAACTGGCGCAGGTCGCTCTTCCAGACGCCGATGAAGTACGGGTCAAAACGGCGCTGGCCGTCTTCTTCTTCAGCATGGTTGGTCGCACATCCGGCGACAGACACGAAGGCGATGGTCGCGAGCCAAGTCCTCATGCGGACTTCTATCTGGGGGCGTGACATGCCGGTTGCTGGGGTGGGTCATCTTTAGGCCCCCGTCGTCACTTCACGCGGTGCAAGACCTGGACTTTCTTGTCGTTTTCGCTGGTCAGCACCATCGTGTCATTGTCCCGGAACTCAATCCTTTGCCATACCGAACTGGGTTCGAACTTCCAGTCCTTGGCTTTGTCAATCTCTTTGCTCGCGTCGGCG
The DNA here is from genome assembly GCA_018268335.1 of Armatimonadota bacterium. Classification (GTDB taxonomy): domain Bacteria; phylum Armatimonadota; class Fimbriimonadia; order Fimbriimonadales; family Fimbriimonadaceae; genus JAHBTB01. The sequence continues at coordinate 16,140 of JAFDWT010000023.1, read as the reverse complement.
GGGACGAAGGGAAGGGCCTTGGCCAGATCGGAAACACCACCAAGGAGCCCGTCGGTGATGTTCCGCGCGAAGGGTGACTCGGTAATGGTGATGTGCATCCGCTCCGCTTCCTGCTTCCAGGTCCCCTTGGCGAACACCATGGGCTTCGATTCGAGGTTGGGCTTGAGGTAGGTCTGAATCAGGTAGCTGCCGTCATCCTTGAAGATTTGGACGATGTAGTCTTCGTCTTTGTCGGAGTTGTCTTCGCCCCGCCAGGTTCCGGCGACGGAAGGCTTCAGGGCACAACCAGCCAGTGCGACGACGGGAACGATCCAGAGAGCGGCTCTCATGCCTCTTGCTATCCAGTAGCGACAGTCCAAGTTGCGTCCCGCACGGGAAATCGGGCCTGTCGCACAATAGTCAGCAATGGGTATCGCCCCGAGCATCCCGCGACGCAAGACGAAACCCTGCCGGGTCGGGCCGGTGACGATGGGGAACGGGCACCCGGTCGTCGTCCAGTCTATGATCACCGAGGAGACCCGGAACGTCGACGCCTGCGTCGAGCAGATCATCGCCCTGCACCGGGTCGGATCGGAGATCGTGCGGGTGACCACACCCACCCTCGGCGAGGCCCAGTGCCTGGAAGAGATCAAGGCCAAGGTTGCCGAGCGGTACCAAGACGTGCCGATGACCGCCGACGTCCACCACCAAGGCAGCGCCATCGCCGTCGAAGCGGCCAAGTACGTCGACGAGATCCGCGTCAATCCGGGCCTGTTCGTGTTCAAAAGGCACGGGTCACGGGTCTCGGGTCTCGATATTCGGGGGCGGCAGGAAGAGAAGGGCGTTGAGGAGTTGCGGGCTGAGATGGCCTATGACTCCGCCGAGTGGAAAGAGGAGATCGAGGCGATCGAGGAGAGCTTCGTCCCCGTCATCGAGGCCTGCAAAGCCCGCGACCGGGCCATGCGCGTCGGGGTCAACCACGGGTCTCTTTCGGAGCGGCTCTTGGTCACTTATGGCGACACGCCCGAAGGGCTGGTCGAGAGCGCGATGGAATATCTGCGCCTCTGCGAGAAACACGGCTACTTCAACCTCAACATCAGTGCCAAGGCGAGCCGTGTGCCCGTCATGGTGGCCGCCAACCGTCTGATGGCTGCGCGTCTTGACGAAGCGGGCATGAACTATCCGCTCCATCTCGGCGTGACCGAAGCTGGCGACGGCCAGTACGCGCGCATCAAGAGCACCGCCGGGATCGCCACGCTGCTCATGGAGGGCATCGGCGACACGATCCGCGTCAGCCTGGCCGAAGACCCCGTCAACGAGATCCCCGTCTGCTACGAGATCCTCCAGTCGCTCGGCCTGCGCAAGACGCAGGTCGAATACATCGCCTGCCCCAGCTGTGGTCGGACGAAGTTTGATTTGCCGACGGTTTTGAACGAGGTGCGTTCGGCGACCCGCCACCTGGTCGGGCTCGACATCGCCGTCATGGGCTGCATCGTCAACGGTCCAGGAGAAATGGCCGACGCCGACTACGGCTACGTCGGCGCGGCGGGAGGGAAGATCACCCTCTACCGCAAACGCGACATCGTCAAGAACGGCATCCCGCAGGAGCAGGGTGTCGAGGAGCTCGTTGGACTGCTTCGGGCCGACGGGGTCTGGAAGGATCCGGCGTAGAGGCAGCGGAAACAGACTCTTTGGCCTCGGAGCAGGATTCCTGCCTTCGCAGGAATGACGGGCGGGCAGAGGTGGTCTTGTCTTCCGCTAATTGCATTCCGAAACGGTCGTAATTGATCAGGACACCTAGGTTCCAACCTCGACACGTCATTCCTGCGAAGGCAGGAATCCAGCTCCGGTTTGAAGCAGTCCGTTTCGATGGTCCCTTGCACCTTGTTCCAACAGAACAGAAATCGAGGTCAAAATCTCCGCTGATGAAGCCCGCGGCGAAGATTGGCTTGCTCCCACTAGCGGCGACCGTGTTCTTCGCCGTCAGTGGCGGCCCGATCGGGCTGGAGCCGCTGGTCCAGGCTAGCGGACTGCCGGTGGCGGTCGCCCTCATTCTCCTTGCCCCGCTGCTCTATGCCATCCCCTCGGCGCTCATGACCGCCGAACTGTCCACGATGATTCCCGAGGAGGGCGGCTACTTCGTCTGGGTCAGCGAGGCGATGGGGCCGTTCTGGGGGTTCCTCTGCGGCATGTGGACGCTCATGTACGCCTGGGTCGACGCCGCGCTCTATCCGCTGATGGCCGCAAAGGCCCTGGCTGCCTTTGCTGCCGGGCCGATGTTTTCTGGCCAAAGCTGGGCATCCCAGATCCAGCAGCCTGGCCCACAATTCGGGGTCGCGGTGGTGTTTGTTCTCGCCGCTGCGCTGCTCAACCTGGCCGGCATCCGCGCCGTTGGCCTGACAGGCGTCACCATCGGCGTCCTCCTGCTCGTGCCGTTCGTCATGATGGTTGTGTGGGGCTTTTCTAATGCCCCCGGATCTGGCCAGCCTGTCTTTCTCCAGCCGGAAAAGCCCACGTCTGAGCTGGTCATGGCGGGACTGGTCACGGTCATCTGGAATTACCTAGGCTGGGATTCCGCAAGCACGATCGCGGGAGAAACCAAAGACCCTCGGCGCGATTTTCCGCGCGCCTTGTTAGGCGCGACTGTCCTTATTGTCTTGGCCTACTTGTTACCTGTCCTCGCTGCCTGGCGGCATGCTCCGGACTACCGATTGTGGGAGGACGGTTCCTGGGTGACTTTGGCGGGACGTGTCGGGGGTCCAAACCTGGGAACGGCGATGTTTGTTTCGCAACTGCTCTCGGCAGCAGGGCTATTCATGGTCATGCTGCTCACCTCGTCACGCCTTCCGATGGTCATGGCTCGCACTCGGCGGCTTCCAGCGGTGCTGGCGAAGACCTTTGGGGTCAACAAGGTGCCTGTCCCAGCGGTGGTCTTGGGTGCGGCGGTGGTGACCTCTTTTGTCTGGCAGGGCGAGGGCAAGATCGAGAAGATCATGCAGTACGATGTGCTGCTCTACACGGCCGCCTTGATGCTGGAGTTCATCGCACTAGTAGTTCTGCGTGTACGCAGGCCCGAGGAGGCCCGGCCGTTCCGCGTGCCTGGTGGCCTAGTTGGAGCGGTGTTGCTGGGGGTCGGCCCGGCGGTCGTCATGGTTCTCTTGTGCGCCGACGGTATGGGTGGAAAGGGAGCCAAGGAATTTGCCATTGCCGTCGGTCTCTTGGCCCTGGCTCCGGCTGTCTATGGCCTTACCGAGTGGTACCGGCGACGAGTCCGGCCAACGCCCTGAGCTCGTTGTAGACCACCACCATCGCCCAGGTGTCTTGGCGGCAATAGTCGAGCAGACCACGACGGAGTGCGTCGCGCTCAGGGCTCGGTGCTGTCTTCAGCATCTGCAGGTACGTGACCACAGCCATCTCGCCATCTTTGACATCGAGGCCGTCATATCCCTCGCCTGGAGCAAGCGCGGGGAGCACCTTCTTTATTGAAAACGAGCCGCGAAAGTCGCGGTGGTAGACATTGGCCCGGACGACTTTGAGGAGGTCGAACTCCTTGGGCTCGAAGGCTTTGTACAGCCGGTCTGCCCCAGGGACGCCCTTTTCGGCGAGCTTCTTGAGAGTGAGGCGCTCGTAGGTGCTGTAGACCGCGACTGTGGCAGCCCCGACCACCAATGGAAGCAAAGTGGCGACGAATGCGGCCGACGGGTCGGAACTCTCGCCCCAAAGGAACTCGAAGTGACGGCATGCCGCTCCCTGGGCGTCCATCACGTGGGCCGACCACTGGAAGGGGAGCCGCTGATAGGGGCTGGTACCGTCGTAGAGCGGCACCGGCGGCTCGACGGCCTCGAAATCGAGGAAGAGGACCGGGAAGGCGACATCGAGGTCTTGGGCCAAACCGTCCTCGACTGCGGGCCGGTCAAACCGGACCGTGTCCCGAGCTCTGGAGACCACAGCGGCCACTTTGTGGTCGTCGCCGAGGTCCTGCAACCGCGTGATTCCTTGCGCGCGGAACGCCACCCGGTCGCGTTCGTATAGGCCGGGTGCAAAGTAAAGGTCGTCGGGGTCCAGTTGTTTCTCGCAGTGGTCCAGAAAAGGGCACTCGTGCGGGTCGGTGCAGTGTCGGCCGGGGAGTATTTCGGGTTTGTCGGTGCTTGATCTTCCGGCAAGTAGGGTCTCAAGGACGGAGGCTCGAGCCAGCAAGACCTCGTCGGTCACATCGACCTCTTTCAGCATTCCTGTCGCTTCCAACTCACCGTCACGCACATAAGAAGTGTCGACATGGACGACGCTGGCCCGGCTGATCTGGAGGCCTGCCGCCTCAGCGACGTGCCATTGGAACGCCAGGTCGAGGTAGTGCGAGTCTTTGGGCTTGGTCGATGACTTGACTTCGGTGATCCGCCAGCTATTGCCGACCTGTCGGAGCACGTCCAGTCTTGCCGTCAGTCCGTCGGCAGCGATTGTCGCTTGTAGAAACAATTCACGTCCCGAAGCAATTGCCGCATGAAGTGCCGCCGAGGCCTCGGCGGGGTCGTCGTGCCGCGGGGCCAAGGACGCGCCAGGAAACAGCGACTGCGACAGCAGGTCGATCTCCTGCCCGGTCTCTGCCCGCATGGCCAGTCCGGCACTTGGTGGGGTGGCCAGGCCAGGTTCGTTTTGGGCGTACCAATGCCGCAACCGGCACTGGTGCAAGGCCAGGAAACCAGTCTTGGTGAGCCACTCAGCCAACCGGCACCGTCTCTTGGTCCCGGTCTTCATCACGGAACTGCTCCTCGTAGAGTTGGCGGTACAGACCGTTCTTGGCCAGCAGTTCGCTGTGCTTGCCAGCCTCGACGACGCGACCAGCCTCGACGACCAGGATCAGGTCGGCGCGCAGGATCGTCGACAACCGATGGGCGATCGCGAACGTCGTCCGGTTGTCCATGAGGGAGTTGAGGGAGTTCTGCACGATCCGCTCGCTCTGGGTGTCGAGGGCAGAGGTCGCTTCATCCAGGATCAGGATGCGAGGGTTCTTGAGGATCGCCCGAGCGATGCCGATGCGTTGTTTTTCGCCGCCGCTGAACTTGTAGCCGCGCTCACCGACGATCGTGTCCAGGCCTTCGGGCAGGGAATTGACGTGGTCCCAAATGTTGGCGGCTTGGCAGGCGGCGACGAGTTCGTCGTCGGTCGCATCGGTCTTGGCGACCTTAAGGTTCTCACGCACGGTGGTGTGCATGAGGTAAGTCTCCTGCGTCACAGCCCCCACGATTTGGCCCAACGAGTCGAGTGAAAGGTCGCGGATGTCGCGGCCGTCGAGGGTCACGCGGCCCTCCATCGCGTCGTAGAGCCGAGGGATCAGGTAGGTGACCGTCGTCTTGCCTGCGCCACTTGGACCGACCAGAGCCACCAGCTGTCCAGGCTCTGCCTTGAAGCTGATGTTGTTCAGCGTCCAATTCTCTTGGTCGTCCTCGTACTTGAAGTAGACATTCTCGAAGGCGACTTCGCCGTAAACGGACCGAGGTTCGACAGCGACCGCGTCCGGCTTCTCTTGGATGTCGCGTGGCATGTCCAGGTACTCGAAAATGCGCTGGAACAGCGCAAACGAACTCATGATCTGCACCTGTGCTCCGACCAGGCCGGTCATGGGGAAGAACATGCGGATCTGCAGACCGTTGAGGGCGAATATCTTTCCCAGGGTCATCGACTTGTCGCCCTGCTTGATCATGAAGTAGCCGCCCACGACATAGAGGAGCGCTGGTGCCGCTTGGGTGATCAGGCGGATCAGGCCGAAAAAGATGTACTGGATCGAGTAGAGCTTGATCTGCCAGTCGGCGAGCTTGCGGTTTTCGTCGCTGAAGCGCTTGATCAAAACGTCCTGGTTACCGGCCGTCTTGCTGAGCAGAACGCCGCTGACGCTCAGGGTCTCCTGCATCATCGAGTTCAGCTCGCTGGTCTGCTCCTGGGTGCCGGTGCGGACTTTGCGTGCGAAGTCGCCGACGTACTTGCCTGCGATGCCGAAGAACGGCAAGAGGACAACTGAGACAAGCGTCAGGCGCCAATCGAGATAGGCCATGGCGACGATCGCTCCGATGAAGATAGCGATGTTGCTCAGCTGGTCTGTCAGGGTGTTGCTCAACACCTCCTGGACACCGGCCACATCGCTGATCAGGCGGGTCTGGATGTCACCGGTGCGAGCGTTAGTGAAGAACTTGAGCGACATGCCTTGCAGGTGTTGGTACAGCTTGTCGCGGAGTTCCATCATCACCGCTTGGCCCATGACGACGCCCAAGTAGCCATAGGCCGCCGTGCTCGCCGACGCCGCGACGACGGTGACAAAAATGAGCACGAAGTCGACGGTGATACGGTTGAAATCCTGCTTGAGGAACCCTTGATCGACGACGTCTTGGATCAAGAACGACGGGGCGATGCCGATCACAACCGAGATGAGGACGGTCACGACGACCGACCAGACTTTGCCCTGGTGGGGCTTGAACAGCCCAACGACCCTGCGGACGATTTCCTTGTCAGGCTTTTGGAAGGCAGGGGCTTTGTCGCCAGCAGGACGCATGAGCCCAAGGATACGTTGACAAACGGCGACCTATTAGGCCTCGGCCTGATTGGGTCGGATCGGTCGATGCATATGCGTAACCGACTCCGGCTTGTAGCCAGCGCTTTGGGAGTTGCTCTGGAATCGATTCGCTCTTTTCATGCAACATTTCCGTACATTCCTGCGCACGCGGGAATCTATCCAGCACTGCGGAGAACCGGATCCCCGGTCGAGCCGGGGATGACGGGTTGTGGGCGTGGACGCTCGGTGCCCTGCACTGGAACCGCTTCGCTCTATCCAGTGCCACCCGGGTTTGTTGCCGAGTACCATCCATAGCGATGCGTTGCCTCGTCGTCATTCCTGCCCGCATGGCCAGCACTCGGTTTCCGGGGAAGCCGTTAGTCGATCTGGCGGGCAAGCCGATGGTGCAGTGGGTTTGGGAAAAGGCACAGTCCAGTGGGGTCGGCGAGCGAGTGCTGGTCGCAACGCCGGACGCCGAAATCATTGAGGCAGTCCAGAAGTTCGGCGGCGAGGCGGTGCTGACTCGGCCCGACCATCCGAGCGGGACAGACCGTATCGCCGAGGTCGCCGAAAAGGTCGCCGCCGATATCTATGTCAATGTTCAAGGCGACGAGCCGATGGTCGAGCCGGAGAACATCCGGCTGTGTGCACAGCCTCTCTTGGACGAGCCGTCGGTCCAGATGGGGTCGGTCATGGCTGTCTGCCCGGAAAACGAGGCTGACAATCCGGCGGTTGTCAAGGTCGTCACGGACCTAGAGGGCTTCGCCCTATACTTCAGCCGCCACGCCGTCCCCTATCCGCGTAACCCAAGGCAGTCGACGCTGAAGAAGCACGTCGGCCTCTACGCCTACCGGCGCGAGGCGGTCCAGGCGTTTGCGACCTGGAGCCCGACACCACTCGAACTTACCGAGTCGCTGGAGCAGCTCCGGTTCCTGGAGCACGGCGTGCGCATCAAGATGAGTGTGGGCAGCGCCGCTGCATCTGGGGTCGACACGCCCGAACAAGCTGAGGAGATCAGGCGCACCCTGGAAGAACAAGGTTAGTGAAACGACTATAATAGTTGACCCTTCAACGGCGAAGGCTTAAGGTCACCGATGGCCACGCCTGCCACTAGCTCTAGCCACGATCCCGTCCAAGCCGGGCTGGCGCAGCTATTGGCCAAGCTCAAACAGTTCCGTCCCGACGCGCCGGAAGACGTGGTGCGAGCCGCCGTCGCCTTTGCGGACGCTGCCCATGAAGGCCAGCTGCGCAAGAGCGGCGAGCCGTACATCCTCCATCCCATCGAGGTCGCCGAGATTGTCGCCGAGCTGGGCATGGACGTGGACTCCGTCGTGGCGGCGATCCTGCACGACGTGCTGGAAGACACGGAGATCACGCCCGAGAAGATCGCCTCCCAGTTCGGCCAGCCGGTACTGGAGATGGTCGAGGGCGTCACTAAGCTCCAGCTCAACATCCAGCCGGAAGCCGACGCTCGCCAGCGCCGTGCCGCCGAAACCGCCCGCGCCGCCGAGACCCTGCGCAAGATGCTGCTGGCGATGGCCAACGACTTCCGGGTCATGGTCATCAAGCTGGCGGACCGGCTGCATAACATGCGTACCCTCTCCGCGCTGGCACCGGAGAAGCAGACTCGCATCGCCAATGAGACTCTCGACATTTACGCGCCGCTTGCGGCGCGTCTTGGTATCTGGCAGGTCAAGTGGCAGTTGGAAGACCTGTCGTTCAAGACTCTGCACCCCGACGAGTTCCACCGGATAAGTGAACTGGTGGCGCAAACCAGAGCCGAGAGGGAAGAACAACTCGACGAGGCGCGCAAGTCGCTGCGGGCTCACCTGGACGAACGCGGACTGCAGTCGGCAAAGATCTACGGTCGCCCCAAGCACCTCTTCAGTATCTATAACAAGATGGTCCAGCAGGGGATTCCGTTCGAGGAGATCTACGACATCATCGCCTTGCGGATCATCGTTGAGGAGACCTACCAGTGCTACTTGGCCCTCGGCGTCGTCCACGAGCTGTGGCTGCCGATGCCGGGCCTCTTTTACGACTACATCGCCAGCCCGAAGCCGAACGGGTACCAGTCGCTGCACACCAAAGTGCTTGGCCCAGGAAAAGGGCCGCTGGAAATCCAGATTCGCACCAAGCACATGCATGAGGTCGCCGAATATGGCGTCGCTGCGCACTGGAGCTATAAGGAAGGGAAGACCCAGGCGACGACCGACGACAAGTTCGGGGCGTTGCGGCGGCAGCTGTTCGACTGGAGCAGCGACAACCGGACGTCCAGCGACTTCCTCCGCAGCGTCAGCACCGATCTTTTTAGTGAGCAAGTCTTTGCGTTCACACCCAAAGGCGATGTGCTCGACTTGCCTCGCGGATCGACGCCGATCGATTTTGCCTTCCGCGTCCACTCCAACCTTGGTCTGACCCTCATTGGCTCCAAGATCAACGGCACGATGGTGCCGCTGGGCACAGAGATCAAGAACGGCGACGTGGTGGAACTGGTCACGCGCAAAGACGCCAAGCCCAGCCTGGACTGGCTGGAGCACGCCAAGAGCCCGCACACCAAGACCAAGCTGCGCTCGTACTTCCGCAAGCAGAACAAGGACGTTAGCGCGAACAGAGGGCGGACGGCGGTTGAGAAGGAACTCCGGTCACAGGGTCTCGATCCTCGCCTCTACCTCGGTGATGACAAGATGGCCGAGGTCGCCAAGCACACGGCCAACTGTGACAACGCCAGCGACGTCTTTGCCCGTGTCGGTGAGGGGCTGACGAGCGTGCAAGCGGTCATCGACCGGCTGAAGATCGCGGTCAAGGAGCCGCAGGAACACCCGGTCTTCAAGACGCGGCGGTCTGTCGAGCCGACGGTCATCACCTCGGGCGTCGACGACGTCGAGCTTAAACGGGCCAAGTGTTGCCAGCCGGTGCCAGGCGAAGAGGTCGTCGGCTATGTCACCAGGGGCCGCGGCATTGTCATCCACCGCAAGCTCTGCCCCAACATCAACAAGCTGGAGGAGACTGAGGCCGAGCGCATCATCCCGATCCGCTGGCCATCGGACGGCAACCTCTATCCAATCAATCTCAAGATCATTTGCGGCGACCGGCAAGGGCTGTTGATGGACATCTCGACGATCTTTGGCGAAAGCAAGACCAACGTCAGCGCCGCCCGCATCCAGACCATGCCGAACCACACGGCAGAAATCGACGTGACCATCGACGTGCGCGACACCCAGCACCTGCGCGACCTGATGGCGAAGATCAGCAACTACAGCGACGTCATTTCGATCCTGCGGGTGATGGGGCGCGGGCGGTGAGGGCGGTCGTCCAGCGCGTTTCTTGGGCCCGCGTGTCGGTGGATGGGGAAGTGCGCGGCACCATCGGTCAGGGGCTGATGGTGCTTGTCGGCGCTGGGCAAGATTCGACCGATGAGGACGCGAAGAAGCTCGCCGACCGGGTGGTCGGCCTGCGTATTTTCAATGACGCCACTGGCAAGATGAACTTGTCACTTGGTGATTTGCAGGTCGCGAACGGGCCACGGATTCTCGCCGTAAGTAATTTCACCCTATACGGCGATGCTTGGTCGTCTCGGCGACCGAGCTTCACCAAGGCGGCCGGATACGCCGACGGGGAACGGCTCTACGAGGTGTTTCTGTCCGAATTACAGAGGTTGCAGGGCGAAGTCGCCGGCGGCGTCTTTGGAGCCGACATGCAGGTTGAGATGCTGAACGACGGGCCGGTGACTATCCTGATCGACACCCACAAGCTCAAAGGTTGATGTAGACGCCGTTGGCTGGCTCGACCGAAACATGCCGGGTGATATCGTAGTCGGTCATCTTTTCCTTGGCCAGGACGGCAGCGGGGTGCACAGAGTCGTAAACGTATTCGATTGGATACGAACAGCCGTCCACGACCATGTTCAGCGCTTCGGTCGGTAGCTTATGCGGATAGTTGCCGGTAGCCAGCCGAGCTTTTGCCGCCGTTAGCAATGTCCGGCAGCCGACGGTCAACTGCGTGCCCCGCGTTATGGTTTGGCCAATCTGAAAAACCGTCGGCGTAATCGTGCGCAGCATGTACTTGTCGACGTGGTCTTCTTGCTGCAGGGGCAGCAGGCTGGTGTCGATTTGAAGGCCGCGGTCCAATGCCGTCGCTGACTTGTTGACGGCGACGGGCATGTTCGCGTCCCAATAGGCGAGCAACCCAGACTCCATCGCTTCCCTAGACCGCTTGTCGGTCTTGGGTGGATGGGTGTTCCGGTTGTTCATGTTCAGGTTCGCCAGGTCGTCATCGGTCATTTTGTCGACATTGCGGCAGGCCAAGACAAGCTCGTTCATCATGCGGGCGCAGAACCTGTCCATCTGTGGCGACTTCATGAGGACGTCCAGGCACTTGCTGGCGTTCTCCAATTGCTCGGGCCGGATGTCTGGCCGTCCGGCGGCCACTAGCAGGCCGGTCGTGACCATTCTTGTACCGGCGTACCAGGCGATGACTCCGCTGGGGTCGGTGTGGTCGGCCAAGTAGGAGACTAGGACCGCGGTCTTCGTCAGCTTGGCCAGTCCTTTGTCGATCTGGCCGTTCTTGATGTCGTCGGTAGCGTCGATGCAGGCGACGCGGATCGAAATCCGCTCGGCCGAGCGCACGATGGTCGTGAACAAGCTGTGGTCGTCCAGGGCCTCATACGGTAGGTAGCTCTTGGCCGCCAGCAGTTCGTCGATCAAAGCGCGCAGTTGCGGGGCGCCTTTGGCGTCTTTGAGCGCAGACGCATCCACCAGGCCGTTGGCAATAACGGCCAGCTGCTTGTCCTTGGAAAGGAGTTCTTTGACTTTGGCAAGGACGAATGTGGCGTCGCCCAGAGGCCGTGGCTTATCGGCGACCGGGCCGTCGACCAGCCCGAACCCGGCCAGCGACTTCCTCAATGCTGGAAGACGGGTCACAGGGTCAGCGACTTCGCGCCTGTCTTTGGCATAGGCGGTTAGGGCCTCGCTGCCACGGACGCCCGACCAGACAAGGGCGATCACGCCCAGGCCGACCAAAACAGTCCGCTGCAGCGAAGTAGCCATCTCAGTACTCTACTTCGCTTTGTCGCGATTACGACCAAGATCGTCGGAAACTAATCCACGGCTTGGGTGAGAACGGCCTTCATGACCTCGTCCGGCGTGGTGATACCGGCGAGTACCTTGGCCTTGCCGTCTTCCAACATGGACCGGAATCCTTGCTTGCGGGCAACTTCGAGGAGTTCGGTGTATCCCTGTTCCTTCCAGATGGCCTGTTTGAGATCGCGGTTGCCCATGATCAGCTCGTAAACGCCGATACGACCCTTGAATCCCGTTCCGCGGCACTCGGGACAGCCCTTGCCCTTCATCAGCTTGGCTCCGGCCATGTCATTGGCGCCGATGCCGAGCTGTTCCAGGTCCTCGCGGGCGTAGGGGAACGGCTCGGCGCATTTGGGGCAGTTGCGACGGACCAGGCGTTGCGCCATGATCGCCACAAGGACGCCCGAGATCAAGTACGACTCACCGCCCATGTCGACCATGCGGCCGATGGACTCGATGGCGTTGTTGGTGTGCAGAGTGCTGAGCACCAAGTGACCGGTCAGGCCGGCCTGGATGGCGATGGCCAGTGACTCGGGGTCGCGGATTTCGCCGACCATCATGACGTCAGGGTCTTGGCGGAGGAAGGAACGCATGACCCGTGGGAAGCCGACCTTTTCGGTGACTTGCACCTGGGCGATGTTGTGGTCGAACTCGTACTCGACCGGGTCTTCGACGGTGACGATGTTGCGTCTTTTGGAATCCAGCTGGTTGAGGCTGGCATAGAGGGTGGACGTCTTACCAGAGCCAGTCGGGCCGGTGACGAGGATGAGGCCGTAGGGGACCTGGACCGCCTTGACCCACAGGTCCTTGACATCGGCAGGCATGCCGAGTGTTTCAAGATCGACTTTCATCGCCGACGGGTCGAGAAGGCGCATGACGAACTTCTCGCCGTTCAGGGTGGGCACGCAGGAGGCGCGGGCGGCGAGGCGGCGGCCGTCGTACTCCATGTCGATGCGACCGTCTTGGGGTTCGCGCTGCTCGTCGATCCTCATGCCAGCCGAGAGCTTTAGGCGGGCCAGCACGTTGGCGGCTTGCTCCGGCGGGAGCTGGCCGTTGTCATGGAGGACGCCGTCTTGGCGGAACCGGATGCGCAACTGGTCGCGCTCGGGCTGCAGGTGGATGTCGCTGGCCTTGGTGTCCAGCGCCTGCATCATGATGTTGTCGACGATGCCGACCGCCAGCGACATCTCATTACCGCCCATCTCGCGCGACTGTCCTTGTTCGCGGATGATCAGGCGGAAGCGCTTTGCCGCGCCCCAGTTGTAGTTGTCAGGTCCGACTGTGCTCATGTTGCCCGTGCTCGCCCCCAAAAGGACAAGAGCTATCTTACAGGAAACTAGCACCCCTCGTGCAGTCGGAAGACAGGTTCAGAACAACCTATTAGCGTTGCTCGGCTCCCAACCGTCGGCTTGGTCTTTCAGGAGGTCCAAAAACGGCCAGACAGCGCAATAGTCGTCGCCGGGGCCGAATACGGCCTGGTTTGTCCGGACCATGCTGCCATCTGCCTGTTTGTGGAACGCCGACACGCCGGGCCAGAAGCTGTTGCCGTCCTTCAGGTAGCCCATTTGCGTTGTGAAGACCTTTTCTTTGTCGCTGACCATGGGGAACGGCCAACTGCGCTCGGCTTTGATTTTGGCCTGGACGGATGGCACGTCCGGCGACACCAACACGAACGCGCAACGGGCCTTGATCTGTGGATAGAGACCGATGAAGCCGTCGGCCCACAGCGTGCAATAGGAGCAAGACTGGCCCATGTTGTGGACAACAAGCAGGTCGTCGTGTTCGCCGAACAGTTCAGATAGCCTGACGGCTCCATTCTCCGTGAGAAACTCGTAGTCGGCGACCGGCTCCACTTCACGCTCGGCCAGAGCCTTGGACAGCCGGCCCTTCAATTCCTGGATTTGCGCTTCCAGGGCTTCGATTTCGGCTTGTGTGCTCATTGTGCTTTGAGGAGTAGGTAGTCCAGCCCGAACATGTAGCTCTTGGGGTCGGCCTTTTCGTTGGTGCCGGCGTTTTCGACGCGGAGCTTGTGGTCGCCCTTAGTCAACAGGTGTTTGCCCAGCGAGAGCTTTCTCCATTCTAGGCCCGAGATGTAGAAGTCGTGGACTCCCAAGTCGATGTCGTCGAGCCAGATATGGTGGATGCCGTAGTCTTTGGCGTGGCAGAAGTTGCCGACGATCTCGTAAGTCCCGGCCTTGGCGACGTTAAGCTTGAGAATCAGGTTTGCGCCCGGCTGGCTGTCCTGCCACCAGAGCTGCAGGCCGTTAGACAGGTTGGCGAAACCACCCTGGTTCTCGGTCTTGCCTCCGGTCTTTTCGAGGATGGTCAAACCCTCACCCTCGATTGCACCGACGATCGGCTTGGGCTTGACGAACTCGACTGGTGCGAGCCGTTTTGTGTCGACCGCTTTGGCCTGTGACGACTTCGGCGCGGCGTACCAGTAGCTGGTGCTCGCCCAGCTGCAGGCCGAGTCGGCCTTCCAGTGCCAGGCCTCCAGAGCGAACTTGAGGTGGTTGGTGAACGGGATAGAGTCGAAGATGTGCCAGCGCAGGTTGCTCACCTGGCCACCGCAACCGGGCCCGTCGGCCCGTGGCTGGGCGTGATACGGTTTCTGGAAGACCTCAGGGTTGCTCCAGGCGTAGCCGAAATAGTCTTCAGTGCCGGTGCCGAAGGTGCTGGGGAAGGACTCGCCGTCGACCCAGACCTTCTCGTCACCCTCGCCCCACCAATCCGAATTCGAGTTGCCGATATGCAGCCCGGTGCCGACAAACTGGCCGGAACCTTGGGCGTCCAAGAAAACGAGGTCGCGGAACGGGCGGGTACCGGTGTTGTCGACCGTCCACTGGGCGTGGAAGCGATAGAAGGGTGCACTGACCTTGCCGGCCTTGACCTTGGCACTGATGTTGGCGGTCACGGCGTGGCCGCTGTGGTTCACCAAGCGGATGACGGCGCTCTTGGCAAACGGCATCTTCCAATGCGACACCAGCTTGCCGCTGGCCTCGACCCTGGTGACCATGGTAGAATAGGGAGTCAACCCCGGGGCGCAGCCAAAGAAGTCCGAGACGGGCACGCGGACGCACTTTTCACCGTCGAAGTCGATCTGCAGTTCCAGGTCCCGAAGCCTAGCATTGGCCGGGCCCGCCTTGGCCATGGCCCAGGCAGGCGGAACAGTGACGCTGAGTTCTTCTATGACGCCGGGCTTGGATAGCGAAAAGCTCCCCATGCCAATGGCGCTAAGCCGCATTGTCTTGCTTTGGTTGGTCGTCTTGGCCTCAACAGGCCGGAGGCCCTCAAACGCCGCCGCAGCAGGTTCATGGCCGGCGTTATCCAGGTCGCCGACCGTGTAGGTCAGCACGTTGACCGGATCGGTGTAGGTGCGATAGCCGACGTGATAGTACAGGTGCCGAGAGTTCTCGTCCGAATTGTCGACCGTGATTTTGAGCGACTTGGCGAATGGGAACGGGAAGTAGAGGTCCCAACCCTTGGCCACGGAATAGCCAAACGGCTTGTGCTTGGCGCTTAGGAGGTCGGAGAGCTTCTCCTCGACCCTTGGCGTGCTTTCGCCGTCGAAATAGAACCGGACAACACCCGCCGGGTTGGCTGACCAGACCCGGACGACCGTTCCAGGGCCCTTGAGGTCGGCCATTACGTGTTCGACTCGGCCGTCCACTTGCTCGTCGCGCAGGAACTGGCCGGCGTCGCCGTTGGCGAACCAGTCCGCGTTGCCCGGAGTCTTGCTGCGCCGGTCATAACTGCTGGCCTGGCTGCAGGTGTAGGCCGGCTTCGGCGGCTGGTACAGGCGGTGCAGGTCAGTCAACTGCGGTAGCAGGGTCTCCACACTGATCTGCGGAGCGATCGCGATGACAAGCAGAGGCAACACGGTCATGCCTGGATTATGCCAGGCGATTAACAGAGGCGCTACTTTGAAGTAAGGGGCCGGTAGAGATTCGGTTGGCGGGTTGCGAACGGGTCGATCTCGTACTCACCTGGGATCAGCACGTTGCGCTTGTTGCGGGTGACAGCGAGGTCGATGTCGGCCACGATCAATTCTTCAGCGTCCCCAGCCTTGGCCAGTTCAATGCCGTACGGGTCATAGATCGCACTTTGCCCGATGAAGGTAAAGCCGTTCTCGGTGCCGACTCTGTCGCAAGTCACCAGGTAGACCTTGTTTTCGGCAGCCCTGGTCGGTGCGATGTGCTTGGGCGTCACCGAGGCGCCGTTCGGCCAGTTGGTGGGCAGAACGATCAGTTCGGCTCCACTCAGGGCAAGTGTCCGGGCTGCTTCGGGGACGCGGAGATCGAAGCAGATCAGCGGCGCAATCTTGCCAAGGTCGGTCTCCCAGACCATGAGTCGGTCGCCAGCGCGACTGTACCGGTCAAATCCCAGGTAGGGAAGGTGGGTCTTGCGATAGAGCCTTGCTGGTGTGTTCGGTGCCATCAGCAGGGCGCCGTTGTACAGGCTCTGCTGGTCGCGGCCTGCGAAGCCGACGACGAGGTAGAGACCTGCGGCGTCAACCATGGACTTCAAATCGTCGAGGGC
>JAFDWT010000022.1 GCA_018268335.1 Armatimonadota bacterium | reverse complement strand
CCCCTTGACGGAAGCCGACCTGAAAACGGCGTCGCCAGACCGGTTGGCAATCGGATTGTCCAACCCAGTATGGGGCGACAGAGTTGCATCGAGGCTGCTGGGATCTGGCCAACCGGGATGGAAGGCCCTTGTTCGTGCCCTCCGGTCGCCGAACCGTGCGGTTCGCCAAGCTGCCGCAACGACTCTGGCCAAACTGCGAGTGCTGAGCTTGGAAGAAGGTATTGCGAGATCGCTACCAGATTCAGACTCAGAAGTCCATGCCGCCAAGGTTGCCGCTCTAGCCTCGAACGGCAGTAGAAAGTCGATCTCAATCTACGCCCAGTTCCTAAGCCGAGCAAACACTCAAGAGCCGACGCCCGCTGACGAACTTGCGTTTCTGCGTTTGGAAGTGCTTTTGCCGAGCATCAACACAGAAGATTCACTGGCTCACCTGGCACCCCTGTTCGAACGAAGCTCACGTCCATCTGCCGTGATGGCGGCCTCAGAGTTCGACTCAGAGCCTATACGCCGTTTCATTGGAAGCTTCCGTTCAAAAGTACCATTTCGCGAACGAGTCATGCTCGCCTGCCGGTTCCCTGGCGAATCAGACCTGTTTGTTGCTGCAGCTGCCTCAGCCGCGATCGGCGACACAAAGGCTCTGGAGGGGCTGTCAAAGGCCGACCTCGAGAGGCTAGTCCGGATGGTCGACATGACAGACTATCCTAGCAACAGTCCAGCTCGACCCTTCCTCCTTGCCGCACTAACCGTTGCAGACTATCCGAAAGCGGTCAGAGCCTCAGTGGACGACCCCGACGAAGGTTCGATCGAACAACTCAAACGACTCTGGGATTCTGTTTCTGACTTGGACTCCAAAACAAGAATCGCGACGATAAGGCGGCTCAACGGTGATGCGAGCGCTTCGCCCACCGGAGTTCCTCGAAACATCGAACAGATCATCGCAGCCCGAAGGGCCCAAGACGTCTCCATGGTCCCTATGCTCCGTGTCCTGATCAAGGATCCGAATACCAGTTCAGATCAACGTGAAGCGGCACTTGGAGCCCTCGCTGAACTCTCTCTTGACCCGACTGATCGAGACTTGATCATGCGGTTCTTGGACCAGAAAAGCCTCCCATGGACTAGAGCCCGGGTCGATGTTGCTTTGGCCCTATCGGACGGCTGGCGGCTTCTCTACCGGGCTGTAGAGACAACTGAACTGAATTCGCCGGACGGTCAGAATCTCATAGCGAGTATTTGTTCGTTCCCATCTCTTCGAGTGAACCCGGGCCTTCAAAACGAGGTCGTAAGGGCCTGTTCTAGGCTGGATTGGGAACACATTGGCGTCCTCGACCCCACTTGGTGCAAAACATATGGCGACGACGACCTCAAAGACAAGTACGCACTTCTGCTTGGTAACAATCTTTACGATGGCCGGATCAAAGCTCTGCGTCTCTTTGCCGCCAGCGGACATAAGCTCATCGGAGAAGAACTTGTCAAGACTGCCGGAAGAGGTCTGATCGACGAGACCGTGGCGTGCCTCGAGGCCGTCGGCGAGAACGGCATTGCTGACCAAGTGCCGTTTGTACTCGGCTATACCAAAGACAACCGCTGGCGTGTCCGGGAAGCTGCCGCATACGCTCTCGGCCTTTTGCCTTTGAACATCGAAGGCGATGAAGCCCTAGACAAGCTGGCCCATGATCCCAACAAGGCAGTCGTTCGGACGGCCATAGGCCCGAGGCCTGACCTCTCCCACAGGGCAGTCAGCGGGAGAGAAGTGCCTTCCGAGGTCGCCCTGAAGTTTAGAGGGCCGGGGTCTTCTGTGAGGGCTAAACTCCGGCTTTGGCGGTCTTGGGGAACTTGAAAATTGGTCTACTAGGCATCGGGGTAAAGGAAAATGACCGGTACTACAAGGTCAAACCGCCGTCCACAGTCAAAACCTGACCAGTGACATAGCCCGCGTCCTCAGTAGCCAAGAACGCGACGACGCCTGCGATGTCCGCGCCCTCACCCAGCCTGCCGAGTGGTGCCGTCTTGATGACGTGGGCCCGCATCTCCTCGGTCAGTTCGGCGGTCATGTCGGTCTCGATGAACCCGGGCGCGACGGCGTTGACCGTGATCCCCCGGCTGCCGACCTCTTTCGCCAAACTCATAGTCAAACCGATCAAGCCGGCCTTGCTGGCCGAGTAGTTCACTTGGCCCGCCGCACCGTGCAAGCCGACGACGCTGGAGATGTTGATGATCCGGCCCTTCCGCGCCTTCATCATCCCCTTGAGAACCGCCTTGCTGCAGTTGAACGTGCCCTTCAGGTTCACGTCAATAACGCGGTCCCAGTCCTCCTCCTTCATCCGCAAAGCCAGCGTGTCGCGGGTCATACCGGCGTTGTTAACCAAGACATCGATCTTGCCGAAATCCGCCTCGATCTGGCCAAACACCGTCTCAACGGCTGCCGTATCGCTGACATCGAGCCCGTAAGCCTTGCCTCCGGTGGCCTCGGCAGTCGCCGCCGCATTAGCTTCGGATGTGGCGACACAAGCCACCCGCGCCCCCTCATGAGCAAACCGCTCGGCGATCGCCCGGCCGATCCCCCGGCTGGCCCCAGTCACAACGACGACGACGTCTTCAAATCTTTTCATGCGCTTTCCTTCAGTGCGGCCACCGTGGCTTCCAGTGTCGCCAAATCGAGGACCTTCAGGCCGACGGCCTCTTTGTCGATCCGCCGCAGCAACCCGCTCAGCACTTCCCCGCTACCGCACTCGATATGCGTGGTGAGCCCGTCCGCCAGCATGGCCTGGACCGACTCAGTCCACCGGACCGGGCTCTTCAACTGCTCCTCCAGCAGCTTCGCCCAATCGGATCCCGGCTTGGCGGTTACGTTACTGTAGACAGGGACGTAGCCCGCCTCAAACTTCGCGGTAGCCAAGGCTTCGGCCATCTTCTCGGCAGGTTCTGCCATCAGCGGACTATGGAAAGCACCGCTGACATTGATCGGCATGACCCGCTTGGCGCCTTTCTCTGTGAGTCGAGCGCTGGCCGCCTGGACGGCGTCGATGTCGCCGCTGATGACCAACTGCCCCGGGCAGTTGTCGTTGGCGAGGACGCAGACCCCCTGGCCGGAAACTTCTTGGCAAACGGCCTCTAGCGTGTCCCGTTCAAGGCCCAACACGGCCGCCATGGTTCCTGGTCGCGACTGACCGGCCGAAGCCATGATCTCCCCGCGCCGGCGCACTAGCTTGGCGCCTGTCTCCACACTCACCACACCGGCTGCAGCCAGGGCCGCATATTCGCCGACGCTATGCCCCGCCATGCCCGAAACTTTGAGCTCCGGAAACGCCCCTTTCAGAGCGTAAAACGCCGCCAAAGAGCAAGTGTAGAGCGCAATCTGCGCGTTCTGGGTCTGCCGCAGCGTCTCTTCGTCACTTTCGAAGCAAAGCGTGGCGACGTTAAGCCCGGTCGCACTCTCCACTTCGTCAAAGATCTGCCTGGCGTAGGGGTCCTTGTGATACAGGTCCTCACCCATTTTCGGGCGTTGCGACCCCTGGCCAGGAAAAACGACGGCGACCATTCTTCCCGGCAATCTACCCGGGCGAAGGGTCGGCGTCGGCCCTTCGCCATGGGTACCCTGGAGGCCAAATATGGGCGCCGACATCCTCGAGACCTTTCCCAACCCCAAACCCGGGCGCGACTACACCATCACCCACAGCTGCCCCGAATTCACCAGCGTCTGCCCCAAGACCGGCCAGCCCGACTTCGCGACCATTGAGTTGGAATACATCCCGGACCAACTCTGTGTCGAGCTCAAGGCGCTCAAGCTCTACTACTACAGCTTCCGAGACCAGGGCATCTATTACGAGGCGGTGACCAACCGGCTTCTTGACGAACTGGCCGAAGCCACAAAGCCGAAATGGATGCGGGTGACCGGCAGATTTAACGTCCGTGGCGGCATCGGCAGCGTCATCGTGTGCGAAACTGGACCCAGACCTTGAATCGGCCTGAAACGAACCGGGCCGCGGGGCCGTTCCACTGAGTCACCAGAACTGAAATGCCCGCTCTCCTCCGTTTGGCCCGCATCAAGCAGTGGGCGAAGAACATCTTGGTCTTCGCCGCTTTTTTGTTCAGCGGCCGCGTGCTGGATCCGAGCGCATGGAAGCAAGTCCTCATCGCGTTTTTCGCGTTCGGGCTCGTCAGCTCGGCGTGCTACATCTTCAACGACCTCGCCGACATCGAGCGCGACCGCCAACACCCGACCAAGAAGAACCGGCCCCTCGCCTCTGGCGCCGTCGCCCCATCGACAGGGCTGGCTATGGGCGTGGTCTTGCTCCTCGCCGGTCTGGCACTAGGTTTTGCCGACGACAAGTGGGTCGGGACTGTCCTCGTCGCCTATGGGCTCATGCAGGTGGCTTACAACCTCTGGGTTAAGGCAGTGCCAGTGACCGACGTCTTCTGGATCGCGACAGGGTTCGTCCTCCGGGCTGCTGTCGGCGCACAGGCGATCCACGTCCCGATCTCCGGATGGCTGCTGTACTGCACGGCGGCGTTTGCGCTGATGCTTGGCTTCGCGAAACGCCGCCACGAGTTCGTCCTCCAAGGCGAGGAGTGCGACCAGTCGCGGGCGAGCCTGGTCCACTACACCCTCGGCACGCTCAACATGTACGTCGGCATCTTCTCCGGCATGGCGGCGATGAGCTACAGCATCTACTGCGTCAGCAGCGCCACCGCCCATGACTATCCGGGCATCTTGCTCACTGCCCCGTTCGTCATCTATGCCATCAGCCGGTACGTTCTCCTCGTCTTTAGCCAGAACGAGGGCGGCGAGCCGGCGGAGATCCTTTTGCATGACCGCCACATCCTGTTCAGCGTGATCGGATTCCTCCTCGCCGCCGCCGTGGCGCTCAAAGGTTTCGCCGTGCCCATCGTGGGGGCGGGATGATGGCTTACAAGCACGCCATCGTGGTCGGCGCGTCGAGCGGCATCGGCGCAGAATTGGCTAAGCAACTGCTGGAGTCCGGTTGCCGTGTGGCCCTCGTCGCCCGACGGCGCGACAAGCTTGAGGCTATCGCGGCCACGTTTCCCGATGCGGCTGTCGTCGCCGAGCACGACGTCCACGACACCGCCGCCGTCCCGGCTCTTTTCCAAGACCTGTGCAAGCAACTCGGCGGCCTTGACCTGGTCGTCTACGCCAGCGGCGTCATGCCGCCGGTCGGCATGCACGAATACGACACCGCCAAAGACCTCGAAATGGTCGCCGTGAACCTGAACGGGGCCATTGCTTGGCTGAACGAAGCCGCAGTGCGGTTCGAGGGCGTCAAAGCTGGCACGATCGTCGGCATCGGCAGCGTCGCGGGCGACCGGGGCCGGTCGGGCCAGCCGGTCTACAACACCACCAAAGCAGCCCTCGCCACCTATCTCGAAGCCTTGCGTAACCGCCTCGCCAAGCTGGGTGTCACCGTCGTCACCATCAAGCCCGGCCCGACGCAGAGCGAGATGACCGCCCACATGCCGCAGGCCAAGATGATGCCCGCCGACGAGGCCGCCCGGCGCATCCTCGCTAAATCGCGCCGCACCGGCGAGCACTACTTGTCGCCCGCCCACGCCGTTATCTTTTTCGTCATCCGCCACGTCCCCTCGTGGCTCTTCCGGCGCACCAAGATATGATCGAGAGCTCTCGGATCGTCCGCCTGTCGGGGTTCGGCGGCAGCCAGTCGGCTGACGGCTACCTCTACCGACCGGCGTCAGTCGAGGCGACAGCCGACGTTCTGGCCCTCGCCCGCCGAGAAGGCCGCCAAGTGGTCATGCGCGGGGCAGGCCGTAGCTACGGCGACGCTTCGGTGGCCGGAGAAGCGGTCGTGTTAGACCTCTCACGGATGGACGCCGTGCGCTCATTCGACGCCACTACCGGCGTCATCGAGGTCGGGCCTGGCGCGACGATCGAGACCCTCTGGCGGCACGGGCTGGACGACGGCTGGTGGCCCGCTGTCGTCAGCGGAACGATGTTCCCCACCGTCGCCGGAGCGCTGGCGATGAACATCCACGGCAAAAACGCCTTCCGGGTCGGCACGTTTGGTGAAAGCACCCTGTCCATCGACGTCCTGAAGGCCGACGGCTCGCTGGTGACTCTGAGCCGCGACGACCCCGGCTTCACCAACATCGTCAGCGGCGCAGGCCTTCTCGGGGTTGTGGTGGGCGCGAAGCTCCAGATGAAGAAGATTGAGAGCGGCGAGCTTGACGTCCACGCCGTCTCGTGCGGTGACTGGGACGCCCAGTTCGCCGCCTTCGCCCGTTACGAAGCCACCGCCGACTACATGGTCACCTGGATCGACGCCTTCGCCTCGGGCTCGTCGGCGGGCCGTGGGATGTTCCATGCCGGCTTCTACCGGCACCCGCCGGTGGTGGACCAGGCGACTCTTCGACCCTCAGCCCAAGATTTGCCTGACACGATCATGGGCCTGGTGCCCAAGTCGGTGGTGTGGCGGTTCCTGAAGCCGCTCAACAACCGGGTCGGCATGCGGTTCGTCAATTGGGCGAAGCAGACGGCTGGGGCAGTGCTCGAAGACGGCAAGCTCGTCGGCCAGAGCCTCGTGGCGTTCTCCTTCCTTCTCGACTACGTCCCTGGCTGGCAGCGCGCCTACGCGCCGGGCGGACTGGTGCAGTACCAGTCTTTCGTGCCACGCGAAGCCGCGCCCCGGGTCTTCGCCCGCCAGTTCGAGATGCAGCGCGAGCGGGGTCTGGAGAACTTCCTGAGCGTCATGAAGCTCCACCGACCCGACCCGTTCATGTTCAGCCACGGGGTAGACGGTTTTTCCTTGGCCCAAGATTTCAAAGTAACCGACGCCAACCGCGAAGGGCTGCGCCTGCTCGCCGAGGCCATGAGCGACCTCGTGCTGGAGGCAGGTGGACGGTTCTATCTGGCTAAAGACTCCCTGTTGCGCCCTTCCGACTTTGCCGCCAGCCTCGGCCAGGCCGGGGTGGACCGCTACTGGGCGGCCAAATCCGCCTGGGATCCCGACGCCCTCTTCACCAGCTCGCTAGCCCGACGACTCCACCTCGACCCCCGATGCGTGTCCTGACCACTGGCTACGGCCCTTTCCTCAGTGTCACCGAGAACCCCTCGGGCTGGCTTGTCGAACGGTGCGGAGCGCCCTGCGTCGTCCTGCCAGTCAGTTTTGCGGCGGTGGACAAGTTCTTGGCCGAGCTTGATCCCGACACCTTCGACGCCCTCGTCATGGTCGGCGTCCACGGCCGGGCCAGGAAGATGCGGCTGGAGTCGGTAGCCCGGAACGTCGTGGGCAAGACCCCGGATGTCGAAGGACAGGTGCTGGGGCCGGGAAAGATCGACCCAACAGAGCCAGATCGGATTCGGACTTCGCTTTGGAGTGGTGTTCGCCTGGCCGACTTCACAGTCACCGACGACGCCGGCGACTACCTCTGCAACTACATTTTCTATCGGGCGTCGGTGGCTCTTCCTGAGAAGAAGGTCGGCTTCGTCCACGTGCCGCCGTGGGATCGGATGAGCCAAGAACGCCAGCTCGCCGCTATTCAGCGACTGCTTAATGAGCTCAGAATCGGTAGTGCCTAAATTAGGCGATGCCGACCGAGTCCAGATACCGCCGAGCATTGTTCAACGACGCCTCGACCGCCTTCTTGCAATCCGGCAGGTCGCCCTCGTACTCCAAGTTCACCCAACCGTCAAACCCGGCTGAGCGCAGCGCTTGCACGCAGGCGTCCAAGTCCACGTCGCCCTCGCCGATGACGGTGCCAATGAACGGCGTGCCGTCCAAGGATCGATAGACGCGACCCTCGCCTTCGCCTTGGGCAAAGTCCTTGAAGTGCACCATATAGGCCAGGCTCGCGACCTCGCGGATCGCGTCGTGGCTTTGCTGTCCCACGAGTTGGAAGTTGCCCGTGTCGGGGTTGGCGCCCAGGGCGTCGTGGCCGCAGCGGGCTCGCACGTCGGCGATGATCCCCGCCACCTGGTCGCTCCGGCCGGCCAGCTTGCCGTGGTTCTCCAAGGCAAGGCGGATGCCTTTCGACTGGGCATAGTCAGCGCCAGCGACCAAGCCGTCGATGATCCAGCCGCGTGCCTCTTCAAACCCAAACGACGCGTCGGCCGGCACGTCGCCGGCGAACACGCGGACAACCTTGGCCCCGTACTTGACCGCCTCGTCGACGCCAAAGAGGATCTTCTTGAGATGAACCTCTCGTTCCTCCGAAGTCGGCTTGGCAAAGTTCTGCGCGACGCTAAAGACGCCGACCGGCAAACCAGTCTTGGCCAAGGCGCTCATAGCTGCGGCGCGGTCGGACTCGACGTCCTTGTAGAAGAAGTCGAGCAACTCGACCCCGTCAGCCCCGATCCGCTTGGCCTCGTGGATGAAGGACACAATGTCCATCCGGCCCGCCTGGACCTCCGTCACATAGCTGTACATGCTGACGCCGAGCTTCATCGATTGATCACTTCCATTTGGTTTTGCACGCGGCCCGGCACCGGCTTTGCTTGGAGAGCCGCTGTGCGGGTGGTCTCCTGCACATAGCCGCCGAGCAACGAGGCGAAGATGACACCTGCCGCGCAGACGCAGACACCGATCGTCATACCCGCCCCAGGCTTACGCGACACCGGTCGGGCCGCGCCTTCCTCGCTGACAAACGCCGCCACCATGATCTGCAAGTAGTAGTAAGCGCTCACCGCGGAGTTGACGGCCAGCACGATGGCTAGTGGCACAAGGCCAGTCCGCAACGCATCCAGGAAGATCAGCTGCTTGCCAAAGAATCCGACCGTCGGAGGAATCCCGATCAAGGACGACAGGAACAAGACCAGCATGACGGTGGCGAACGGCGCGCGCCTGTAAAGGCCGTGCAGGTCTTGGTACCGCGATCCGTCCCGGTCTCCTTTGGCCGCCAAGCTGACGACGGCAAAAGCCCCGACCGTCATCGCCGCGTAGCCGATGAGATAGAAGACCGTCGTTCCCAGGCTCACCTTGTCCGGATCGCGGGTGTAGGCAAGCAGGGCAACCAGCAAATAGCCCGCATGCGCAATCGAGGAATAACCCAATGCACGCTTGACGTCCTTTTGCACCAAAGCCACCAGGTTGCCGATGCACATCGTCGCAATGGCAATCCAGTACAAAGCTTCAAACCAATACTGGTGGAGCGGCGCAGCGGCCACGAGCACACGGGCCAGCGCACCGAACGCAGCCACCTTGCTAACTGCCGCCATGAACGCGGTGACGTTGGTCGGTGCTCCTTGATAGACGTCGGGCGTCCACTGGTGGAACGGCACCAACGACGCCTTGAAGCCGAGCCCGACCAGAACCAACATGACGCCGAACACCGGCATCGGCAAGGTGTCGCGTGTCAGACCGGTGACGGCCTTCTGGATGTCGGGCAAAGACATCGATCCAGACGCACCGAACAAGAACGCTATGCCATACAGCAGGAACGCCGAAGCGAAGGCACCGAGCAGGAAGTACTTCAGAGCCGACTCTTCCGACCGCGCCTCGCTCCGGCTCATGCCGGCCAGGCAGTACAGCGCGATGCTGAGGATCTCCAGGCCGACAAACAGCATCAACAGGTTGTCTGTCGAGACCATGACCATGGCACCAGAGAGCGCCCACAAGGTCAATGGATAGAACTCGCCAAACGCAATCTTCTTTTCCCGCAAGTAGCCGTCACTGAACATGAAGCAGACAGCTGTCGCCGCCACACAGATCAGTTGCAACAGAACCGAAAACTGGTCGCGCAGAACCATGTTGCCGAATGTCCGTGCCGGAGGTAAGACGAGTTGCGTGAGCAATAAAACGAACGTTGCGGCTAGGCCCGTGAGGGAGACGCCGATGATCAGGCCGTTGTCCCGCTTGGGGTGGGCCGTCTCTATGATCAGCGCCACGATGCCGGTCAAGGCGACCAGCGCGAACGGTAGGACGAGGCTCCAATCGACGGTCGGGATCGTGTAGTTCATGGCGTCCTCCGAGCGGGGACCGGCCCGACGAATCGGACGTCGGCGTCCGGATGGTCGGCCAACATACGGCCGCTACGCAATGGGCGGATGTCCGTCGGCGACACACCGCAGGCAGCGTCCCAACCAAAGAGGTCGGCAGGCAGGTCGCTGACGACGTCGATGTACGGTTCGTCCTCGTCGGCAATAAAGACGACCGTGTCCCCTTTTTCGCGGGCCGAGGTCAGGAGATCGCGGTCTAACTCCAAAAACAGGCCACCGTATTGCATCGGCGTGAAGTCGCGGGGACAGGCACCCTCGATCCAATACAGGATTCCAGCGGCACCGTGGCTCATTGCAGCCGAGATGTCGGAAGACACGGCGGCGACAAGGTCGGTCAGCCTCGCATCAGCCTGCTCAGGGTCAGACTTCAAGAGCTCGAGAAAGGCCGGCACATTGCCGACCCGAGCCGAGACCGACTTGATCCGAACGAACACCCCAGACGACGCGTCGTCGGAAACCTTTAGATCGGCCTGTCCGGAGAAGCTCAGCGTCGTCGCGCTGGCGACGCGGCTGGACTCGATAGTCATCGGCCACCTCCCATCGCCACCATCGGAGCCTTCGGCTGCTCCATCAAGTAGTAGTCGTTGGTGAGCACGATCCGTTCGCCGCTGTACGACCCGACGTCGCTCCGCTGGTCGACCCGGATCAGGTCGCCCTTCTCGTTGACTTCATAGGTCAGGTCGCCCCACACCGGGCGCGCACCGGGACGGTTGCGGACCATCTGCCGTGTGGCATTGATCGCCGCCTCGGTCGGCTTCAGGAAGGTGTTCGGCATGATGCCGCCCCAGAAGATGAAGAGGACGAAGACGCCGACCAGACCGACTTCCCACGGCTTCAGGTCCTTAAGGCCTTTCAGAGACTCGTTGGTGATCTTGCCGTAGAAGACTTTCTGGAACATCCAGAGCAGATAGACCGCTGCGAGGACCACACCGAGACCAGCGAAGAGGTAGAGGCCGGCCCATCCAGCTTGGTAAGCGGCCTGGAAGCCGCCCGCCATCGCCATGAACTCACCGATGAACCCGTTCAGGCCCGGCAAACCGACACTGCTCAGCATGACGATGAGGAACAAAGCCGCATAGACCGGCATCTGTGCCTTCAGACCACCCATGGCTTTGAACTCGCGGGTGTGGATGCGCTCGTAGAGCAAGCCGATCAAAAGGAACAAAGCGCCGGTGCTGATGCCGTGGTTGAGTTGCTGATAGGCGCCCCCGACCATCCCGGTGTGCGTCAGGCTAAAGATGCCGTACATCACGAAGCCCATGTGGGCGACCGACGAGTAGGCAACGAGCTTTTTGACGTCGGGCTGGACAGCCGCGACGATGGCCCCGTAGATGATGCCCACCACCGCCAGCGTCAGCATGATCCACATGTTCTGCTGCGTCGCTTCGGGGAACAGCGGCATCACGATGCGGAGGAAGCCGTAGGTGCCCATCTTGAGCAGCACACCGGCCAGGATCATCGAGCCCGCCGTCGGCGCCTCGGTGTGAGCGTCTGGCAACCAAGTGTGGAACGGGAACATCGGGCACTTGACCAGGAAGGCCAAGCTGAACGCCCAGAACAGCACGGGCTGTAGCACCCCCGCTCCCTTCCACAACACGCCGCTGGCGACCGCGTTCTGGATCTTCACCAAGTCAAACGTGAACTCATGCCCGGGCATCACGTCGGCGTATCGGTTCGCCAGAGCGATGATGCCCAGCAGCATGAAGATCGACGCCAGGAACGTGTACAGGAAGAACTTCGCTGCCGCGTAGTTGCGCTGCGCCCCGCCCCAAATCCACACCAGCATCGCCATCGGGATAAGGGTGAACTCGAAGAACGTGTAGAACAGCACCAGGTCCAGGGAGACGAACACGCCGAGCATGGCGGCCTCGAGCAGCAGCATCAAAACGAAGTACGTCTTGACTCGCTTCTCGATATAGACACTGAAGATTGCCGACAGCAAAGTCAGCAGCGTCGTCAACAAGAACAGCCAGACACTGATGCCGTCGATGCCGACCTTGTAGCTCACACCCAGCTGAGGCAGCCAGTTCATCTGCTCAACGAGCTGCAAGTGGTACGACTGCCCCTTAAAGACGCTAAGGACGGTCAAAGACACGACAAAAGTCGCCGCCGCCAAAAAGATCGCCAGGCCCTTGATCGCCTTGGTGTAGGCGTCGGGAACGAGCGCCAGCAACAGAGCGCCGACCGCCGGGACGGCGATAGTCAGAGACAGGATGCCGAAGCCGCCGTTCATGGCCTAGTTGCCCGCCCCCAGGTGCGAAAGTTGGTAGATGACATAAAAGATCAGGGCGACGACTCCGGCTTGCATCAGCAGCGCATAGCCACGGACGTAGCCGCGTTGTGTTCGGCTGAGCAATCCGCCAGCCAACTCGGCCACGCGGCCAGAAGCATTGACGACACCGTCGATCAGCCACTTGTCGATGCCCGCTAGGAACGCACCCAGCATTGCACCGCCCTTGAGCGAGCCGTCGGTGAGCGCGGCGTCGATGCCGAACTGCCGACCGGCGCTGGTGCGCCAGCGCTTCCAGAGTGACAAGTCCCATCCTTCGTCGGCAGGCAGGCCCTTGGCGTATTTCCAGAAGCCAAAACCAACTCCAGCCAGGAACACAGTGAACGAGATGCCCAGCAGCATCGGATGCGAAACCCGCTCGGCGTGCTCGGCCGCTTCAGCACCCGGATAGAGCCAGTGCTCCAGGTTCACGCCGTACTTGAGCCATGCGCCACCGACTAGAGACAACACGGCCAGCACGGCCAGCGGCATCCACATGCTGGGAGGCACTTCTTTTGGCACGTGATGGCTGTCCAGCGCGTGATGGTGCTCATGCGGCTCGGCCACTGCGCGGGCGTGCATTTCGGCATCGCTATAGAAGAAACCGTGCGGGTCTTCGTGATGGTGCGCGTGGGCGTGGGCGTCGTGGTGACCGTGCTCATGGTCGTGGTCGTGCCCATGGCCAGCTGCGATCGTCTTCCACCGGCCCTCGCCGCTGAAGAAAGTCAGCAGCGTCATACGCGTCATGTAGGCAGCCGTCAAGAAGGCGACGACGAACCCGATCCAGCCCGCCACCTGTCCGGTCGACCACATGTAGCCGCCAAGGTGCAAAACCGTGTCGGAGTTGACCGCCGCGCCAAGAATCTCTTCCTTACTAAAGAAGCCGCTCAGATAAGGGAAGCCGGCAATCGCAGCCCAGCCGACCAGCATGGTCGCGCCGGTGATCTTCAGGAACTTCCAAAGGCCGCCGTAGTTGCGCATGTCCTGGTCGTGCGCCATCGCGTGGATGACGGCGCCAGCGCCAAGGAACAACAGGGCCTTAAAGAAGGCGTGGGTGGTGACATGGAACATGCCTGCCCAATAAGCGCCGACACCACAACCGATGAACATGTAGCCCAGTTGCGAGACCGTCGAGAATGCCAAGACCTTCTTGATGTCCGTCTGGCCAAAGGCGATCAGCGCCCCCAGCAGGCTGGTCGCCGCACCGATGATCGCGATAACAGCACCGGCTTGGGGTGCCGCCGCGAAGACTGGCGACATCCGGTTCAGCAGGAAAACGCCCGACGTGACCATGGTCGCCGCGTGGATGAGAGCCGAAACCGGCGTCGGACCGGCCATAGCGTCGGGCAACCACAGATACAGCGGGAACTGCGCCGACTTGCCCATCGCGCCAACGAAGAGGGCGAGCGCCGCCATCGTCGTTATCTCTGGATTGATCTTGAACAGCACGTCGGCGTGCGGCAACAGAACGTCAAAGCTCAGCCAGCGCGGGTCGGTGATCCCGATGATGTTGCGGTCCAGGGTGACCTGGGCGATCAGCAGAAACATGCCGATCGTGAACCCGAAGTCGCCGATGCGGTTGACGATGAACGCTTTGTTCGCCGCCTTCGAGTTGGCGACGTCCTTGTACCAAAAGCCGATCAGCAAATACGAGCACAGGCCGACACCTTCCCAACCGATGAAGGTCAGCACCAGGTTGTTGCCCAGCACCAAGACCAACATCGCGGCGACAAAGAGGTTGAGATAAGTGAAGAACCGCGGATAGTCCTTCTCTTCCGCCATGTAGCCGGTCGCGTACAGATGGATGAGCGAGCCGATGCCGGTGATGATCAGCACCATCATCATGCTGAGAGCGTCCACCCGGAACTCAAACGGCACGTGCAACGACTGGATGTTGATCCAGTCGAACAACGTCAAGACGACGCTGCGGCTCTCGGCGGGCATGGAGTGCAGCTTGCCGGTCAGATCGACGGCGATGAAGAACGCCGCTGCGATCGGCAGCACCGCCGAGGCGCCCATGATGCGCTTGCCGAGCTTGTCGCCGAGGTTGTCAATGACGATCTTGCCCGCCAAGCACTGCCAGAGGAAGCCAAAGACCGGCAGGGCGAAAATCCACCAGACGGAGTTGAATGCAGAGGTGTCCATGGTCTGGTCAGTTCTTGAGAGAGCTCATGTCGTCCACATCGACGTCGTTGCGCAGTCGGAAGATGGCCATGATGATGCCCAGCCCGACTGCCACCTCGGCGGCCGCGACCGCCATGACAAAGATGACCATCATCTGGCCGTTCATAGCCGACTGGTAAGCAGTGGCCTTGTTCAGGCCAGGATAGATGCCGTAGGCGGCGAAGGTCAGGAACGTCAAATTGACCGCGTTCAGCATCAGCTCGATGCACATGAAGACGACCACTGGGTTGCGGCGGACGACCACGCCGACGCCACCCAGGCAGAACATCACGAGGCCAAGACCCAAGTACCAGGAGATGGGAATCTCCGTGACCATTGTGGCGATTGGGAGCAGCATCGTCAAATCCTCCTCTTGGCCAACATGATCGAACCGACGATGCCGACGAGCAGCAGAACGGATACGACTTCAAAGGGCCAGACAAAGTTGGTGAACAGGCTGACGCCGACCGCTTGCGGCGTCCCATAGTCCTTGATGCCGAGGGGCAGCGTCACACCCTGCGGAGCGATCACTGTCGCATAGACCGTCACCGCAAGAGCCAAGCCCAAGACGACGGCCAAGCCGAGGCGAGAGTCAGGCTTGTCCGGTTTCGCCATCGCGCCTTGCCGCTTCAGCATCATGATGACGAAGAGGAACAAGACCATGATCGCCCCGGCGTACACCATGATCTGCGTGATGCCGATCATCGGTGCACCAAGGGTGAAGTAGATGAATCCGAGGACAAAGAAGTTGAGGACAAGGCACAGGGCCGAGCGAACCGGATTGTCGATCAGCACGACACCGGCGGCGCCGATCACAGCGAGCAAGGCCAGCGCGAGAAAACCAATTTCGCTCGCGCTCAAGCCCCCACCCCTTTTTGTCCCACTTGCAACCCTTTCACTTTGTCCATCACTTGGCCCGCGTCTAGCTGGCCCTCAAACCTTGTTCGGGTCGACCATCGTGACGCCCTGCGGCGTCGGATCGACCATCTTGATCCCTCGTTTTTGAATCCCTGGCGTCGACGTTTTGGCGGCACCGACCAAGTTCGTGTACAGCACGAACAACACCACGAAAGCGCCCAGTAGCGAAGCGAAACCGCCCGCCGGCCCGAACATCTGTGTGCAGACCACCCACAGACCGACGACGATAAAGTTAGCCACGCCCATCGGCAGGAGCGACTTCCAACCCAGGTTCATCAGTTGGTCGTAGCGCAGCCTTGGCAGGGTGGCCCGCAGCCAGATGAAGAACGTGATCCCTGCCGCCTGCTTGGCGAGGAACGCTACTGGCCCGAGCCAGTAATTCGCGTACGCCAAGCCGCGGAACAGCCCCGCCATCGCAGGAAAATCAGACGACAGCTGTTCCCATCGGAACGGCATTAGGTTTGCACCGCCAAGGAAAACAGCGGCAAAAACGCCGCTGAACACGAACATCGCCGCGTATTCGCCCATGAAGAACACGGCGAATTTCATGCTGGAATACTCCGTGTGATAACCAGCGATCAGTTCGTTCTCAGCTTCCGGAAGGTCAAACGGCGCGCGGTTCGTCTCGGCGATCATGCAGATCACAAAGATCACGGCGGCGACCAGGCCGTAAGGCGTGAAGATCGCCCAGTTTTGGACGCCGTTCACAAAACCCCACAACGGACCTTCCTGGAAAGCCACGATGTCGGGAATCTTCATCGACCCGCTGGCCATGACCACGCAGGCGAGCGACATCGCCATCGCAAGCTCGTAGCTGATCAACTGCGCCGAGGCACGCAGTCCGCCCATCAGCGAATACTTGTTGTTGCTGGCATAACCCGCCAGAACGACTCCGTACACACCAAGCGACGAGATCGCCAAGACATACAGGATGCCGATGTCGACGTTGGCAACCGGCGTGAAGAAGGCGAAGATGCCAGAACCAGCCGCCTCAAACGGATACCGGAGCGAAGCGATGGGCAACGTGCCACCGAGCGCGAAAGCAGGAAACAGCGCGACGGCCGGGGCGGTGAAATACACCAAGCGGTCGACAGCGGCCGGGGTCGCGTCTTCTTTGAAAAACAGCTTCACGCCGTCCGCGATCGGCTGGAGCAGGCCAAACGTGCGGACCTTTTTGCCCCGCAATCCCGCCAGAGGGAAACTCTCAGGAAAGGTAATCGTGCCAGTGCGGTTCGGGCCAATGCGGTCTTGCATCCAGCTCAAGAGCCGACGCTCCCACCAGATGAGGCCGGGGACCAGCGTCAAGATCGGGACGACAAACAGGAGGACTCGGATGACACCAAGGACAATAGGGCCCCATTGGCCCAGAGGGCCCGTCCCGTCTCGCAGCGCTATCAACCAGTCCATGTAGCCGACCTCACTTTACCTAGACCTTGTCACAGCCCGCCGAGGGTCTGGGCCAGCTTTTCCAAGTCGTGTGGCGATTGTCCACGGCGCGGCAACAGTTCCCCGCCGTCGATGACCTTCGCCATCGTCAGAGAAGCGTAATCTGGGGCCACCGAATCGATGAGGGATCGGACTTCGGAGGTACTGAACACTGGCGCCGCGCCTGACCGCGCAGCCAATTCTTGCGCCACCTGCCACTGCGCCCGGGCCTCGCCCGGTGCCTGCAAGATCGCACCCATGTGCTGAACCCGGCGTTCGGAACTGGTATACGTCCCGTCCTGCTCGGCTGGCAGTGCCAGCGGTAGCAGCCACGAGGCGTATTCGGCACTCTCGGTCGGGCGATAGTCGGTGACCACGAGTGTCTCGACGTTTTCCAAGGCGCGGCTGACCAGATCCCGGTCACCAAGCGAAAAGGCGTCGACGCCGACCAGCCAAAGGGCTTTCAGCTTCCCTGCCGCCGCTGCATCGAGAATCCCCTTGGTGTCCAATCCAGCTGTTTCGGCCTTGACTCCGCCAGGCAAGGTGTCCGGAAGAGCGCCGAGGGCAGCTGCGCCTTCGGTGTTGGCGTGCGGCCCCATGTGCAGGAACGTCCGCCCAGTCTCATGGGCGGCCACGGCCAGAATCTCCGCTGCCGGCTTGGCCAGCCGGCGCGTCGTGACGACGGCTCCGTTCTCGCCCAAGGATGCAGCTGCAGCCCGCAGCTTGTCGGCCGGAACACCGGAAACGCTCTCGACATGCTCCGGAGTGAACTTTCCTTCGACCTTCGCCAGCAACTGGCGAAGCCCAGCGGCGACAACCGCGGCACTGCCTGGGTTGTAGCGCAACACGACGTCAGCAAACGAGTCGGCCTCGGTGGCCACTTCATGCGCTACAACCACGCGGGCGCCATGGCTGAACCACGCCTTGCGGACGCGGAGGAAGGTCATCGGTTGCTCGTCGGCGAGGCTTGCGCCGAAGACGAGGATCGAGCCAGCGTGCTCCAAGTCGGCGATCGTGCCGCCGACGGGATCCAAGCCGTACTTGTTTTCCAGCCGCTCGCTCCAAGCCAGACCGCCCGAAGGCCGGAAGTCAATGTTGTTCGTCTTGAACGTGTCCCGAACCAGGCGTTGGGTCATGAAGAGCGACTCGTTCGACAGCGTCGGGCTCACGAGCACGGCGACACCCTCACCGCCGTCCGCAAATGCGGCGAGAACCGCTTGGCTGGCCTCCGACCAGGATGCCGCGTTGAAGGCCTCTCCGTCCCGCCGGAACGGTGTCGCCAACCGGTCGGCCGCGTTGTAGAAGTCGTGGCCAAACTTTGTTCGGTCGCACGTCCACTCTTCGTTGACACCCTCGTTCGTCCGTCCGTTCACGCGGACAAACTTGCCGGAGCGGTGGTCGAACCAGATGTTGGTGCCGCACGGCGTGACCGTGCAGATGCCGGGCGAAGTCTGCAAATCCCAAGGCCTGGCGCGGAACCGGTACTTGGCCGAAGTCAAAGCTCCGACCGGACAAATTTCGATGACGTTGCCGCTGAACTTCGACTCAAAGTCGGTCAGTTGAAATGTCGACGGCTGCATCGAAGCGCCACGGAACCGGAAGGCTAGTTGACTGTCGCCGGAAATCTCTTCGGTGAAGCGCACGCACCGACCGCACTGGATACAACGCTCCAGGTCGAGCGTCACATACTGCGACAGCGGATACGCTTTGGGTAGGTGCCGCTTCATCTCGACGAAGCGGCTCGTCGAGGGGCCGTAGGCCAAGGTGTTGTTCTGCAACGGGCATTCGCCACCACGGTCACAGATCGGGCAGTCCAGCGGGTGGTTGGCGAGCAGGAACTCCAGCACACCCTTGCGGTCGCGCTTGACCGCGTCGGTGTCAGTGTAGACCGCCATGCCTTCGCTGACCGGCAAGGTGCACCCAGCCTGCGGCTTCGGCATCTTTCTCACTGTGCCGTCGGGCTGCTTGAAGCCCACCTCGACCAAGCACATGCGGCACATGCCGACGGGCTTCAGCCGAGGGTGGTAGCAGAAGATCGGGATCTCCAGGCCCAGCCGCTTGACGGCTTCGACGACCAGCTCCCCTTTGGGGACGACAAGCTCAATGTCGTTGACCGTGATGTTGACGGTCTCGGTGCTGACGGCTGCTGCCATGGAAGTTGGCCGGACTTTTACCCGATCCGGCCCGAAGTCGGCCCGACCTGGATGGACCGTTGACCAAACAACACGGACCCACCTCCTGACTGGTACCATTTTGCTATCGTGTGCGGCGCAGCAGCGACCGCAAGGGGAAGATATGGACCGTCGTTTTTTTGTGGCGTCGAGGATAAGTGCCGTTGCTGTTTTGTCGCTTGTATGGGCAGTTGCCTCGGCTTCTGCTCAAGACCGAGTTGGACTCGAAATCAAGATCGATTTGAAACCAGGGGCCGACAAGCAGGCGGTTATTGACCTGGCCAAGCAGTACGGGAAAGTGGTGCGGACCGGATCGGGCACCCTGACCATGGAGCTTGCCGACCCCTCCTACTCACTCAAGATGCTCGTCCGCTTGCAAAACCAAGCCGGTGTCGCAAAAGCTGAGGCCCTGCTGCCCCACTTGCCGATCCAGGACCTGGCTTCGGTCGGAGTCACTCGACTGGAGAAGCTGGTCAAGTCGTACAAGGTCGCCTGGGAAGGCTTTGAAAAGGCTGGCGGGAAGGCGGTCGAAGACGAGACACCCGGCCTTGAATACCTCGAGTCCTATCTCCACTTCGTCCGGCAACGCGCCTACCCCAACGACCACATCGACTACCGAGGGTTCGAGCAAGCCATGCAGCAAAGGCTGAAGAAGCAAGAGCGGTTCGGTAGCACGTCAGTTCAGTTTGCGAAAGGCAACGCGGCACTCGGTTCGGGGGGCCATGCTCCTGGAAGCGGTTCAGGGACGCCCGGCCTGAAAGCCTTTGACTACATCGGCCCGCGGAATCTCGCGATCCCTTACCGCACCTACTACGGCATCACACCGTGCAACGGACGGGTCGGCGCTGTCGCCTTTGACCCGACCAACAGCAGCATCCTCTATGCCGGCGGCGCCAACGGCGGGCTGGTCAAGTCCGTCGACGGCGGCGTCAACTGGTTGCCGCTAGCCGATAGTTGGCCCACGATGGGCGTCTCGTCGATCAGCGTCCGCCCCGACGACCACAACGTGCTGCTCGTCGGCACTGGCGACTGGCAAGGTGGCAACGTCGC
Organism: Armatimonadota bacterium; assembly: GCA_018268335.1. Taxonomy (GTDB): domain Bacteria; phylum Armatimonadota; class Fimbriimonadia; order Fimbriimonadales; family Fimbriimonadaceae; genus JAHBTB01. Next base: position 2,166 of record JAFDWT010000022.1, on the reverse strand, counting down.
TGGCTTTGGGATCATGCGTTCGACCGACGGTGGCCAGTCTTGGTTCAACGTCGGCAGTAACGTCCTTGGCTCTCGACCGGTTTCCAGCATCGTCTTCGACCCACAGGACAACAATGTTGTCATCGCCGGCGGTGCATGGGGCGGCAGTATCGCCCGCTCGACAAATGGTGGCGTGACCTGGAACGCCGTCACCGGCGGCAGCGGAGGCATTACCTCGATCAACTGGAACGCCGACAACACGGTCCTGTGGGCTGGCACGGAGTCGGGCGTTTTGTTGAAATCGACCGACCGCGGCCTCAGTTGGTCCTCGGTCGCCGTGACCGGTGCCAGTGGCGAACTTCATGTTGCAACTTCGAAGATCTCTGTCGGCACTCTGTTCGTCTTGGCATCGGGAGACCAGAAAGTACTGCGATCCATCGACAGCGGTGCGGGCTGGACTGACCTAAGCGCGAACTATATCAACGGCTACAACTGGAGCCAAGCCTGGTACGACCGGCACATTGCTTCGTTCCCGGTGCAAAAGACTGGCCAGACCGCCACTGACGGCGTCGCCATCGGTCTGATCGACATCACGTTCTCCAAGGACGGCGGCACGACGTGGCGGAACGCTGGCGGCGCCAACTGGTCTGCCACCTACGACGGCACCGCCATCACCCACAACGACCAGCACTGCTTTGCCGTCAACCCGGCCAACCCTAACGAGTGGCTGGTGGGCAACGATGGAGGAGCCTACAAGGCCGTCTACAACCCCGATCTTGACACCCTGACCTACACGATCCTCAACCGTAGGCTGGGCTTCACGCAGTTCTACTCGCTAGCCGCACACCCGACCAACAACGCCTACGTGCTCGGTGGCACCCAGGACAACGCCAGCCCGCACAGCTTTGGCAATGTTCTAAGCTGGGGCAACCCGGGCGCCGGTGACGGCATGGGCTGCGCGATCAACCCGGTCAACCCGGCCAACCAGTACCACTCGGTGTACTTTCAAGCCATCCTGCGCACGGACAACTCGTTTGCCTCTGAGCGCGACATCAGTCCCGGCCTCTCTGGCCAAAACGTGCCGTTTGTCGGCGAGCTCTGGCTCGACCCCAACAACGGCCGCTATCTCTATTGCAACGCGGACTACCTGAACCGCTACGACGCCCAGTCCGATACATGGACGGAGAAGGTCGGCAACATCCAGTTGAGCGGCTCGATTGTCAGCGCGTTCGCAGTGGCACCGGGTGATAGCAACACGCTTTACGCCGGCACCGGTGAAGGACGCGTTTGGAAGAGCGCCGACTTCGGCGCCAACTGGACGCAGATCCAGACCAACCTGCCGAATCGGTATGTCACTCACGTGATGGTGAACCCGGCGAACAAAAACGACGTCTGGGTGACGGTCTCGGGCAGCGGATCAAACCACGTCTGGCGTTGCACCGACACGACAGCCGGGACGCCGGCCTGGGTGTCGGTCTCAGGTTCTGGCTTGACGGGCCTGCCCGACATCGCCGTCAACGACATTGCCATCGACAACACCGACGCCAACACGTGGTATGTCGCCACCGACATCGGCCTCTGGCGGACCCGCGACGCGGGTGCGACCTGGGACGACTACGGCTCGACCGCTGGCATCCCGAACACACAGATCAACAAGCTGGTCGCCATGCCTGGCTCAAAAGCGCTCTTCGCCGCGACATTTGGACGTGGCATGTGGCGGCTCAAAGACGACGGCATCCAGATCACGAACTTGACCGCCAGCTCTGCGGCCGTGAACGGAGGCGATTCTGCAACTGGCACGGTGACCCTGGACAGCTACGGCCTGCCGGCCGGCACCCCGGTGCAGTTGAGCAGCAGCGACCCAACTACCTTGCAGGTGCCTGCGACGGTCAAGGTGCCTTACGAGAACCTGAACGGCACGTTTGCGATCACCACGTCCAGCCTCTCTTCGGCCAAGACAGTGACGATCACGGCGACTGCCGGTAACTCGACGGCCACCTTTGACGTGACTGTCATCCCGCCTGGCCCCATATACGCGGACAACGACACCTTGGAAAACGCCGACGTGGCTAGCGGCACACTCGCCAACACGCAAGCACTGGACTACCAGTTCTTCAATTGGACGCCGAAAAACCTGTCGCTCCCCGACGCTGGCATCTTCAGCGCCGTGGTGCCCACATTCACCCC
>JAFDWT010000021.1:37405-40420 GCA_018268335.1 Armatimonadota bacterium | reverse complement strand
CGCCCCGATGGACACGGTCACCGAATCGAGGTTGGCCATCGCCATCGCCCGTGAGGGCGGAGTCGGCGTCATCCACCGCAACATGGACATCGCCACGCAGGCCGACCATGTCGACCGGGTGAAACGCAGCGAGCATGGCGTCATCACCAACCCAATCAAGCTGACCGCCGACAAGAAGCTGAGCGAGGCGACCGCACTCATGGAGCGGTTCCACATCAGCGGCGTTCCGATCACCGACGAAGCGGGCCATTTGGTCGGCATCCTGACGAACCGCGACATCCGGTTTGAGACGAATTTTGAGCTCGCCATCTCGGAGCGCATGACGTCCAAGAACCTGGTGACGGCCTCGCCCGGCACCGACCTGGACCAGGCACAGGCGCTACTGGCCGAACACCGAATCGAAAAGCTGCCCATCGTTGATGCGAACGGCATGCTCCAAGGCCTGATCACGATCAAGGACATCGAGAAGGTCAAGCGCCACCCGAACGCAACTAAGGACAGCAAGGGGCGGCTGGTCGTTGGCGCGGCCATCGGGCCTCTCCGCGAGCCTTACGAAAGGGCGAAAGCTCTGTTTGAGGCTGGCGTCGACTTCGTCGTCATCGACGCCGCCCACGGGCAGAGCGTCGGTGTCCGCGAGTGCGTGAAGATGCTTAAGAAGAAGCTGCCTGACCTGAAGGTCATCGCTGGAAACGTGGCGACAAAAGAAGGCGTCCGCGATCTGGTCGCCCTCGGGGCCGACGGGCTGCGGCTCGGCATCGGCGCGGGCTCGATCTGCACGACGCGCATCGTCGCCGGCGTCGGCGTCCCGCAGTTCACAGCGGTCATGGACTGCTGTGAGGAGGCCGCCAAACACGGCATTCCGACCATTGCCGACGGCGGCGTCCGCTCCTCAGGCGACGTGGTCAAGTCGCTCGCCGCCGGGGCCAGCGCGGTGATGATGGGCAACATGTTCGCTGGCTGCGAGGAAAGCCCTGGGGAAATCGAGATTTATCGCAACCGCGCCTACAAGGTCTACCGCGGCATGGGCTCCATCGGGGCGATGCGGCAGGGCTCAAGCGACCGGTACTTTGCGGTGAAGGAAAAGGGCGCGACCTTGGTTCCCGAAGGCGTCGAAGGGCGTGTGCCGTTCAAGGGCCCCCTGGCCGACACGATGGCCCAGATGGTGGGGGGTCTACGCTCCGGCATGGGCTATGTCGGTGCAGCGAGCCTGAAAGAGCTTCAGGAAGGGGCAGAGTTCCTCAAAATCACCAACGCCGGCCTCCGCGAGTCGCACCCTCACGATGTTTGGATCACGAAGGAGCCACCGAACTACTCCTCGCCCTACAGCACGGGCGAAGGCGACTAGAAGAGCTTTTCAACCTCGGCTTTGACAATTGCCACGCCCTTGTTGCAACAAGCGGTGATGTTGAACTGGCGACCGCCGATGATTTCGGTCAGCTGCATGTCCCTTGACTTTGGCGTCACTGTGACATTGGTCAGAAGGCCGTGGTCGGGGCATGACAAGGTTGCGCAGCGCTTCTTGATTCCAGCAATCTTTGCCGTCCAAAAGGTGTCCAGACCGGTGGCGATTTGCTGGTCAACGGCCTTGGTGAGGCCCTTCCCCACTTGCCCAAGGTCGACCGTCTTGCCGTTGAACTGGAACTTCACATTTTCACCTTACGACGAACTTGGCAACGATTCCAGCAAGTCCTTGAGTTTCTTCCCCCAGACCGCATAGCCTTTGGCTTGCAGGTGCAGGGCGTCACCGGCCATCTTGGTCAGGTCAGCCTCTCCGCCCTGAAGGACGAGGTCGCTAGTCAGGTCTAGGACATGCACCTTTGGCTGCTTAGCCAGCTTGGCGATCCGAGTGTTGATCGCCGCGACTTGGGCCCGGCGGGGGTCGCCAGGCTCCTTTCCGACCGGAAACAACGCAGTCACGACAATGTGAACCGAAGGCTGGCGCTTGCGAACCGCCGCCACCACAGCCTCGACCCCCTGGGCGATGGCGTCGGGCTCGTCGGAGGGCAGGTTGTTCACGCCGATCAGGATCGAGACGCACTTGGGCCGGACTTGGTCGACGGCGCCGTTTTCGATACGCCAGAGCAGGTGCTGCGTCCGGTCGCCGCTCATGCCCATGTTGACGGCCCGGTAGCCGCCCAGGAACTGATCGTATGCCGCCCCGGCCACCGATCCGACATGCCGCCCCGGCCCGCCCCAACCCTGGGTGATCGAGTCGCCGAGCAGAATCACGTCGGGTGAGACCTCGTGCGAGGTCATCACCGCGTCGGTGTGCTGGTCGAGCCACGAACGGTTGCCCCATCCCGCAGAGCTATACCGCGATTCCAGGTTCGGTGTAGGCAGCACGGTTGCGGGAGGACACTTGGCGGTGTCATCAGCGTGCTTAAGGATGAATTCGACCACTGGCTTGGGGTCGTCGAGGCTGTGTGGATGGTGCCCGACGCCCGACTTGCGGATGACCTGGATGGTGCCGCCCAGCTTCTTGTACCGTGCCTCGACCTTGTCGGTGTTGTCCGTGACCGGCACGACATCGTCAGCCTCGCCGACAACGTGGATCAGCGGGATCTTGGCTTTAGCCAAAACTTCTAGGTTGTCGACCGGGTTGTAGGGATAGCCGACCGCCGACGCATCTGTAGGAAACCCGTAGGCGGCGACCAACCGTTTCCAGTCCTCGGCCGCATCGGCCCGAGCCTTGGGCCAGGACTTGAAGTCGCAGACCGGCGCGTCGGCGTAGATCGCCTGCACCTTGTCCGGGTTCCCCGCCGCCCAGTTGAACGCACTCAGCCCACCTCGACTGAAGCCCTCGAGGACGACCTTGCTCTTGACATCGTACTCACTGAGCATCCGCCGGTAGAACTGGCTGTACATCCACATCGCGTAGGGCGAGCCGTACTGGTTCTGCAGGTCCAGATAAGCCAGGGTGTAGCCCGCCTTAAGCAGTGCCAAATCGACCATCGGGCGATGGTCAAAGAACTCCGTCCGCCAGATCCACGGACGCCCGGACTGGGCGACATGTGG
>JAFDWT010000021.1:0-37365 GCA_018268335.1 Armatimonadota bacterium | reverse complement strand
GACCAAGGTGGCAAGGGCGGCAAGTGTCAATGACATGAGCCGGTCATACCACTTCAGCGTTTCCAAACGATCGATCCGATGGGATAGTGCTTCTCTTCGGTCAGGGGTAGCTTGTCGTAGGCGCAGTAGATCATCCAGTCCCCGGGAATGGCTCCGTAGAAGTGGGCGGCCCACTTGTGGAACTGCGCGTTCAAATCCTCCGAGACGAAGGGCCGCGCCACCACGAGGAGCAGGCAGGTCTTGTGGTAAGCCGTGTTGAAGTTGGAATGCCGCTCGAACACGTGGACGCGCCGAAGGCGCTTCCCGATCGACTCGGCGGCCCGTCCGATGGCGTCCCTTTGGTCGGCGGTCAGCTCGACTGGCGCCAAGAAGCGGAAACCGGCAAGTTGGGAGAACTCCTCCTCGATTTCGAGGGCTTGCTGCTTGGACTGGTGCTCTTGGTCGTGTAGCGCTTGGGCTCCAGCGTCGTCCCCCACCTTCTGAGCATGCGTCCTGAGCATCTGCGTGGCGAGCGGACCGTATTCAAGGTCTCCGCCCTCAGCGAAGCGCTCCAGAACCTCCTTCGCTTCCTGGTCTTCCTCATCAGCCTCCAAATGAAGCACGGCGTGGAGGAACTTGAGTTGCTTGTCGTCTGGATGGCATCTGAGTGCTTTGTCGGCGTATTCGAGCGCCTCTAAGTTTCCCCTGGTCGCCTTGACCGTCGCGACCAGATTCGCGTATTCGTCGGCGTTCAGCGGTGTCGTCTCGGCCTGCTTGATCAACGCGTCGAGCTCCTCAAGCGCTGCCGCATGGGCGTCAGCGCGCTCAGCCATCAGCCCGGCAAACGCCTCTGACCAGGCCTCGTCCACAGCCTCGACAAAGCGCGGCTTGTCGCCAAGTGCCAGTTCCGCAAGGGCGTTTGTGTCGTCGCGCCGCACGACGGAAAGGGCCTGTTCGTCGATCCGGTCCTTCATGAACGCGACGTCAAGCCCGAGCTTTTCGAGGCGGGCCTTGAGGCTCGGCATTTCGTCATAAGGGTCGTCCGGTGCGGATAAAGCTGACCGGACGACCTTCTCTGCCCGGTCGATTGACGGTGGCTCAGATGTCTCGAGAAAATTGATGATGTCGCTAAAGCCTTGCCGGCCTCTTTGGCGCTTGGCGTCTTCGATGACTGACTGGTAAGCAGGGTCCATCCAGAGCTCGCCCATGGTCGCCTGCTTCATCAGTGCCCTGACCATCTCATGGCGCCCTGTCGCCTCGGCACCCTGAGCGTCGCATTCAAACACCTGGCGGCGCAAATCGGCCAGAAGCATGGCCCGGAGTTCCGGCAAGTAACTCTTGATGAAGGTGCCGAGAATATTCGCGGGGATGCCACCCTTCCCTTCCAAATGGGTCAGCACCGAAGACCAAGCCACACTGTTCCCCACGGCCCTCATCATTTGGCGTGATCCACCGGCGTACTTGCCCAACTCGCGTGTGAGCAGCGCGCGCAACTCCGTGCGTGTCAAGAGGCACAGGCATGGAACTCCGACGACCACCACGCGTTTTGTCTTGCCGAAGAAGCAGTACCGCCGCCAGTCAACGGCTTCAATGGACGAAAAGGGGTTCGCCGCCACGGCGTCGATTTTTGGCAGTCCCAGACTCTTGGCGACAGCGTCGACTTCGCCATAGAGGAACCCACCAAGTTCCGGATGGAGGGGCGTTCCGTTGGGAAACGGCATTTTTGAGAACGCACTCTTGGCAATGGCGAGCCAAACCACGCCGATGCCAAAAAGCAAGAACAAGTAGATCACGGAGGCCCGGTACATCATCGCTGCCACGATAAAGGCCAGCACGAACGGAAGTCCAAACAGTCCGCCAAAGAGCACCAGGTTCCCAACCAACATGTGTCGGGCTAAAGCCGCCTGGACGCGCTCGGGGTTTGCCTCGCCGAGCTCGCGGTACTTGTCCACCAAACGGGCGAACTTCGTAGCGTCTGATTCCATCCCGACCGCTATCTTAGCCACTGGACCCGATTCTTCGCGTTGCCTTGACTCAACTCAGAATGAAAACGCCGAACAAGGCTCCAGCGCATGTGCGGAATCCCCGGTACCATCCACCCCGCAACCTCGCCATGGAACCTATTCAGAAGACCGTCCTCCCCAACGGCGTCCGCGTCCTGACCGAGCGGATCGACCACGTCGGCTCGGCCAGCATTGGCGTCTGGTGCCGCACCGGCAGCACCCACGAGAACGCTGACGAAGGTGGCATTACCCACCTGATCGAGCACATGCTCTTCAAAGGAACTCCGAGCCGCACGGCCAAGGACATCGCCGAGAGCATCGAGGGGCGGGGCGGCATGCTCAACGCCTTCACCGACAAAGAGCAGACTTGCTACTACTGCCGCACCCTGGCCGAAGACGCCTCGAACGGCCTCGACGTCCTCACCGACATGGTGCGAAACGCACTGATCGAGCCCAAGGAACTCGCCACCGAGAAGGGGGTGGTGCTCGAAGAGATTAAGCGCAGTGAGGACGAACCGGGCGACCACGTCCACGACCTGCATATGGAGGGCCTGTGGCCCGACCACGAGTTGGGCCTGCCGATCATCGGCACCCGCGAGTCCGTGAGCAGCTTTGAGCAGAAGAACCTGAAGGACTACATCGCCCGCCGCTACATCGGCGCGAACTTGGTGGTCGCCGCTGCCGGCAAGGTCGACCATGATGCCTTTGTCCGACTGACCGAAGCTTCACTGGGCGACCTGCCAGCAGGCTCTGCCGACGCCCCACTGACCCGACCGACACCACACGCGGGAGACAACCTGGTCGCCAAGGACGTCGAGCAAGTCCACTTCTGCATCGGCACTGAGGGCACATCCCAGTACGACGACGACCTCTACGCCGCGATCATCCTCGACGGCGTCCTCGGCAGCGGCATGAGTAGCCGGCTCTTCCAAGAAGTCCGCGAGAAGCGCGGACTGGTCTACAGCATCGGCAGCTACCACATGCCCTACTCATCGGGCGGCGCCTTCACGGTCTACGGCGGCACGGGGCTCGAGACCTGGCAGCAAGTCCGCGACGTGGTGCGGACTGAGTTCGACAAGATCATGGCCGACGGGCCGACGGAGGGCGAGCTCGACCGGGCCAAGAAGCTGATCGGCGGAAGCTTGATCATGGGGCTGGAAAGCACGAGCAACCGCATGATGCGGCTGGCCAAGAACGAACTCGTCCATGGCCGCCACATCCCAATGGAAGAGACCAAGGCCAAGATCGAGGCGGTGACGGCGGGCCAAGTGACCGCGCTCGCCCAGCGCGTGCTCGGCGTAGAAAGAATCCGCACGACCGCCATCGGGCCGTTTTGACCACTATGCCGACTGCCGAGATCCGCGCCGCCTTGTCCAAGGCGACAAGCGAAGACCAACTGCTGAACGAAGCTACCAAGCTGATGGATCTGACGGTCGGCGCCGATTCCGCCGATCTGCTCCTGGTCGGCCCCAGCGGCAGCCTGGTCCTTCGCGCCAGCACGACGATGTCCGACCTCATCCACCGGGTACGGATCGGTCGAGGCGTCGGGCTCGTCGGTCAAGTCATCAAGAGCGGAGGCCCCGTCGTCGTCGCCGACAAGCTTCAGGAAGACAAGCATTACCGCCCGATGCCGGGCACGCGCGACGAAGAGTTCCAGTCCGCCCTTGGCGTCCTGGTGGGATGCCCTGAGGACCCTGTCGGGGTCGCCCTCTGGCGTCGGTTGGAGCCCTGGAAGCCCAGCAAGGCCGAGATCGCCGCAGCTGAGTCGATCGGCCGCGACCTGGCCCTGGCCATCGGCGTCTTCCGCACTGCCTACGAAGCTGGCTCTCAAAGCAACCGCATGAGCGCCCTCACCGAGGTCACCCGCTCGCTGAGCGACTCGCCATACCTGGAGGAGATCCTGCAACTCCTTGTCAACGTCGTCGCCCGCCGGTTCAACTACCGCGTCGTGACCGTCCGGCTCCTGGATGAAAAGCGCGGCGAGCTCATCCTGCGCGCCACTCAGGCGACGAACAAGGCGTACCAACGCAAGCGCGCCATCCGCCTGGGCGAGAGCATCGCCGGGCGGGTCATCAAGACCGCCCAGACGATGATCGTCGAGGACGTCCAGACCGACCCCGATTACATCGGACACGACCTCGCCGAGGAGCAGGGCCTGCGCTCCATGATCTGCGTCCCTCTGACCATCCAGGGCCGCGCGGTGGGGGTTCTTACGTCGTACACCGGCGAAGTCCGCGAGTTCGCCGAAGACGAGGTCGAAATGCTGGAGACGCTGGCCAAGCAGGCCGCCGTCAGCATCGAGCACGCCAAGCTCCAGGTGCGCAACACCCTCATGCAGGAAATGCACCACCGGGTGAAGAACAACCTGCAGCAGGTGGCTTCCCTACTCCGGCTCCAGATCCGGCAATCGCACTACAAGTCTCTGGAGGAGGCGCTTGGTGACAGTCTCTCGCGCATCCTCGCAATCGCCGCCGTCCACGAGCTACTGAGCCGCGACGACTTGGACCACGTCAGCATCAAGTCGATCGCCAGCAGCTTGGGCCAGCACATGCAGCAATCCTTCATGCTGCCCGGCAAGACCATCGCCTTCAGTGTCCGGGGAGACGACGTCTACCTCAACACCACGCAAGCCACTCAGATCGCGCTGATCCTCAACGAGATGATCGCCAACGCCGTCGAGCACGGGTTTGCCGTCACCGACAAGGGCGAAGTCCACATCAACATCGAAGAGCGCAACGGCAAGATAGGCGTCTGGGTCAGCAACGACGGCGATCCCCTGCCCCCCGACTTCGACCCCATGGGCGGTCAGTTGGGCCTGCAAATCATTCGTTCGCTCGTGGGAGCCCTGGGCGGACAGTATGCCTTGGAGGACCGACTGGGTTGGACGGTGTGTCAGGTCACCTTCGAGCGCCAGGCTGCGGAATAGAAGTTTCGCCTGAGATATTCTGAATCCGTGCTGACTCCTCTCGCCCTAGCCGCCCAAGCCTTTTGGAACGTCGCCCTGCGGCCGCCGATGGGGTGGAACAGTTGGGACTGCTTCGCCACCACCGTCACCGAGGCGCAAACCAAAGCCCAGGCCGACGTCATGGCCGAGAAGCTCAAGTCGTTCGGCTGGGAATACGTCGTCGTCGACATCCAGTGGTACGAGCCAGACGCCAAGAGCTTTGAGTACCGCCAGGGCGCCAAGCTGACCTTGGACGGGCACGGGCGGCTGCAGCCGGCGCCCAACCGCTTCCCCAGTGCGGCTAACGGCAAGGGGTTCAAGGCACTGGCCGACTATGTCCATGGCAAGGGCCTCAAGTTCGGCTTGCACCTGATGCGCGGCATCCCACGTGAAGCTGTCCAGAAGAAGCTCCCCGTCCTCGACTCGCTCTGGACGGCAGATCAGATCGCTGACACCACGTCCACCTGTCCCTGGAACCCGGACATGTACGGCCTGGACATGACCAAGCCCGGCGCGCAGGCGTACCTGAACAGCGTCTTCCGCCAGTACGCTGAGTGGGGGGTCGACTACGTCAAGGTCGACGACATCGCCCGGCCGTACCACCAGTCCGAGGTCGAGGGCGTCCGCGAAGCCATCGACGCCAGCGGCCGGAGGATGGTGCTCTCCCTTTCGCCTGGCGAGACCCGCCTAGACGCGGCCGCGCACGTGAAAGACCACGCCAACCTGTGGCGGATCAGCGACGACTTCTGGGACGACTGGAAGCTGCTCTATGACCAGTTTGACCGCTGTCGAATCTGGGCACCGGTCAGCGGCCCCGGCCACTGGCCCGACGCCGACATGCTGCCCCTCGGCAAGCTCCGTTTCGGCGAACCGACCAAATTCACCCGTGACGAACAGGTGACGATGATGACCCTTTGGGCAGTATTCCGTTCTCCTCTGATGCTAGGCTGCGACCTGACGGAGCTTGATGAGTGGACATTGCATCTCATCACAAACTCGGAGGTTCTGGCGGTGAACCAGCAGAGCTTCGGGGGCATGGAGTTGCGTCGAGACGCTACCACGCGGGTGTGGACGACTCATTTGGAGAGCTCGCCAGACACCGTTCTCGCTCTTTTCAACGTTACCGACCGTCCGCAGACTATCGAAGTCGGACTGCAGGAGGCCAAAGTCATCGCATCACCGCATGAGCAAAGTGAGCGTGGTGTGCAGGCAAGAGCGAAAGTCCGAGACCTGTGGAGCCAGCATGAGCTTCCTTCTGTCACCGATAAGGTCTCGGCAGAGGTACCGGCGCACGGGGCACGGCTGTTCCGGTTGCGACCCGATTATTGAAGTCACCCATGCCCGTTCAAAGGTGGGCGCTCAAACGTCGACGACCATGCCATAGAGCTTCTTCCAAAGCCCCGAATTGGTCTTGCGCGGCACCGTGGCTAGGATGCGCTCAGTTTGTTTGACATAGCGTTTCTTCTTTCCGCCTTTCTTGGTCCGAAGGGCATGAGTGAAATTCGAAATTCTGTCAGCCAGTTTGATTGTCTGGGCCGTACTGGACATGCGTTGGATGTCCTCTAGCAGTAGGCTGGAACGCATATCCCAAATCTCTCGTTCGGACTTGCCTTCCATCTGCTCTTCGGTCGGCTCGGTGCGGGTGAGCTCCGCGACGAGGCCGGCGACTTCGGTGCCGAACTTCTTGGCGACGTCACCGGCAGATACCCCGCCCGACTCGACGATGTCATGAAGGACAGCCGCGACCAGCATGGTCTCATCCGTGACGCCGCCGGTGTGGCGCAGTTCATTGACCACTTCTACGACATGGGTGATATAGGGCAACGGCGATTCGCCGTCGCGGTCTTGTCCGGCGTGTGACTGGGCGGCCCAAACGAGCGCCTCATGGAGTCTGGTCGTCGGTTTGCCCATTGCGTTTGGTAGAAGTTAACCACGGCCCCGCGCTCCTTAACATGATTTGTCGTGTTCCCGGCTGAATTACCAGTGCCTTGTCTAGGCAGACTAGCCTCTATAGCCTTCTGGATGAGCCTGCATCCAACCCCAGGCATGTCGGACCGCGTCGCGCACGTCGGGATAGTTTGGCTCCCAGCCCAAGTCGCGACGGACGGCGGAGCTGTCGGCGACCAGGCGTGCGGGGTCGCCCGGCCGACGGTCGCCGTAGACGACCGGGACCGGACGGCCAGTGACTTCTTCCACCGCCTGCAAGATCTGGCGCACGCTGGCACCTTCGCCGCTACCCAGGTTGTAGGTGCGACTGTCGCCGCCATCGAGCAAGTGGTCTACAGCCCGGACGTGGGCGGCCGCCAAGTCAGCGACGTGGACGAAGTCGCGCAGGCACGTCCCGTCCGGCGTCGGATAGTCGGTGCCGAAGACGGTGATTTGCGGAGCCTTGCCGGCCACCGCGAGCAAGATCCGAGGGATCAGATGGGTCTCGGGATCATGGTCTTCGCCCAGGAGACCTTCAGGATCGGCGCCGCAGGCGTTGAAATAACGGAATACGACACTGCGCAGGCCGTAGGCGCGGCCGTAGGCGGCCAGCATCCGTTCGACGGCCAGCTTGGTGTCGCCGTAGGGATTGGTCGGGTTTTTGGGGTGGTCTTCGGGAATGGGGACTTGCTGGGGCTCGCCGTATACCGCGGCGGTGGAACTGAAGACGATCTTGTCGACGCCCGCCTGACGCATCGCGCCCAGCAGGTTGTGGACGGCCAATACGTTGTTGCGCCAGTAGGGCGCTGGGTCGGCGACGCTCTCGCCGACCTCGATGCTGGCGGCGAAGTGGAGGACGCAGCCGATCTGGTACTCGGCAAACACCTGGGCGAGCGCGGCCGGATCGTTCAGGTCGGCATCGACAACCAGGCTCCCCGCCACAGCCGCCCGGTGCCCCTTGCTGAAGTTGTCGAGCACCACGTGCTCCCGCCCGGCTTGGCGCAGGGCCTTCACCAAGTGAGACCCGATGTACCCCGCCCCTCCGCAGACCAAAACCATTGCGATTTGGACAATACCTGTGTTGCCCCCTTGCACCGGTTATTGATATGCAGCTAATATGCTGCATATGACGGACACGATCATTCGCGAACTCGTTCTCCCCGCCACTCCCGAGGCCGTTTGGGCGAAGTCATTTGGCAGCCCAGCTGCCCTGTCCACCTGGTTCCCCGAAAGAATCGAGGGCGAATTTGTCCTGGGCGAGCCCTTTGTCCTGGTCTGGGGCGAGCATCGGAGCCAGTGTCGATTGACAGAATTCACCCCTGCACGAGCGTTGAGCTACCAATGGCACCCAGGCGACGCCTTCACGCTCGATGATCATCCCGCCGAGGAACTGACGACAGTCCGGTTCATGCTCGAACCCACGGAGGGCGGCACAAAAGTCACGATGACAGAATCAGGATTTGAGCGGATCGCCGAATCGAGGCGCGCCTGGGCGTTTGGCCAAAACAACGGCGGCTGGGACGAGGAATTGGCCAAGCTACCGTTAGCCTACAGCGCATGACCGACGCCGTCCTCGCCGCTTTGTCCCACGAGGCACGCCGCGACATGGTGCTGCTCCTCTCGGTGCGCGGCCCAGTGCCGACCTCTGTGCTGACTGACCGTTCCGACATGACGCGCCAGTCCGCCACTCGACACCTGGAGGTGCTTGAGTCGGCAGGCCTTGTCACTAGCCGCAGATCCGGCCGACAGATTGTCCGCGAACTCGATCTGACGCCTCTATTGGAGATGCGCACCTGGATGGACACACTCGCGGCCCGGTGGGACGAACGGCTTGCCCGGCTGGCAGCCACCTACGCCGATCCTGCCGACGAAAAGGCGTGACGGTACACTAGACACTGGTCACGGGCGAGTGGCGGAATTGGTAGACGCGCTGGATTTAGGTTCCAGTACTTCACGGTGTGAGGGTTCGAGTCCCTCCTTGCCCACCAACTCTCCTCAGGCAATGAGTCGATTCTCAATGCCTAAGGCAAGAACGACGTCAGCAAGAAGACTGCGAACAAAATCAAGTGAACGGCGCCGAGCAGAATATTGCTCCGACCCAAGCCTAGTGTCAGTCCGTTCACGATGAACGTCAAGGTCAGCAGGATCGTCTCCTTCGGACCGAGGCCAAGTTCGAGAGGTAACCGAAGCCCCAAGCTGGCGACGGCGACAACGGGAATCGTCAAGCCAATGCTTGCGGGCGCCGACCCCATTGCCAAGTTCATGCTTGTCTGCAGCCGGTTTGCCAGGGCAGCTCGGATGGAGGCGCCGGTTTCAGGCAGCAAGACCAGGAACGAGATGAGGACGCCGACAAGCGTCCGCGGAGCCCCGATGCTCTCCACAAATCCCTCCACTGGCTTGGACATTGCCTTGGCTAGCAAGACGACAGCAACCAGCCCGACAACCATCGCAATAGTGCTGGTCCATGATTCCCTGGAAGATGGGCGACGGTCATGTTCCCCGTCGACTTCTGGAGACGAAAGGAAGTACTCCCGGTGTCGACCGGTCTGGATCATGACGAACACGGCCCACAGCACAAATGAAAGCAGCGCCACAACGGCAAGTTGGGCCGGTGAATACGTCGCACCGGGGCTGCTGGTGGTGTGATTCGGCAGAACCAGCGTCAAACCCGCCAAAGCGACCAAGGCGGCTAAGGCGGATGTGGCACCGTCGACACGAAAAACCTGTTCTCGATGTTTGAGCCCACCCCAGAAGAGGCACACGCCCAGGACGCCTGAGCAAATCGTCATGATCGCGGCATACACCGTGTCGCGTGCGAGAGAAGCACTGCCGGGCCCCTTCATCAGCATCAAAGACAGGACAAGGGCCGCCTCAATGGTCGTCATGGCCAATGCAAGGACAAGCGTCCCATATGGCTCGCCGACGCGCAACGCAATGATTTCCGCATGATGGACGGCGGCGATGACGGCCAGGACCAAACCGAGAACAGCGATCCACAAACTGACCGGCCCCGGCAAAGCAACGACAGCGATCCAAGCCAGGACAGCCACAACGGGGGCGATTACTGGAAAGGCTCGCATGTCTCCATGGTAGTCCTTCAGGGCAAAGCTTCCCTGGGAACACTTCACACGTGCTTGTCACGTATGATAGGCACCATGTTCTTGCGTCGCACTTGGACGGCAGTTGGGATACTTCTCTCCGGCCTGTCCCCGGTTGTTGGCATTGCCCAATCCTCGGGCGGACCCTTACCATTTGAAGAATCGGTCTATGACGTGAAGTCGTATGACGTCGCGATTAAGGCCGACCCAGCCACCAAAACTATTTCTGGCACAACGGTCATGGTGGCCAAAACGACGATTCCAACGATCGTGATTCAAATTGACCTGGATAGCCCGTTCAAGGTGAGTTCGGTCACCGACGGCAAGCAAGCACTCCGGTATGAAAGGTCTGCACACACGCTGCGGGTGTTTTTCCCGCAATCCAAACAACCGGGCGACGAGATCAAGACGGTGATCACCTACTCGGGCCAACCACGGATCGCCAAGAACGCGCCGTGGGACAGTGCGATGGTCTGGTCTAAAGCAGCTGACGGCGGCCCGTGGTTCTCGGTGTCGCTCGAGGATGACGGTGCCGACCTGCTGTTCCCTTGCAAAGACCATCCTTCGGACCGCCCCGACCAGGTGACGATGCGACTGACAGTCCCCGAACCGCTAGTCGCGGTTGGCCCCGGCAAGCTGGTGAGCGAAAGCAAGAACGACGACCGCACCAAGACGTGGACCTGGCACATGTCGATGCCTATCGCCAATTACTGCGTCGTCTTTAACGCCGGTCCATACAAGCTCGTCCATGACAAAGCAACCTCTATCGACGGAACTGTCATGCCTATCGACTTTTACGTTCTGCCGGAGCACATGGACAAGGCTCCAAAGCTGATCGAAGAGCAGAAGAAGTACCTCGCCTTCATGGAGAAGTACTGCGGGCCGTACCCGTTCCGGACCGAGAAACTCGGCATTGTCGAGACGCCGCATTTGGGGATGGAGCACTCCACCGCCATCGCGTATGGCAACCAGTTCCGGTTTGCGCCAGACGGGTTGGACTGGCTGCTCTTGCACGAATTCGGGCACGAGTGGTGGGCGAACCTGGTCACCGCCGCCGACTGGCGCGACATGTGGATCCATGAGGGGTTCCAGTCGTACATGGACACGCTCTATCAGGAGCACACCCACGGCAAGGCCGCGTACCTTGAGGCTATGAAGGGCCGGGCTCGCGCGACGGAGAACAAGATGGCAGTGGCTCCCCGCGAGTCCAAGACGTCGGGCGAAATCTACACTGGCGACATTTATGGCAAGGGCGCGTGCATCTTGCATGCGTTGCGTTATCTGGTCGGGGACGCGGCCTTTTTCCGGTCTGTTCGGCGCATGGCTTATCCGACGCCCGAATCGGAGAAGTGGACCGACGGGCGAGCCGAGCGTTTGGTGACGACGGACGACTATTTGAGCATCGCCGAGCGCGAGTCGGGCCGGAAGCTGGACTGGTTCTTCGAGGTCTATCTGCGACAACCAGCTTTGCCGGTATTGAAGACCAAGGTTGAGGGAGGCACGCTCTCACTTGAGTGGGTGACACCGGGTGGCCTGCTCTTCCCTATGCCGGTCGATGTCGAAGTCGACGGCAAACGGCAGCGGGTCGAGATGCCAGGCGGCAAGGGCTCGATCAAAGTCGGCAATGCCACGCCGGTCGTCGATCCGGACGGTTGGGTTTTGAAAGCTAAGGGCTAGCCTGGCATCCGCATGTACAGTGGCAAGCCGCTGACGTCCTGGAAGCCTAGTCGCTTGTAGACCGGGTGCCCTGGCTCGCTGGCCTGCAGGACGCCGACGCCATAGCCCTTGGCCAGGGCCCTGCGCAGGGGCTCGGCGGTGACGTGGGCGCCGAGGCCCTTCTTGCGCTCTTCGGGCAGGGTGCTCACGCAATAGATGCCGGCGACACCGTTGGCATAGATGAGGATCGAGGTGGAAACGATCCGGCCGTCCTTCTCCACTCCAAAAACCTCGACATTGTCGAACCGTGCGGCGGTGCTCGGCGAAAACAGGGCAGCAAGCGGGCGGGGGAGTTCGTAGCCTGCCGCGAAAGAATCGACGAACTCATCCGACTGGTCGGGGCCGTATTGGTTGAACAAGTATCCGTCAGGCAACGATGTCGAGGCCAAGGACGCCGTGTCGACTGCCATAGCCGGCATTGCGCCGAATGGCGAAAAGCCATGGGAAGCAACCACGGCTTCAAAGGCTGGGCTGGTCGGGCGAGTCGTGACGACCGCCGTCGGCAGGGGTGCTTCAGCCAATGGCACGATGACTTCCGCGACTACCTCGGCAGGCACATCTCCCTCGAACAAGGCGCAATTACCCAGCGGGTGCATTTCTCCAGTGATGTAGCGCATGTAGCCCGTACCAGTGGCCAGCGACGGATGGTCGATGAACGTGCGGAAGGCCGAGAGGAAGTGGTCAGCGGCGACCTCGCCGACCAAACCGTTCATGTCGGCGACTGACAGAAATGGACTCACATTCTCAGCATAGCTCCAAGTCAGAACCGGACGGCGATCCCGGTGCTGAAGAGGTAGCCGTCCTTGTGCTGGTCCAATCCGGTCTGGAGTTCAATGTCCAGCTGGATGTTGGGGTTCAAGAGGTGGGTGAAGGAGAAACCTGCGAACCCGGCGCCTGGGCCATCGAGGCTCGTGTGGTCGACCCACCACATCTCCAGGCCCATGCCGTCGCGCTCGTTGACGGCATGGCCATAGCCGAGCGACACGGCGGACTGGCTGAACCGGTCAGGCCCTGTGCCGACACGAGACCAGACGAGATTGCCATACACCGCGTCGTCACCTGTCGGCAAGTTCCAGGCTAGCTTGAAGGTCGGGTTCCATTCGTTGTCGCGCACGTCGCTGGCGCCGACGGGCACCGTGGTCAGCCCGATCAGCGACACGTCGGGGCGGCCTTTGTCGGCGCGGAGCAGGCGGTACTTGAACCCGAACCCGGGGTCTCCCCAGCCCTTGGCCCCTCCTGGAGCCATCAAATAGGTAACGCCGACAAGTCGCAGCTCCAAGTTGCCGCCAAGACCATATCGCAGCACGGCGTCACCCCAGGAGAGGGTCGGATGCCCCGAGTCGAAGCTCGACGACTTGCCGGTTTCAATCTCCAGAGTCCGTTTGCCAACGATGCCGGTTCCGTCCGAAAATCCGGGCCGGTCAGGCTGGATCGGCGGCTTGTCCTGAGCGAAGGCGACAACGGGCAAGGCGACAAAGAAGGCAAGGCAGCGCATGCGGCCAGTATCCCTGCGCCACCTCTGCGCGTCAGCATAGTGGATGGTCGCCTTGATGTCTTTTTGTCTTGCCACGCAGCAGGTCGACCTGGCCGACGCCTTCTCGCGGTTCGGCGACGAGACGATGGGCATGGTCGACGTGCTCTATCACATGGACCGCGAGCCGACCTTTGCGGCCGCGATCAAGGGTAGGCAAGCCACCAAAGAACAGGCGACGATGTGGGACATGGCCGTCCTCCTTTCGGCCACCGCTGCGGCCATGCACTACGACGCCCCGCGCTACCGGGACACCTATTCGAAGATCATGTACGAAGTCGAAACGTACTGGGACGAACGCGGACCCGAGGCGGGCTATTGCGTGCTGCCGAAGCTCAAGGAGCCGGACCGCTACTACGACGACAACGCCTGGGTGGCGCTTGCCCAAATCGAAGGGTTCGAATGGGGCCACCGTGCCAGCGACCTGGCCCGTGCCCGGAAGACTCTGGCCTTCGTGCTGTCCGGCAAGGACAGGAAGTCGGGCGGGATCTTCTGGCACGAGCAAGACCGCAAGTCGATGAACGTCTGCGCCACCGCCAACACGGGCCTGGTCGCCGCCAAGCTGTTCAACGGGGCTGGCAAGGCCGAAGACCTGGCCACTGCCAAAGCTCTCGACGCCTGGTGCGACGGCATGCGCGACGGCGACGACATTTATTGGGACAGCCGCGGCGTGGACGGCAAGGTCGACAGGACCAAGTGGTCGTACAACACGGCGCTGCCGATCCGGTTGAAACTGGAGCTGTTCAAGGTGACAAAAGACGACAAGTACAAGGGCGACGCCTTGAAAATCGCCGTGGCGGCACAAAAAAAGTGGGTGAAAGTCGGCGGCGTCTTGGACGACGAGGTCGCCTTTGCCCACCACCTGGTCGACGCCTTCCTGGACTGTGACCGATTGGACCGAACAGGCCCGTGGCGCGACCTGGCGGTGCGTGCGGCGCTGGCCCTCCGCGACAAGTGCAGAAGCGAATACGGCATGTATGGCCTGCGCTGGGGGTCTCCCGAGGTCCGGGAGAACGAAGGGCACCGCCTGCTCTTCCAGGCCAGTGCGGCGAGGACGTTTTATAGCGTTGCAGGGGCGCTGAAGGAAAATCCCTGAACCACCGGCCCCATGGCCGGTAGTTTCACGGGTAAACATGGCCCCATGCTGGCTGTGTTGACCTTGGCGGCGGCCCTCGCGACCCCTGTTGCCGACCACGACCCCTTTGGTGTGCCGTATCGGCCCCGAGACATCTGGGTGTTCCGCTCCGTTCTTGACCAGCATCCGCGGATGATCACAGTCGCCTTGCATAAGGACGTGTGGGCGGCCTACGACACGACCCTCTGCAACCTCTATCAAGTGTGGACAGGCGGTGTGAAGTTCGACGGCTCTGTCTACACCACCGTCCACGGTCCGCAGCCGACCAGCGAAGGCGCTCCCTACATCCGCAATGACGTCGACCAGGAAACCTGGGGCCTGCAAAAGGGTGACGACGTCGTCAAGCTCACGCCGGTCTATCGCGGCTACAAGTTTGTCGACGGCCAGGTCCACATTTCTTTCGACCTCACCAGCAACAAGGGCACCGTCCACGTGACGGAGGTCCCCGAGTTCTATTCTCCCGGTGCGGGAAAGGTCGGATTGGAGCGCAAGCTGACTGTGAGCGGCATTCCGGCGGGCCACAGCCTGACGCTGGTCACTATCCACCGGGCAGAAACTGAGGTCGCTGTTGTCGGCGGTGTCCGCACGACTTCTGCAAAGGGCACGGTGCTCCGCTTGCCGGTCGGTGAGGGTCGGACGACGTTTCGCTATGCCTGGACGAAGTCTGGAGCCAGTGCCCCCAACCCCAAGCCAAAGCCGACACCGGTCCAGGACGTCAGCAACCAGCGTGAGCCTGGGCTTGGCCTTCGCGTCTACTTCGTTGACGAAGACATGAGCCGCATACCGACCTTGGTGGCAGGCCAGACGGGCAACGTCAACAAGATCATCCCGAACGTCAACCTCACGACGAAAGCCGACTTTGGTGGCTTAGAG
The DNA here is from genome assembly GCA_018268335.1 of Armatimonadota bacterium. Lineage (GTDB taxonomy): Bacteria > Armatimonadota > Fimbriimonadia > Fimbriimonadales > Fimbriimonadaceae > JAHBTB01. Next base: position 22,160 of record JAFDWT010000021.1, on the reverse strand, counting down.
ACAAGGTTCCTTAGCCATGTCAGCGGCTACATCAACATCGCTAAGGCGGGCAAATACACCTTCCGATTAGACAGCAACGACGGCTCCCGCCTGGCCCTGGACGGCAAGATCGTTTTCGAACATGACGGGTTCATGGAGATGGGCAAGCCCGGCGACGGCGACATCGAGTTGGGCACCGGCGAGCACAGCATCTTCATCGAGCACTTCCAGCAGTTCGGCGGGTTCGGTCTTCGCCTGCTCTGGAAGAAGCCGGGCGACAAAGACTTCGAAATCGTCCCGCCTAGCGCGTTCACCACCGGCAAGGGCGAGGTCCGCGTCGTCGCTCCGGGCAAGAAGAGGGTCATGATGGCTGGTGCCCGTCGGCAGCCTGGCGACATGCGGCCGCTTGACAAAGTCCACCCGTCGTTTGACCTCACGCAAGCTCGGCCGGAGACTTTTAAGCCCAAGGTCGGTGGCATCGACTTCTTGCCCGACGGCGATATGGTCGTTTGCTGCTGGGAGCCCGACGGCGGCGTCTACCGCGTCCACAACCCTGCTGCCAAAGATCCCACGAAGATCACCGTCAAGCGGATCGGCGCCGGCCTGGCCGAGCCATTGGGAATCAAGGTGGTGGACGGTCAGATCTATGTCCTACAAAAACAGGAGCTGACCAAGCTCGTTGACAACGACGGCGACGGGATCACCGATGAGTACCGGTGCGTCGCCAACGGCTGGCAGGTGTCGACCAACTTCCACGAATTCTCGTTCGGCCTGCCGTATGACGCCAAGGAGAAGGTGTTCTACGCCTCGCTGGCCATCGCCATCGATCCGGGCGGCAAGTCGTCAATGAAGCAACTGCCGAACCGCGGCTCCGTGCTCAAGATCCGCATGGACGGCAGTTACGACTACATAGCCAATGGCCTGCGCACGCCGAACGGCCTGTGGCTGACGCCCGAAGGCGAGTTGTTCATCGCCGACAACCAGGGCGACTGGGTGCCTGCCAACAAGATCGTCAAGATCGAGCCCGGCGCTTGGTATGGCAACCGTTCGGTCGACCCGCAAGGCACCGAAGGAAAACCAGCCCATCCACCAGTCGTCTGGCTGCCCGAAAACGAAATCGCGAATTCGCCCTCGAACATCGTGCCTCTCGATTTCGGCCCCTACAAGGGCCAGTGGGCGTTCGGCGACGTCACCTATGGCGGACTGCAACGGCTCTTTATGGAGTCGGTCGGTGGCCAGACACAGGGCGGTATCGTGCGGTTCACTGCTGGCCTGGAGGCCGGCATCAACCGGACAATCGTCGGCCCGGACGGCTCGCTGTATGTCGGCGGCGTCGGCAGCAGCGGCAACTGGGGGCAGGAAGACAAGCTGTGGTACGGCTTGCAGCGGCTGGCCTACAACGGCAAGCCCGCCTACGAGATTCTGCGCGCCACCGCAATGACCAACGGCTTTGAGGTGGAGTTCACCGAGCCTGTGGCCAAGGGGATCGGCGACACGCCCGGGTTCTTCCCCACTCGCCAGTGGACGTACATCGCGACGAGCGAGTACGGCGGGCCAAACATCGACGAGACCGCCTTTGTGCCCCGCTCGGTGACCTGGAGCAACGACCGCAAGAAGGCTTTCCTGGAGTACGACGGACTGAAAGAAGGTTACGTCGTCGACATCCGGGTGCATCCGTCCGTGGTTTCCGCCACTGGCCAGAGCCTCTGGTCCACCGAGGTGTACTACACCCTGAACAAGATCCCGGCGGGCAAGGTCGGCAAGGTCGTCTACGAGCGAGCCGAGAAGGCCAACGTCCTGGCTCGCGACGAGGCCAAAGAAGGGTTCAAGATGCTCTTTGACGGCAAGTCGTTGGAGCAGTTCCGAGGCTATCGCCGCGCCGACGTGCCAGGTGCCTGGTACATCGAGGACGGCGGTGTGGCCGTCGATTCGAGCAATGGCAACGGTGGCGACTTGGTCACCAAGGAGAAGTTCGGCGACTTCGAGCTCCGCTTCCAATGGAAGGTGGCTTCCGGCAGCAACAGCGGCGTCATGTACAAGGTCACCGAAGATGAGGACTACTCCTTCAAAAGTGGCCCCGAGTACCAGGTGCTGGACAATGAGAAGCACTTGGACGGGCGCAACCCGCTCACCTCGGCTGGCGCTTGTTACGGCCTGTACGCTCCGCCGATGGACTTCACTCGCCCGGTCGGCGAGTGGAACGACGGACGGATCGTCGTGAAGGGCGGCAAGGTCGAGCACTGGCTGAACGGCAAGTTGACGGTTTCCTACGACCTAGGTTCGACTGAGTTCAAAGACAAGATCGCTGCTGCCAAATTCAAGAACTGGCCCGGCTTCGCCAAGGCGACGGAGGGGCACATCTGCCTGCAGGACCACGGAGACAAGGCTGCGTTCCGGAATATCCGCGTCAAGAAGCTGTGACGTCTGGGGCAGGTCGTCGTCGCCTCTCGGACCTGCGTCGGGAGGCGACGATCTGGCTCAAATGACGAGACTCATCGACTACAACGGTGGCGGGCATTCGACTTGGAGCACAGATCCTTGCTCGTAAGCCATGAATTGTTTGTAAAAGGTGGCCCCAAAATCTCCGCCGCTCGGGTTGATGACACCAGAACTAGAACTCTTGATGGTGCCTGAAACAAATTTGCCTGCTTTTAGTCCGGTCAGGATTTGGATCGAATGGTCGCCAGGATAGGCAGCCACTGCCGCAACATGGCTGTCATCAATGCCGAGCATCTTCAAAGCGTCGAGATGCAAAACTTTAGAGCCTTTGGCAAATACGACCGTCACCACGTTCACAGTGCCAGTCTTGCTTTTCCAATCGGTCAGCTCTATGAAGGCCATGTTTGGCTTTGAGCTGACTTTGTACCGACGCACGTCGAATCCATCCAGCTTTTTGGTCTCATATGCCTTGCCCAGATGCTTCTCGTAGGCCTCAAACTTCTCCTTGAGGCAATCGCCAAGCGGGAGGATCGGTTTTTCGGCCAAGAGGACGGCTAGAGCAAGTGAAGCGACCATAGGTTCAGTTTGATGCTCGGCCCCTGCTGACGCAAGGCAATATTGGTCAAGTTAACTGCCACTCAGTTGGGCGACATTCTGGCCCCACCTGTGTAGAATGCCCGAAGCATGGACAACGCAGTGGCCGCCGCTGAGGAGCGGAGCGAGAAGAAGATTTGGTCGGTCATCGGGGCCTCGTCGGCCGGAACGCTGATCGAGTGGTACGACTTCTACATCTTCGCTTCCCTTTCGGTGTTCTTGTCCAAGCACTTCTTCCCTTCGGACAAGGAGGGCGGTGAGCTTCTCAAGACGCTAGCGACCTTTGCGATCGGCTTTGTCGTGCGGCCCTTTGGTGCATTGTTCTTCGGGCGGATCGGCGACATCATCGGCCGGAAATACACGTTTTTGGTGACGCTGATCTTGATGGGCGGCGCGACCTTTGCCATTGGCTGCATTCCGTCTTTCCACACCATTGGCTGGGCCGCGCCGGCACTGCTGATCATCCTACGGTTGCTCCAGGGCCTCGCTCTGGGCGGCGAGTACGGTGGGGCGGCGACATATGTGGCCGAGCACAGTCCAGACGGCAAGCGCGGCTTCTATACCAGCTTCATCCAGACGACGGCCACCCTCGGGCTCTTCATGTCGCTGGGCGTGATCATGATCTGCCAGGCCAATCTGCCGAAGGCCACGTTTGAAGACTGGGGCTGGCGCATCCCGTTTTGGCTCAGTTTGATCCTGGTCGTGTTCTCCTATCTGATCCGCAAGCGCATGTCCGAGTCGCCGCTCTTCGCTCACGCCAAGAAAGTCGGCAAAACGTCGGCCAACCCGCTGAAGGAGAGCTTCATGAACCCCGAGAACCGGCGGGTGGTGCTCATCGCCTTGTTCGGCGCCACGATGGGCCAGGGTGTCGTTTGGTACACGGGCCAGTTCCAATCGCTCTTTTTCCTGCAGACCGTCTTGAACGTGGACAAGCTGCTGGCTAACCAGATCATTGCCGTCAGCCTGCTGATCGCGACACCGTTCTTCGTGTTCTTTGGCTGGCTGAGCGACCGGATCGGGCGCAAGCCGATCATCATGACCGGATGCTTTCTGGCAGTCGTCCTGTATATGCCGATCTACCACGCCATGGCGGCAGCGGCCAACTACAACCCGGCGATGCCCAAGGCACCGGCCCACGACCCCAATGTCGGCTTGATCATCAGTCTGGTCGTCGGCTTGGTCATCTTGGTCACGATGGTCTACGGGCCGATCGCGGCGTTCTTGGTCGAACTCTTCCCCACCAAGATCCGCTACACCTCGATGTCGCTGCCCTATCACATCGGCAACGGCGTCTTCGGCGGCATGGTGCCGTTCCTCTTCTTGGAGATCAACAAGCAGACGAAAGACCCCTACAGTGGGTTCTGGTATCCAATCGTGGTCGCTTTGATCACGTTTGTGATTGGTAGCTTCCTGATCAAGGAGAAGCGCGACGTCAAGATGTGGGACGAGGAGATGGCGGCCTCGTGATGCAGTCGTGGTTCCCCGAGGCCAAGCTCGGGATCTTCATCCACTGGGGCATCTACGCTGTCAACGGGACGACGGAGAGTTGGTCGTTCTTTAACGGTGAGACGACGTATGACGAATACTTCTCTCAGGCCCCGGGCTTCACAGCTTCTCAGTACGACCCCGAGGACTGGGCCGCTCTCTTTAAGGCGAGCGGCGCCCAATACGCCGTCCTGACGACCAAGCACCACGACGGGGTGGCTTTGTGGGACACTCAAGCCGGGGCGATTTCAACTGTCAAGAGCACCCCGGCGGGGCGCGATCTCATCACGCCCTACGTGGAGGCACTTCGTCACCACGGGTTGCGCGTCGGGTTCTACTTCAGCCACCTGGACTGGTCGCACCCCGACTACGCCAGCATAGGCAGCGACGACCCCGCGGCCAACCGGTTTGCGTTCCGGCAAGGCCCGACCGACGATGCGGGATGGGAGCGGTTCCTCGCTTTCCACCGCGCTCAGCTGAAGGAACTCTGCACCCAGTTCGGCCCGGTCGACCTGCTTTGGTTCGACGGCGACTGGGAGCGCGACGCCGAGACCTGGCGCATGAAGGAACTGCGCGACCAGTTGCACGCCTGGCAGCCGAACGCCGTCATTAACAGCCGTATGCAGGGATACGGCGACTACGCCACACCCGAACAGGGTATGCCGGTCGTGCCGCCCGAGGGGCCGTGGGAGTTCTGCGTCACCCACAACGACAACTGGGGCTGGCGGTTCTGCGACACCAACTGGAAGTCGCCGCAGTACGTCCTCCGCATGTTCCTGGAGACCATCGGCATGGGTGGCAACCTGCTCTTCGACATCGGCCCGATGGAGGACGGCACCATTCCATCTGAGTCGCGGGAAGCGTTGGAGTTTCTTGGCCGATGGATCAAGCCTCATGCCGAGGCGGTCTACGGTTCCCGAGCCGGAGTGCCGACCAACTGCTTCTACGGCCCCTCGACGCGGAGCCAGGACGGCAAGACGCTCTACCTCTTCGTCTTCGGCGACCCCCGGGGCCACTTCGGGCTTCGAGGGATCAAGGGCGACATCGTGTCGGCGACGCTGCTCGACGGCACGCCGCTGACGTGGAAACGGTTTGGGCATAGCGACTGGAACCCGGTCCCCGGGGCTTACGAATTCGCTCTACCGGAGGGCAAGCTTGATCCTGAGGTGACGGTGGTGAAGATTGTGTTCAAAGAGCCGTTCTCGGTGTATCAAGGCCCTGGGCGCGACTAGCTGCCAGCGTACTGGACATCCCTGAAAATGTATGTTTGCTCAGTTCGTTCGATAAGCATTTCTTCTTCATTCCACCACTGTCGAGGAGTCTGAACAAACACGAAGTGGACCAACTTCGAAAACGGCAATGGACAGGAATAGGTGCCGTCAGTATCCGTTTTGACTTGTGCGACATTGAAGAAGCGTGTACAGGAATCCTTCTCCTTGGCTCTGACCACAACCGTGACACCGGTGGCCGGACTGCCGTCACGTCTGAGGAAGCGTCCCTTCAATATAGTTGCCTTCTTGTCCAAGACGAGGTCGTTTGCGATATGCGACCACACTTGCACCGGTTCGCCGGATTCCGAGTCAGACGTAATGGCGCAGATAAGTGATCCCTTTCGAAGCGACTCTTTGAACCGGTAATGTCCGTAGCCATCCGTCACGGCAAATTTTGGACTCATCCGTACACGGACAGTGGCACCTGGCACTGGTCGTCCTACCTTGTCTCTCACTACGCCCTGCAAACCATCGATGGCGTCTGCCACATTGGCCCTTGTCGCCTCTTGACCATTGGTTACCCAAGGCGAAGCGACAACGAGAACGGCAATCGATAGTCCAAACATATTGGCAATCTCTAGTTTCAGTCTAGCAAATGGAGTCGAAGACGGAAAAATGAAGCATCAGGCAATTGGATCAGCGACCAACCTGCGGGCCCATTCGTAGGCGTCCACGCCTAGCCATCGATGTCGCCAGCGGAGGATCGAGAGCACCGTCGCTTCATCGCCCCTCGGCCAGCGGGAGGTGAGGCGTTGCTTGATGCCCTCGAACTCCTCGGCAATGACTTTGGCCGTTTCGGGCAGAACCAGGGCGGCGGCTGGGCACACGTAGCCGGATCCTGGTCGGATCTCGCAGGCCCGGGCTAGGTCGGTCATGTCGTCATAGGTCAAGCCGACGCCCGACGACTCCTCGGAGTTCGCCCACCAGTTCCGAGGCCTAGTGGCCCAGACCGGGAGCCGCTCCGCCTGGCGGACGCGCAGCCATGGTAGGAGCTCCTTTTCGATCTTGGCAGGGCTGACCGGCCCCTGGATTTCGCCATGGAGCAAGTGGTGGCCATCCAGCCACAGGACGTCGCCGAACTCCTCGGTGGCGGCGGCCAGTGTCGCCATCCATGGGTGGCTTCCTGTTGCAAATGACCGGGTCTTGATTCCTTCGATGCAGTTGCCCGGGTCAGCGGTGAAGACCACGATCGGCAGGTCAGTTTTGCTCCGCAGGTCGTTGAAGAACTCTGTGCCAGCGTTCGTTGTGTCTGGCCCGGCTGGGATAGTGCCGACTATTGTCAGATTGTGCGAAGTTGGGTCGGGCATGGGCGGCACTGTCATTTGGATCATATCTCGATTGAGAGCGTGTAGTACCTGGGCTGCCGCAGCGGGGCCACTCGATGCTGACGAGACCGCCCGGTGCGGCCAGCCCAGGGCACACAACATAGGGATACGCGAAAGAAGGGTGCCCCGACTTGGCCGCACTGGTCGTCGCGGTCGCAGCCGAGCGCCAACGATTCGGCAAGTCGGGTTCTTGGCGGCTTGCCCATGGCTTGGCCAAGGCTGCCAGGCAAGCCAAACAAGGAGCAGGTCTAGGGGTACCATCCCCTCCCGCAGATGCCGGAGCCTGTCACCCTTGCTAGCTGCGCGTTCTTTGGCGTCCGCAAAGACCGGGAGCCGGAGAAGTACTATCGGCTCCTACTCAACGATCTGGCTAAAAAGAAGGGAGCGGCCCGACTGGTCGTCGCTACCAACGACCCGACCGACTTCGACCCGGCCATCGAGGTCGTGCTGGTCACAAGCATCGACGAATACCGAAAGCGGATTTGGGACGTTGACGACCCCGACCAAGAGGTCGTCCGGCTTTTTGACTGGAGTTGGCGCAACACACGGCTGGACGAGTACCAGATGCCCGGACTCGTCAGCGTTTATTTGGCAAAATCGGCCATCACTTGCGAGCTGGCCCGTCGGTTTGGCAAGATTGTGTGGCTTGATGCCGGGCTCCTGTTTAGTGTCGTCTACGACCACCGGGTGCCGGAGGTTTGGGAAGGCTATAGCCAAGAGCGGCTGGAGCATCGCCTGCAGCCTTTGGCGCACGAATCCACTTCCCTCTTTGTCGCCATCCCCCGGCAATGGCGGCTGTTCAAGAACAACCGTCCGCACTTCCACGGCTTGAGCTACAACGACATGGCGCGGTTTGCCCGCGCCGCCGGCACGCTGCCGGACGACACCTACACAGCCGCCGGTGCCATGGTGCTCGACGCCGCGACCGCAGCGCAGATGGAAACGGAGATGGCCCGTGACTGGCGCCTGATGACGGAGATGGGCCGGTGCGGCACCGAGGAAAACGCCCTGAGCGTCTTCAGATGGCGGAACCGGTTGCCCGGAATGGATTTGAAGTCTTGGATGGCACTGTTAACCGATGTGCCACCCGAGCAGTTCGAGCGGCGCATATAGAAAAACCCCTGGGCCGTCGCAGTCGGTGCGGCCCAGGGGTTTTGCCCGACAAAGGTCAGTCCCTCTTGTTGCGATGCTCGCGCAGGAAGGCGGGGATATCGATCTCGCTGTCGTCGAAGATCTCTTCGGGCTTGGCCTGTTCGCGCTGGGCGGTGCTGGCCTTGTCCCAGATGTCCTTGATAGTCGTCCGGTTCGCGCCAAGTCGGGCCTCGGCGGCACCGGCGTTGGGCGAGAACGGCTGGACGTCCCGCTGCACGGCGACCGCCTGGTCGGACACTGCAGCGGTCGGCGTGGCCGAGACGGCTGTCCGCAGGGCGGGGCGAGCCTGATAAGCAGTGCTCGAGAAACCGGTCGCCAGAACCGTGAACCGGACCTCGTTGTCGAGTGTCGGATCGACGACGGTGCCGAAGAAGATGTTCGCGTCCTCCTCGTCGCACAGCGAGTGGATATAGGCCATCGCCTCGTTGACTTCGCTGAGGGTCAGGTCGTCGCTGCTGGTGATGTTGACCAGCAGGCCGCGGGCGCCGTGGATGGACTGTTCCAACAGCGGGCTGCTGGTCGCCTGTTGGGCGGCCTGCAGGGCGCGTTGGTCGCCGATGCCATAGCCAATCCCCATCAGCGCAGGGCCGGCGTTGGTCATGACGGCTTTGACGTCAGCAAAGTCGACGTTGATCTGACCGGGGACAGTGATGATGTCGCTGATGCCCTGGACGCCTTGTCGCAGGACGTCATCGGCCACGCCGAAGGCGTCGAGGAAGGTGGTCTTGCGCTCCACCACGTCCAGAAGCCGGTCGTTGGGGATGGTGATCATCGTGTCCACACGACCAACCAGCGAGGTGACGCCGTTTTCGGCCATGCGGCCTCGGCGTGGTCCCTCGAAGGCAAACGGCTTGGTGACGATCGCGACGGTCAGTGCGCCGATTTCGCGGGCCAGGTCGGCGACGACGGGAGCCGCACCGGTACCGGTGCCACCGCCCATACCGGCGGTGATGAAGACCATGTCGCTGCCCTCCAAAACCTTGCGGACGTCGTTCTTGCTCTCTTCAGCCGACGCCTTGCCGATCTCAGGGTCGCCGCCGGCGCCCAGCCCACGGGCCAGGTTGGCGCCGAGCTGGATCTTCTTGGAAGCTAACGAGCGGTCGAGTACCTGGACGTCGGTGTTCATCGCGATGAACTCGACCCCCTGGATGTTCGACTCGACCATGCGGTTGACGGCGTTGCATCCGCCTCCCCCGACTCCGACGACTTTGATGACTGCGCTGCTACTGCTCAATTTGACCCTCTGGTTTCCAACGGATTAACGAAGCGACGTGGGGGTGCTATCGCGCCCCGAAAAGCGATTTTAGACTACGGACAGTGTCCTGCCACCCGGTTTGGGCGGAAACAGGGACAAACTCTTCGTCGTGCCCGGCAAGGGCATGTTTGGCGAGGCCGACGACGGTGGCCATTTGGGGGACGCCGAGGTCCCGCGTGTGGCCTCCGGCGACCCGCGGGTGGGCTGTGCGGGCCTTGCGGCCATCAGTGGCCCGGCTGAAGAGTTCCTCAGTGCCTGGCAACAAGCTGCCGCCGCCGCAAAGGACGATGCCCGTGCGGGGCCAAGATTCCAATTCGGCGTCCGCGACAATGGCCAGTGCTAGCGACGCGATCTCCTTCATGCGGCTCTCGACGATCTCGGCCAAGACGCGCCGCTGCATTGGTCTTGAGGCCCCGTCCGACTGGACGACCTGGACGACGTCGTCGGGCCCGATGCTGGCCGCCACGGCGCAGCCGTGGGACGTCTTCAGCCTCTCAGCCTCGGCGAACTCGATGCGGAGCAATTGGGCGACGTCATTGGTGACGTGCCAGGCTCCCACTGGGGCGGTGCCCAGGTGACAGACGTTGCCGCCTTCAAAGACAGCGACGTTGGTGACCGATCCGCCGATATCGACGACGATGGCCGTCGCCTCGCTGGCCTCGGTGTTGACCACGCCCAGTCCGGCGGCCAGAGCTTCGGGGACGATGGTCTCGGCGTGGCGTCCTCCGGCGGCGATGACTTCTTTGATCGCCAGGATGTCTTGCCGCTCGGCCATAACGAGGTTGGTGGTGACTTCAAGGCGCGAGGCGTTGTGGCCGACGGGCTGCCCATGCACCCGGTTGCCGTCGATACGGTACTCGGCCGGGGCGGCAAGAAGGAGTTCACAGTTTTCCGCGATCCGGACTTGGCGGCTGTGGCCCAGAACCTGGTGGACGTCTTGCCTCCTGACGACCCGGCCAGCTGGGACAATGGGCACGAAAGCTTGCTTGCGCTGGCTCGTGACGCCCTTGCCGCCAACGGCCACCACCACGTTTTCCGCCCTTTCTTTGACTTCGGCCTCGACCCGGCCCAAAGCCCGGTCGATGGAGACTGCCACCGCGTCCTTGTCGCGCACTTGGCCTTTGACCATGCCAGTGCACGGGAACGAGGCGACCGATTCGACCTTGACGTGGCCCTGGTCGTTTAAGACAGCGGAAATTGCGACTGTCTTGGTCGTCCCGAGATCGACGGCGAACACGCGGGGGTTGCTCATAGTGGTGTCTGCTGGGCTTGTTGCCCTTGTTGGGTGGCGACCTCGGACTCGACGGCTTTGCGTTGCCGGGCGTCCTGCCACTTGGTCAGGGCCATCCTTCGCAGGAGGCTCAGGTTATTGAAGATCCGTGTGCCAAAGACAAACGCGGCGACCAGATACAAGTTGACGCTGATCCTAGAGCCTAGCCACACCAGAAAGACGGCGATGGCGATGTTAGCAAAGAACCCGGTGATGAAGACGTCGGTGCGGAACTTGCCTTCCAGGCCGCTCCGCGAACCACCGCAGACGGAATCTAGACCACCCAAGACGGCCACGCCGAGGTAGAGGGCGACGTCCCCCTTCACCGGAGTGTTGATGACGAAACCAAGGACGATTCCGACGATCATGGCCAGGATCGGCACAAGGATCATGACTTCGGTGGTGGCTCCTTGGCGAATTTTCTGATCGTCCCACCAGAAAAGGCGGGAAGGTGGTGTTTGTCGACCAACTCGACTTTGACCATGTTAGGGTCGACAAGGCGCAGTTCGTCGAGGACGCCTCGCGGGATATTGACGCCGCCATAGAGGTCCTTGGGGTTGCCAATCGCTTTGATCGTGATGGGCGAGGCGATCCGTTCGCCGTCGACAAGGACGGTCGGGCCGACACACCTTACGCTACTTGACGCCGACAGTCGGCGGTTGTCGATGGCGATGGCCTCCGCGCCGGCGGCGTAAAGCTCGTTGACGACTTTGATGATGTCGTTGTCGTGGATCGTCCCCATCTCGCTGCTGGGCAAGTCCGACTTCTTGGAGTCCGAGAGGGTGACGGTGATGCCGGGCCCCTCGACCTCGGTCAAGCCGGCGAAGAGGTTGTTTTCTTTCAGAGTCTTGTTGATCTCTTTGCTGGCCGAACTGCCGTCAGCCAATTTGGACTGCAGGGCGGCGATGTCGCCGCGCAGCTTGAGAATCTCGTTCTTTTGCTCGCCCAGCTTGCGACCCAGTTCTTGGTCGGTGATGAGCTGCGGCAGTTCAGTGGCCGAGAATTGGCCGCGCAGGCTCTCTTGGATTTGATTGCTCCGTGCTGTCACCGAATAGGCGGTCGAAAACAGGAAGCCCACGATCAGCATCAAGAGGCTGACCGGGACGACCCAGTTGTTCGCTGGCCGACGGATCTGGAACGGATTCAACATGACCTGGCTTCAAGGCTTGTACACCGGCTGGTCTGGTGCAGTCAGGTTGATCACTGTTGCCGAACGAACGATGTCCGGGCGTGTGGACAGGATATTTGCTAGCCTGCCGACCTTTTCTTCCAGCCTCTCCGACGTCCCGAGTACGACCTGGGGGCCTTTGCTTGGAACCAGAATTATAACAGACCTTGCGTCTATGTTAATAGTCCAATTTGTATCTGGAAAGCGGTTTTTTAGATCGTTTGCCAGCCTTGATACGTCTTTAGTCGGCAACGGCGTCGCCAGCAGGCTCCACGGGCCCTCGCCGTCGGTCGGCAAGGTCAGGTGCGGCAGCCCGTCGGGCTTGAAAGTGCCGGCATAAATGTCGCCTTCGTCGCTCAGGAGAGCAGGCTTGGAGCCGTCTACGACCGCCACTGGACGGCGGTACTCCACCTTGAGGACACCGCGGCCAAAGATGTTGCCGTCATACTTGGCGGTGGCGATGTCGGCGGTCTGCTTGACGGACTCTTCGACAGAGTGCCGGTTGACGCGGAGCCATGGTGTCGTCACCAGAGCTTGGAGTGCCTGGCCGACTGCCTTTTCGTCCGTGTTTCTCACGCCGACGACCCGGATTTTGCGTGGCGCAGTGAGTGGGCTGAACCACATGCCGGCGGCTATCGAAAGACCAAGCCCCGCCCATAGCCAGCGGCCCCAGGCTACCGGCTTGCGCGGCTTTTGTGGCTTACGCTTTTTGGCGCGTGGCATCGCGGACCATCCATTCCACGAGGTCGTCGAAGGTCATGCCGGCGTTTTGCGCCGAGATGGCGACCAGGCTGGTGCCGGTCATGCCCGGCAACGTGTTCACCTCCAGGACAACGGGGCCTCGCGGAGTGACGATCATATCGGTCCGCGTCACTCCATTGCAGCCTAGGGCACGGACGGCCTTTGCGGCGTACTCCTGGGCTTTTCTAGTGTCTTCTTCGGAGATGCGCGCCGGGCAGTGCTTGGTCGCCTCGCCGGGGGTGTATTTGGTGGCGAAGTCGTATTCGCCGCTGCCGGCGACGATTTCAATAGGCGCCAATGCCCGGTCGCCCAGGCACGGGACAGTGATCTCGGGGCCCTCAAGGAACTCCTCCACGAGGACCTCGTCACCGTAGACGAACGCTTTCTCCACTGCTGCTCTGAGTTCAGCGTCATGCTTGACAAATGTCAGGCCGACGGTTGAGCCCTGGGCGTTGGGCTTGACGACCAGCGGGGCGGGCCACAGCGGCAGGTCGTCGCCCTCGCGCAGGAGGACGCCCTTGGCGACCGGGATGTTCTCTCTCGCCAGGATTTGTTTGGTCATCTCCTTGTCCATCGCCAAGGCGTTGGCAAGGACACCACTTCCTGTGTAAGGGACGTGGGCGCACTCCAGGAGACCTTGCAGCGCGCCGTCTTCGCTCCGGACGCCATGGACAGCGAGAAAGCAAAGGTCGGGCCGCTTGTCGCCGGTGAGTTGGCTCAGGTCACCCTTGCCAAGCAGCAGGTCGGCGATATCGAGCAGGTAGGCGTCGTAGCCAAGCCGTTGGAGCGCGGCGAGCACCGCCCGGCCACTGTGCAGGCTGACTTCGCGTTCGGGGGAGTCGCCCCCAGCAATGACGGCCACACGCTGGACCCGACCACGGGCCATCTCGTTGACAAAGGCGGGGACGAACTCGCTAATGTTCCCGGCCCCCATGCCGACGACAACGTCGCCGGGCTCGGCTAACTGCCGCACTTCGCGCGGAAGCAGGTGGCGGCTCGGGATGTAGGCGAACGGGCAGGTCAGCGCCTCGACGATACGCAGCGAACTGACGCCGGGCAGCGGCTCCTCGCGGGCCGGGTAGATGTCGGTCATCACGACTAGGTCGGCGGCAGAGAGGGCCGATGCAAAGGCGTCGTACTGGTCCTTGGTGCGTGAGTAAAGGTGCGGCTGGAACACGACGACCAGGCGGCGGCCGGAGTACCGCTCGCGCAGGGCGGCGATGCTTGCCGCGATCTCAGTCGGGTGGTGGGCGTAGTCGTCAACGACGGTCACGGCCGGTTCGTCTTCGCGTCCGGCGAGGGTGTCGGTGCAGATTTCCTGCAGCCGCCTCTCGGCACCCTGGAACTTGGCAATGCCAGCCGCGGCGAGAGCGGGGTCTGCACCGGCCTCGATGCAAGCCAAAAGCGCAGCCGCCGCATTGCTCAAGTTGTGGGCTCCCGGCGTGTTCAAGACCAAGCCAGGAGCGAGTTGACCAAATGTGGTTTCGTCATACGCCTTCTGGTTCCGACCCAACAGGGCGGCAGCCTCGGCGGCGCCGCGTTGGGTCGAGTGAATGAGCGCTCCTTTGAACGGAATCCGGCGGACAAAACGCATGACGCTCGCCAAAAGACTTTGATAGTCGCCATGAAAATCGACGTGGTCGAGTTCCAGGTTGGTCAGCACCACGACATCGGGATCCAGGTCGTGGAACGAGTCGTACGCCTCGCAAGCCTCGACGACAGCCCACGGATGCTTGCCGACGACGACTGCCGAGCCCAACTCCGGCACCTCGGCGCCGACGACGATGGTCGGGTCCATCCCGGCCGCCCGCAGGCCGGCGGCGACCATGCCGGTCGTCGTCGTCTTGCCATGGGTGCCCGTGACAGCGATGACCTTGAGTCCCTGCAGCAGCCAACCTAAGGCCTGCGACCGGCGGTAGACGTGGACACCCAACTCTTGGGCCCTAGCGTATTCGGGCGAAAATTTGAGGTCGATCGCGTCAGAAAACACCACCGCGTCGCCTTCCTCGATCCCTTCCCCGCTGTGGCCGATGTGGACGTCGACACCGAGCCGGGACAGTTCCTCGGTCAAAGCCGTGGGAGTCGAATCAGAGCCTTTGACTCGGCAGCCCTTGGCCAGAAGCAGCCGGGCGATGCCGCTCATGCCGGCCCCGCCGACGCCGACCAAATAGAACGACTTGGCCCCGTCCAGGCCAGAACGGTCGCCAAACAGAGTCTCGATTTCGAGTTTGGTGCGCATTTAGTGTGCCGCCGCCTTCTCGATGATGGACAGGATGCGCTCCACCGCGTCCGGCACGTCCCAATCGGCCAGCGCCTTGGCGGCGGCGACCCGACGGTCCGTGTCCATCAACCAACTTAAGATACGCGCTTCCACCTGGGCTGGGTTCATATCGCCCTGCCCGACCATCTCGGCGGCGCCCATGGCGACAAACTCCAGGGCGTTGTGCCGCTGGTGGTCGCCAAAGGCGTGGGGGTATGGCACCAGAAGAGAAGGCTTCCGGAAGGCGGCCAGCTCGGCGAGAGTCCCTGCCCCGCTCCGGCACCAGGCTAATGAACACTCAAAGAGGGCTGCGGCCATTTCGTCGGAGTCGAGGTAGGCGCGGACTTGGTAGTCGGACCGCACGGCCATCCTCTGCAAGGAATCGTGGGTGACGTCGAAATGGCTCGTGCCAGTGACGTGCAGCCACTGCACCTCACTCTTGGCCATGCGGACGGCAGTGCTGAGGGCCATGTCGTTCAGAGCCGAGCTGCCCTGGGAGCCACCCATCACCAAGACGACCGGTGAAGCCGAGCCGTGGCCGTGCTCCAAGCTGAGCCGACCCTGGGCACTCTGACGCAGAGCGCGGCGGACAGGCATGCCGGTGCGCTGGACGTTGGCCCCCCGGAAGTGCCGGGCGGTGCCGTGGAATGCCGTGCATACAGCATAGGCGTTCCGCCCAAGCAAGAGGTTCGTCCGCCCAGGAACCGTGTTCTGTTCGTGAATGACGAGCGGCAGCCGTCGCTTGCGGGCGGCGTTCATGACCGGTGCGGCAGCAAATCCACCAGTGGCGAAGATGACCTGGGGGCGGTCTTCGTCGAACGCCCGGAGGACAGCCGACGTGGCCTTGAGCAAGGCCAGGATCGACTGCAGACCTTTTAAGCTGACAGGCTTGTAGACCGGACGCGCGTCGAAGACGCGGAGCGGCATGCCTGCCTTTTCGCACGCTGAAACCTCGTGGCCGCGTGACGCGCCGTAGAACTGGACTTCCCAGCCTCGGTCCCGTCCGCACAGCGCGGTCTCAAGCGCGGGAAACACGTGGCCGCCCGTGCCGCCACCCGTCACGACCAGACGCATCCTCTTCCTCCTTGACAACAACTTTCTCACCGCACAGGACTGCCTGGCACAGGCCTACGGCTGCCCACAGCGCGACCAGACTAGAACCACCGGCACTGACAAACGGCAACGGGACACCGACCGGCGGAAACGCGCCGTTGACCATGAGCACGTTCACCGTCGTTTGAAAAGCGATCCAGGCGGCCACGCCGCCCAAGACTCCTCGCGCAAAAACGTCCTGGCTGGCCAGAGCCCTCACCATCAAACGCCAGGTGACTGCGGCCAATAGGCCGATGACTGCCAGTGAGCCGACAAGCCCGAACTCCTCGCCGACAGTCGCAAGGACGAAGTCCGTGGTGGGCGCCGGCAGAACATGCTTGGCCCGCCCGTTGCCCAGACCGACACCGAGCAGACCTCCTTGGGCCAGGGCGGTTTCACTTTGGGTCGTCTGATAGCCTGGGCCGTCGACGTTGTCGTCGTTCCAGCGGTGGATGTGGTTGGCGATCCGGTCGGAGCGGTACGACTCCTTGAAAATGAAGGCGCCGCCAGTCACCAGGGCGGCCGCGGCGAGGCAAGCGAGCAACCTTTTGTCGGCACCGGCGACAAACAATGTGCCGAACCCGGCGGCGACGACCACCATCATCGTGCCGAGGTCGCGCTCGCGCTCGACCATCAGTATGGTGACGACGACCAACAGCGCTGGGAACGCTTTCGCCAAACGTGGCATCCAGATTCGGTCAACGGCCTCGCCCCAGTGCTTGACGGCCTTGGCCTTGACCGGCTTCCAAGCGGCCAACAACGCCGCGAGAAACACAATGACCGCCAGCTTGGCGAATTCGGCAGGCTGGACTGTGAACAGGCGGAAGTCGATCCATCGCCGGGCTCCGTTGATCTCTTTTCCGACGCCAGGCAGTTCGACCAGGACCATGCCGACGACCACCAAAAACAGCCCGACCCAAGCGGCTTTGCGCATGCGGCTCGGCCGCATCCGGCTGACGAGGACTCCGACGACTACCGAAACCAAGGAGAAAACGATCTGGCTCTGCAGCTCGCGAGGCACAAGTTGGCCGTTGACCGCCGCTCGGGCGTATCCGGAGTCCCAGACGGCTAAGAGGCCGACCACCGTCGCGACGAGCGCGAGGACGGTGACGAGAGGGTCGCTCTGTCCTTGAGTCTTCATCATGTCCCTAGCCACTCCTTGGCTATCTTTTTGAAGGCGTCTCCCCGTTCGCGGAAGTTTGCGAACGGTTCGCTGCTGGCGCACCCTGGTGAGAGGATGACGACTTCGCCGGCGACCGCCGACGCTACCGCCGCCAGGAACGCCTCCTTCAGACTATTATACGCTGGCCACTGGCCACCGAGCATCCGGTTCAGCTCTTCTTGCCTTGGCCCGAAGAGATAGACCTGGTCTTCCGTGTTCTCGAGGTAGCGCGCCACCGGCGAGAAGTCCAAGTTCTTGGTGTTGCCGCCCATCAGGATGTGTTGCCGCGACTTGATCGCCAGGCTGCTAGCGATGACGGCCGCCGGGTTGGTGCACATCGAGTTGTTGACGACATCGACGCCGTTACGTTTGCCAACGAACTCCAAGCGGTTGGCGAGGCCCTGGAACGTCGTCAGGCCGGCGACTGCGGCCATCGTCGGCTTGGACACGGCACGGGCCATCTCCCAGGCCATCATGGCGTTGGCCAGGTTGTGCTCGCCATAAAACGGCAGTTCACTGAGCGGGTAGGCGTCCTCCTGGATCCACAGCTTTTCGGTGGTGCGTTTGATCTGGGCGTTCTCGCCGACCCCGTTGCCCTTGGGCGACACCAAAACCAGCCGAGCGCCCCGCGACATTGGCTTGCGCAGACGGGAGACGGGCACGCTGCGCTCGTCGACGTTAGCGACGATCACGTCGCCAGCAGCCATGTTGTCAAAGAGCCGCATCTTGGTCTCGAAGTAGTCCTCGAAGCTCGGATGGCGGTTCTGGTGGTCGGGCGTGACGTTGGTGCAAGCGGCGACCTTTGGCCGGAGCGTCTTGACGAACTCTAGTTGGTAGCTGCTGACCTCGGCGACCAAGTAAGCGCTGGCGGGAGCGCGCATGGCGGCGCTCGTCAGAGGCTCCTCGGGCAGGCCGCTGCCGCTGATGTTGCCGCACAGATAGGCTTCACGACCAGCAGAGCGCAGGATCGTGTAGAGCATCGCCACCGTCGTGCTCTTGCCGTTGGTTCCCGTGACCGCCAGGATCGGGGCCTCGGCGACACGGCTGCCGAACTCGACCTCGCTCAGGACTTCGCGGCCTTGCATGTCGACGACGCACGGGTGGTCGCGCTTGAATCCGGGAGAGACGACGAGGTACTCGAAGTCAGCGGCGTCAAGGCGTCCGTTCCAACCGGTTTCGACATCGACTTCTTGGGCCTGCAGCTTTTCCGTCAGGGCCAGGACTTCGGGCACGTCGCCGGGCTGTTGCTCAAACAGGGTCGGGCGGGCGCCGAGTTCGCGGCAGGCCCTGGCGACAGCTACACCGCTGACTCCCATACCGGCCACTGCCACGCGGGCACCCAAGAACTGGTCACGGCCCGTCACTTGACACCTCCACCCACGGCCAGGGCGAGTGCGACCAAAACGATCTGGGCCACGTGGAACATGCGGACGATCCGGGGTTCATCCCACCCGGCGGCTTGGAAGCCGTGATGGACCGGCGTCTTGAACGGCACGAGTCTGCGCTTGAACAACTTCACACCGGCGATCTGAACGACGACTGGGACGACCATAGCGAACATCAGGCCAGAAAGCACGAGAACTTTTGGTGCGTAAATCCGAGGGTCGGCGGCGACCATGCTACAAGTCGCCATCCCGAAATAGGCGCCGATGGGGAGGGAGCCTACATCGCCCATGAACACTTTGGCGGGAGGTGCGTTCCACACCATGAAGGGGAGTGTCGCCCCGAACAAGGCGGTCAAGAGCGGGTCGAAGTGCCCCGACGACATGGCCAGGATGCCGACCACTGTCCACATGGCGATACCGCCCGACAGGTTGTCGAGGCCGTCGGAGAAGTTGAAAGCGTTGGCGTAGAACAGCACCCACACCACCATGACCACGGACGACATCGGGGTGCGCCAGGCCAAAGCGGCGGTCGCCGGAAGAGCGGCCACGACCTGTAGGCCGAGCTTGGGGATCCAGCCAAATCCCCGGGAGCCGGGCTTGAGCTTGGGGAGCAGATAGTCGTCGGCGAATCCGATGGCGGCAAACAGGAGTATGGTCACCAGCCCAGGTAACAAGTTCGACGACTGCCCGACCAGGCTCCCGGCGATCCATCCGACCAGGATGATGATCCCGCCCATGGTCGGGGTCCCCTGCTTGTGGGCGTGCTCTTGGACATGCTGGCTGATCGTCTGGCGGCTCTTGGCGGCGACGAGCGCCCGCATCACCAGCGGCGAGGCCACCGCCGCCACGACCAGAGCGACGAAGAACGGGGTCAGGTCGGCCAGTGTCACGGTTGCCCCTCCAACCCTTGCTCCAATCCCAGTGCGCGGCTTCCTTTGAGCAGGACCACGTCTCCAGGACGAGCGGAGGCCAGGAACTGGCGCACATGGCCCATGTCCAGGGCGTCGTCGGACTCGATTTTGTCCGGGGCGAAGCCCACATTGATGGCTTCTTCAGCGATGAACTTGGTCGGTCCTCCGGTGAGCAGCACTCGGTCGTATGGCAATGTGGCCAGGGCGGCACCGACTTGGCGATGGCCGGACTCCGTGTAGGTGCCGAGTTCCTTCATCTCCCCCAGGACTGCCAGGCGTCGGCCCTCGACCGCGGTGTCGCATAGAGCCCGCAGGGCGGCGACGGTCGAGTCGGGGGAGGCGTTGTAGGTGTCGACCAAAATGCGGACGCCTGCCCTTTCCACGACTTCCATGCGCATCGGCATTTGCTCCACGTGTTGGAGTGCATCGGCGGCATCCAGGACGGCGACACCAGCCGAGTGGGCGGCCAAGATCGCGGCAGCGGCGTTGGTGGCCTGATGGCGACCCAAGAGAGGTAGCTCGACCTCCCATTCCTGCCCGTCCAGGGTTCCCCGGACCACGCAGCCGACGAGGCCGTCGGCGCGGTAGCCCAGCACCCGGCACTCAGCGTCGGGGGTCGTACCGAATGTGCGGACCGGGCCAGGGGCGGAACGCGCGAGGTCGGCGTAGAAGTCGTCATCACGCGGAAGGACACTGACTTGGGAGCCGGCCAGGTGGTCTAGCATCTCGGCCTTGGCTTTGGCGATACCAGCGCGGCTCCCGACCATCTCGACGTGGGCGGTGCCGATCATCGTCACCAGGCCGACTGTCGGCTGGGCGATGCTGGCGAGGTGGTCGATCTGGCCGAAGCCTCGCATCCCCATCTCGATAACGACCGCCTTGTGCTGGGTCGTCAAATTGGTCCAAACCAGCGGCGACGTGTATTCCGTGTTCTTGTTGCCCTGGCTCTTGAGCACCGGCCCCAGTGGAGCGAGGGCAGCGGCGACTAGCTCTTTGGTCGTCGACTTGCCGTTGCTCCCGGTCACGCCGACGACCGGACCATGGAAGTGGGAGCGGTAGGCCCGCCCCAAGTGGGCCAGCGCCTGCACCAAGTCTTCCACCAAAATGTGCGGCGAATCCACCGCCCGCTCGACCACCGAAACGGCAGCACCGGCGCGGTACGCGGCTTCGACGAATTCGTGCCCGTCGACATTGGCGCCCCTGATCGCGAGGAAGGCGTAGCCTGGCTTGACTTCGCGCGAGTCGGTGGCGAATCCGGTCACTTCCCGGCTGGGGTTCACGCCGACGGGGACGCCGTCGAGGCGGACGGTCAGGTCGTCGATATTCATGGGCGGGCCGCCAGGGCCTGACGGGCCAGTTCGCGGTCGTCCATCGGGTGCTTGGTGCGGCCGATGATCTGGTAATCCTCGTGCCCTTTGCCAGCGATCACCACGACGTCTCCGGGCTGGGCGATGGCGATGGCGTGGGCGACAGCTTCGGGCCGGTCGATGATCTGATGGCACTCCGCGCCTGGTCGGACGCCGGAGGCGACTTCTTTAAGAATCTCGGCGGGGTCCTCGGTGCGGGGGTTGTCGCTCGTGACCACTGTGACTTCGGAATTGGCGCTCACGACCGCCGCCATCTTGGGCCGCTTCGTCCGGTCCCGGTCGCCGCCACAGCCGAAGACGGTGATTATCCGCTTGGGCTCTAGCCAACGAACGGACACCAACAGTTGCTCAAGTGCATCAGGGGTGTGAGCGTAGTCGACGATGACACCGATTCCTTTGTCGTTTGCAACTGGCTCAAACCGACCTGGAACTGGAGGAGCTTGGGCCAAAGCGCTAAGAGCGTCGTCGAGGGGGTAGCCCAGAGCGATGAGAGCCGTGAGTGCGGCGCTGGCATTTTCGATGTTGAAGATTCCGCCGACACGCAGCCTTGTGGATCGTGTGTTTGGAAAGTAGGTCGCGGCAAATTCAATGCCGTCGAGTGCGGGTTTGCCGGATGTGACCACATCGGATTCACGTGCTCCAAAGGTCAAGACTCGATGTGGCGTTGCGCTTGCCCACGCTGTAGCATTGTCGAAGGCGAGGTTCAACACAGCCACGAACGGTTTGTCCGAGGCAGCCGCGTATTCGGTGAACAGCAGCTTTTTGGATTCGGCGTATGCCTCCATCGTGCCATGGAAGTCGAGGTGATCTTGCGTGAGATTCGTAAATATGCCAACGTCAAACCGTGTTCCGGCCAAACGACGTTCGAAGAGGGCGTGGCTCGAAGCCTCCATCACCAAGTCTTGGCACCCGTTGCTAGCGGCCCGGTCATAGAGGCCCCAGAGGTCGGCCGGAAACGGGGTCGTGTTGTCCAGGTGGACATGGCCGTCAGGGTCGTCGTAGCCGAGGGTGCCGAGATAGGCGGCTCTTCGGCCCAACGAGGATAAGGCATGGCGTATCAACCATGCCGTTGTGGTCTTCCCGTTAGTGCCGGTCACGCCGACGACGCGCATTGCCGCCGTCAAGTCGCCGTAGATCTTCTTGCATGCCCTTGCCACTGTGGTGTTGAAAACTTGCGGTCGGGGATCTACCAAAATTGCCGACATGCCGAGCCGCTTCACCATGTTCAGTCCGTGAATCGAGTGAACGATTGCAGCCTCCACTCCCTCGCCTGCCACGGCCTGGAGGAACTCGTGGGTGTCGCG
>JAFDWT010000020.1:30841-33497 GCA_018268335.1 Armatimonadota bacterium | reverse complement strand
GCCAGGGTGCGCAGCGACGGGTTCATGAACACCAGCCCCACGACTTTGCCACTGAGCACCTGCAATTGCCGCACGTCCTGGTACTTCTTCGCCAACTGCAGCAGCCGGCCAATGGCTTGGTCGTCCAATCCGTCCAAGTTGACAAACTGCCGCATCAGTTCCACCCGACCCCCAGGTTCAGCAGCCCGGTCTCCTGTGGCAATCCAAACAACCGGTTAAGCCACTGGACGCCGCCGCCCGCGGCCCCTTTGGTCAAGTTGTCAATGACGCTTGTCACAACAACACGGCCATCCTCGACGGCAATGCCAATATGGCACCGGTTTGTACCGACGACCTCCTTCACGCTCGGCAATTTGGCAGAAACTGATACAAAAGGTGTGTGCGAAAAGAACTGATGGAGGAACTCCACCAACTGGTCAACGCTCGCCTCTCTAGCAAGTCGAGCAGTGACCGTCATATGGATGCCGCGCGCGAACGGGCCGGAGTGGGGCAGAAACGCAAAGCCATCCAACGATCCATGGCGTGAAACCAGCATCTTCATTTCACGGCTGTGCCGGTGCCGGACGGGCTCATAGGCCCACATCCCACTATGCCTGTCAGGGTGGTGCGTGCCCGCCTTCGGCGTGCGACCGCTACCAGTGCTGCCGGTCACGCCGCAGGCCACCACGTCACCCACAACCCACCCGCCGGCGACCAGCGGCGCGGTCGCCAACGTCGCCGCAGTCGTGAAGCATCCTGGCTCTGCGATGTGCTTGTCCGGTGTCTCTTGCTCCAAGTCCGGGAGCCCGCAGAAGAAGGGCGAACCTTCTGGTGGAAACCGAAAGTCCGTCGAGAGGTCCACGACCTTGACTTCATGGCCAGCCGCAGCAGCGAATTCCAAGATGGCATGGATCTTCTCGGCTGAAGCACCGTGAGGCAGCGCAGAGACAACACCTAATCGACCATGGCGACTGACAATTTCCTCCAACTGGTCAAATGAAGCGAAAGCCGCTCCTCCCAACATGCCGCACAAATGAGGGAATGCCTCCTCGACTGATTGGCCAGACGCTGACTCGGAGACGACGGCGGACATTGCAAACATCGGGTGACTGGCTAACAACCGAAGCGTCTCGCCGGCGACATAACCGGTACCACCAAGGACAACGACAGGGATGCTATCCATGCTTCAATCCCACCTTCTCCATGACAGCCTGCGCCAACGCGGACGGCGACGTCCGCGCATTGTGCCCGACCAAGCCAGTGTCTCGCCTGAGGCCTTCGATGCCCGCCGCATTGTCCGTACAGGGACCCGTGACGACCGACGGCGTCAGCCCATACAGGTCGACCAGCAATCGCCAGCCTCCCCAAGCACCCACTGGGTCATTAGCCGAAAGCACGACGGTAGTGAACCGCTTGGACAACTCCTTGTCGGCCAAGATCGCCTGCACTCCGTAATCCCCCATCAGCCCGTCACCCAGTTCAATGACAATCACATCCGGAGACTTCTCCTCCAAATGGTTGATAATGGTCTTTGCCAGATGGGCCGCGTTGGCTTCTGAGGTCGTCACGACTCCGCAATCCGTAAAAGACATTCCTTCAGCCGCGCCCGAATCCAGCATCGCCAAGACGTCGCGCCGTAGGCTCACACCCGTAGTCTTGCCCGCCGCCACCCGCAGTCCGGCGCGGGCAAAGTATTGGACGAGCGCCATCGCCGCCTCCGTCTTGCCGGAGTTCATACAGGTCCCCACTACTGCCACGACCGGCGGCCCGTCGCCCCCCACTGTTTCGTCCAGCGGCACCGCAGCGTTCTTGATGCTCGCCGGGACACCGACCCGGCTCCCTAAGAAAGGGAACTCCAATACTTGTCCAAGGACCTCGCACTCGAACGGCGGGCCGACGACCGGTGACCAGGACGTGCAGACCCCCAGAACGCCACCCATGTTTAAGAGGTTGATCGTGTCGCCAGGTGCGAGTTTCTCTGGAATATGCCCGGCATAGCCCCCCAGAGCTCGCCGGTGCCCCAAGGCCCCGGCAACGACGTCGCCTTCTTTCAAAGCCGAAAACCGGCCCGTCGTCAGCTCCAAGGTGTTATAGGTCGTCTTGGAGTTCTTAATCCGCACCGCCAGGACATCCCCTTCCTGGCACCGGATGTCGTCGCTCAACCGCACGTCGCGCCGGAGGTTGCAGTTCAGCGTGACCGATCCGATCTTGTCGATAACGCAAGGCTTCAAGTCGGTCTCCCGGCCCGGGCGTGCAAGATGCCCGGAAGCCCGACAATCGTGCAGAAGCCCTGCGCGTCGCGCGGCTCCCATTCGCCGACCGCCTCCCCGTACACCGCTCGCGAAGCGCTGTGAAGAGAAAACGGCGACTCGACACCCTCGACCATGAACGAACCCGTCCGCAAAACCACATGGACATCGCCGGTGACCCTCTCTTGAGAGGAAGCCAGCAGGGCCTCAATATCGCGGCAAACAGGATCAGGAAACTGCCCCGTATGGACGTGCTCACCATAAAGCGCCGCCATCTGGTCCTTCGCTGCAATCTGCCGGCTGGTCATGACCAACTTCTCCAGTTCCCGGTGTGCCGCGATCAGCAAGGTCGCTGCCGGCGCCTCGAACGCCACCCGTCCCTTGACGCCAAGCACAGTCTCGCCCAAATGGATACCGCGCCCGATGCC
>JAFDWT010000020.1:0-30754 GCA_018268335.1 Armatimonadota bacterium | reverse complement strand
ACTGGACTATCAAAAACGCCTCTGGTCCTCTGCCACGCCGACTCTGGAATCGATTGGTCGGTCGTCTTCGTCTCCTTGCCACCGATCGTCACCCCCCAAAGACCGCTGTTGACGGAGTAGTCGGCGCCAAAAGCAGGCACTGGAAGACCGCGCTGCTTCAAGTATTCGACCTGGTCTGGCCGGCTGGGAGCCAGGTCGCGGATAGGAGCCAGCGCCCTGATGTCAGGAGCATAGGCCCGCAGCGCGATATCAAACCGCACCTGGTCGTTGCCTGCCGCCGTGCAGCCGTGGGCCACAGCCTTCGCCCCTCGCTCAGTAGCTACTCGGGCCGATTCGCGGGCTTGCAGAGCCCTCTCACTGCCGACGCAAAGAGGATAGGTGCCACCCCGCAGGACGTTGCCAGCCAACAAATAGCGGACGACCTCTTCGAAATACATCTCCCGGGCATCGACATGGACATGGTCGACGGCTCCCAACACTTCGCTCTGTACGCGCAGCGCTGCCGCCTCTTCGGCGCTGATGCCGCCGACATCGACGGTCGCGGTGATCACCTCGTGCCCCTGCTCACGCAACCAGGGGACGCACCAACTGGTGTCCAACCCGCCCGAAAACGCCAAAACCACTTGCTCAGCCATGCATCGCCTCTTCACCCATAAAAACCTGCGCCAGGCGCTGGGTGGCCGCCTCGCCCTCCGTTGCGACAAAAACCGTGTCGTCGCCGGCGATCGTGCCGACGACGCCCGCGTGGCCACCCTGGTCAATCAGCAGACCGATCCGAGAAGCCGTGCCGACAGCCGTCTTGAGCACGACCAAGTTAGCTCCGCAAGCGGTCGCCGACACAAGACCAGAACCGAGCAGCCCCGGCATGCCGGTCGGCACCACGTAGCGTCCGCCCGCCTTCGCGACTCCCAGCTCCGTCAAGTCCCGGGAGACACTGCTTTGCGTGACGTCATAGCCTTCGGCGCGCAGCCGTTCGGCCAAGTCGCCCTGGGTCGAGACTCTACTCTCCGCCAAGATGCGCCTGACCGCCGCCAGCCTCTGGTTCCGCAAGCCGTCCACTTATTGCATGATTATGCAGTGTTATGCATACTTTTGCAATAGGGCCTACTTGCCGTCGCCATCATAGCCGTGCGGACTGCCCACATAGTCCGGTTCGCCGTCGACGAACTCGGCCCACGTCTCCAAGTCGGGATGCTGCAAAACTGCCTCAGCGCCTTTGCCGAACTTCATCTTGTCGCCCAACGGCCACCAGCTCACGTAGTGGATCATCGCGATCATCGGTCGCGGGGTCTGCGTCCGGTTCGGCATGCCAGCGTGCCACATGCGGATGTCGCGAATGACAATGCTGCCTGCCTTGACCACTGGCTGGAAAGGTGGCTTGACCGCCCGCCATTTGGCCATCGCCGCCTCTGAAGCCTCGATCTGCCCGTCCTGGATCGTCACGCTGGGGTCTTTGTGCGTGCCCGGCCAAATCTCCGTCGAGCCGTTCTCAGGCCCCATGTCCACCAGCGGAACATTGACCACGATGCCGTAAGGCGGGTGCACGTGCTCCTGGTTCGGCCACAAGTGCCCGATGTCGGCGTGGACAGGCTGCCGCTCCTCGCTGGGCAAAGCGGTGTTGCCGCTATAGAAAGCGTTCCGCATGCCCTTGCCCAAGACCTCTTTCGTCACTTGGATCGCATAGTCGTTGACCAGCACGTCGCGGAACAGGTACGGCATGAACGGCGGCGGGTCTTGTTGGATGTTCCCTTTATTCCAGTTGTACGGAGCGTCCGGTCGGGCCTGGAACCTCGCAAGATCACTGAACGACCTCTCACGCAGCGTCTCGATATGCCCAAGGTCGACGACGCCTTCTAAAACGACGATCCCGTCGTCCAGCAAGGCTCGGACTGCTGTTGTCAGGTTCGCCGCGTCCAGCTTGCCCGCGGCGCGCTCGCTGGCGGTCGGTGTGATGACGGTCATGGATAGGATTATGACGACACCACTGACAAATGTACCGGTCTTGGTGACTTATGGATCAATTCTTCCTAGTAATTGTGCCGGTATTGCACTAGTAAAGTTGTCAGGTTTTAACATTTCCCCCGTATTCAGGCTAGCCAGCAGAAGTTTTAGCCAGCTATTCTGCGGACTGTTCCGTGCACTGCATTTCTATTTGTGCATAAGAAGGAGATAAAAACTGAGATGAAACGTATTGTTCTGGCCCTTGCCACCCTGGCTGTCGCCCATGCTGCTTTTGCCACCGTGATCTTTGACAGCATCACGCCAGCCACTGCATTGCGCAACACAGGCAGCACGCCTCGAAACCACATGGCAGACGTCGTTTCGACGACTGCGCCGATCAATGCTGCCTGGAGCTGGGTCGTCAACAGCATCGACACGGGCTTCGTGGCCATTGCCAACCGCACCTACAACAACTTGACGTTGCGTGTTCGAGTCTGGGGCAACGTGGATGTCAACAACCCGACGAACATCTTCAGCAATTCACTGAGCGACGTCACATGGAATCTTGGTAGCCCGGCGCTTGCAGGACCGGCTGCATTTGGCGCCACCCTCAACTACTCGGCCAACAACGTCGCGTTCAACATTGGCAACGGCCAGAACATAGGTATCGACTACTTGTTCATGGAGAACGGCCAAGCGACCAACGACTTGACGATGCTGCTTTGCGATTCCACCCCGAATCCAGGTTCCAGCTCCAACGGTTTCTGGCGCGACGCGAACGGCAACGGCGTGTTTGACACGACCGAAGCCCGGGTCTTCACTGGCATTCCCAACGCCAACATTTACGCCAGAATCAACGCCCAAGCGGTTCCCGAACCGACCACCATGGCTCTCGCCGGCGCTGGCCTCGTCGCCCTTCTCCGCAAACGCGCGAAGAAGGCCTGAAGCCGCAAGATTCCTCTCTCCAATGATTTTCGGGCCGACACCCCTGGTGTCGGCCCGCCTTTTTGTCTCAGACCGTGCAAATACCGATCGCTTCGGCGAGAGACTTCATCGGATCGCGTTTGGGGATGAACTCATGGGCGAAGTACCCCTTGAAGCCCGTATCGGCGATCGCCTGAGCCACACGCTTGTAGTTCAGCTCCTGCGACTGGTCGATCTCGTTGCGCCCCGGGTTACCGCCTGTGTGGTAGTGGGCGATGTACTCGTGGTTCTGCTCAATCGTACGGATCACGTCGCCCTCCATGATCTGCATGTGATAGATGTCGTACAACAGCTTGAACCGGTCTGACCCCACGCGCTTGCACAATTCCACTCCCCAAGGCGTCTTGTCGCACTGGTAATCATGGTGGTCGACCTTGCTGTTCAACAGCTCCATGATCACCGTCACGCCCAATTTCTCAGCCAAAGGCATGATGCGCTTGAGACCCTTCGCGCAATTGGCCATCCCTTCCTCGTCGGATATGCCGTTCCGATTTCCGGAAAACACAATCATGTTGGGCAATCCAGCCTTGGCCACGAGCGGCAAAAGTCTTTCGGAGCCCTCGACAAACTTGTCGTGGTTCTCGACCCGGTTCCAGCCGGTACCGATGCTCGTTGGCCCCATCGCGACGGCGCATGTCAGTCCATGCTTCTGCACCACCGGCCATTGGTCCTCGGTCAACAGCTCGACGCTTTTGAGCCCTAGCTTGGCGGCGTTCGCGGCCAGGTCGTCCAGGCTCATCGAATAGCACCACTTGCAAACAGACTGGTTCAGTCGTCCGGCCGCAGCGGTCGGCACAGGTTCAAAAGCAGCCGAAGCACGGCTAGCAGCAGACGAGACGACGGCGGCAGCGCCCAAGGCGAGCGCTTCGCGGCGGGTGACGCCGGATTCCATGTGTGCAGGATAGCTCAGGCGGCCCGCAAAACGGTCTGTCCAGTGACGCAGTCGTTGAACGCCACCAACCGCCTGGCTTCAGCGATCGAGGTGACCCCACTCAGAACCTTGTTCAGAGCGTCTTCTTGGATGGTCACCATCCCGTCCCGTCGGGCCTGGGCAGTGATCTCTTCGATTGTTGCCCGTCGGGCGATGTGGCTGGCGACGCCTTGTGTGATCCGGAAGATCTCGTGCACCCCTGTCCGGCCCTTGAATCCGATCCCGGCGCAAGCCTGGCAGCCCTTCGCGCTCCAAAGGTGGCTTGGCGACTGACCCAGGTAGTGTTGGATGAGAGCCGCGTCTTCAGCCGAGACCGGTGCCTCCTCCCGACAGTTCGGACAGAGCTTGCGCACCAGCCGCTGGGCGACGACACCAAGCAGCGAGGTGCTCAGCAAATACGGTTCCGCACCCATGTCAAAGATGCGCGGCAGAGCGCCGATAGCGTCGTTACAGTGCAACGTGCTGAGCACCAAGTGCCCTGTCATCGAAGCCCGAATGGCCGTCTGCAAAGTCTCAGCGTCGCGGATCTCACCGACCAACACGACGTCGGGGTCCTGCCGTAAAATCGCCCGCAACTGCCGGGCAAAGGTCAAGCCGATGCGCTCGTTCACTTGCGACTGGTTCACGCCGTCGAGATCGCATTCGATCGGGTCTTCGCACGTCATGATGTTGCGCGTCGGCCCGGCGATCGTCTTCATCGCGGAATACAGCGTCGTCGTCTTGCCACTACCGGTTGGACCGGTGACCAACAGCAGGCCGTAAGGGTTGTCGATCAACCCACGCCAAGTATTGAGGTTGACATCAGAGAATCCCAAGTCCTCGAGCGAGAGCGACATCGCCGAGCTGTCCATGATGCGCATGACAACGCGGGAGCCGTGCCGGTTGGGCAGCAAGCTGACCCGGATGTCGACGCTGCGGTTCTCTAACTTCGCCGTCAAGTGACCGTCTTGGGGCAGCCGGTTCTCGACAATGTCGAGTTCGCCCATGATCTTGATGCGGGCGACGACCATCGGGTGCAGCTTTGGCGGAAAATTCTGTGCCTCGTGCATCAGGCCGTCGATGCGGTACCGCACGTCGACCCGGTCGCGGCGCGGCTCGATATGGATGTCGCTCGCCTTGAGCACAATCGCCTGCGCGATGATCTGGTTGACCAAGGAGATGACCGGAGCCGTCCCTTCGATGGTCAGAATGCTCTCGTCATCGTCTTCTACGCTGTGATCAGCGGCGATCTCCAAAGCACGACTGACCAAGTCGTCGACCTGACCTAAAGCTTCCGGAGCAACGGTGCCCAAATAAGTGTCCAGTTGCGACTTGCGGACAAGCACCGGCTTAATCCGCTTCTTAGCGATCTGGGCCATGGCGTCGCTGGCGGCGACGTCGTCCACATTGGCCATGGCGACGTAGAGATCGTCTCCCAGGCAATGGACGGGTACGGCCTTGAACTGTTGGCAAACGTTTTGGGGGACGCATTCGAGCGCCTCGGCGGTGGGCGGGCAACCCTGCAAATCCCACACGGGGATTTGCAGCAACTCAGAAAGAGCTTCCAACAAGTCTGTCTCGCTCACCAGACCAAGACGAAGGAAAATTGCACCAAGAGGTTCACGAGTCTCCTTTTGGACTTCCAACGCCCTTGTGACGTCGTCGGGCGTGACGAGGCCGTTCTCGACGAGGAGGTCACCGATCCTGACGCGTTTCATAAAGGCCCAAGTAGAAGGCTGGACACGCCACCTCCCGCATATATATCGGCTGTATTCTTCGCAATTCGCAACCGTCCCCGCCAGCAGGCAGGATCGCTGACATAATGCCGCCCAGATGGTCGGCGGCGAGAATCTGGGCAAGAGGTACGGCGACCGCTGGCTGTTCCGTCACCTCAGCTTCGAAGTGACGCCAGGAGAGTGCCTAGTCCTGGTGGGCCGGAACGGCAGTGGCAAGAGCACCCTGCTCAAAATCCTCGCCGGCCTCGCACCGCCAAGCGAAGGCAGTGCCAAGCGGCCCGATGACGTCCGCACCGGCCTCGGCTACGCTGCTCTGGACCAAGCCGTCTATCCCAACCTCACCGTCGCCGAACACCTTGACCTCGCCGCCAGCCTCCGCGGATGCCAGGCACGCACCATGGACCTCTTGGAAGAAGTCGGACTCGCCTACGCCTCTGCCTTTCCTGCCCGCACATTGAGTACTGGCATGAGGGCCCGGCTAAAGCTCGCGCTGGCGGTCCAGGCCGACCCCAAAGTCATCCTCCTGGACGAGCCAGGTGCAGGGCTCGACGCCGCCGGCCTGGAAACCCTGGCCAGCGTCCTGGACAAACGGCTACCACAAACTGCCGTCGTCATCGCCACCAACGACCCGGCAGAAAGGAGGTTCGCCACCCATGAACTCGAGCTGGTTTGAAGAAGCTGTCGGCGTTGCCCGCAAAGAGTGGACGGCCGAACTGCGCGACACCAGCGCGCTGATGACCTCATTGGTGCTGTCCCTCGGCACGGTCTTCACCCTCGCCCTCGCCTTCTACGGCCGACGGGCCGAACCGCCTGCCGCTGCCGGGATGCTCTGGGTCGCCCTGCTCTTCGCCGGAGTCAGTTCCCTCACCCGCACCTTCGTCGCCGAGGACGAGCAAGGGACCGGCGACCTGCTCCGCCTGTGGTCGCGGCCATCGGTCGTCTTCTGGGGCAAGGCCGTCTACGCCTTTGCGCTCATGTCGGTTGTGGCCACGGTGGTGACGCTGTCCTTCATCATGTTCATGTCGCTGCCCGTAGCTGTTCCGGCGATGCTCTTCTTCAGCTTGGCCGGTGGCGTGGCCGCCCTCAGCGGGACAGTGACCTTGACGTCGTCGATCATTTCGCGAGGTGCCAACCGCTCCAACCTCAGCGGCGTCGTCTCCTTACCGCTCCTGCTGCCCCTCCTAGCCCTAGGCGTCGCTGCTGGTCGGAGCGCCATCGAGGGCTCCCGCATCGCCGAAGGCTGGCAAGCATGTGCCGGAACGTGGCTGTATACTTTGGTCGTTTTTGCGGTGGCCCCCCACCTCTTCGCCGCGATCTGGCGTGAACCATGAACAACGGGTCTGGACTCCTGCACATCCCCAAATGGCTGCTCATGCTCGCCATTGCGGCAATGACCGTTTTCTATTTTGCCGTGCCACCAGCCGTCGGGTTCATGGAGCCGGAGTTGGCCCGGGTCGTGCTGTTCCACCTCCCCTGCGCGTTCGGCTGCACGGTTTATGTCCTGTTGGCGGCTGGCTTCTCTCTGGCCTACTTGGTCAAGAAAGAGACAATTTGGGAGCATCGGGCCGCTGCCGCTTCAGCGGTCAGCCTGGTCCTGGCCATCGGCACGATGACGACCGGCATCCTCTTTAGCAAAGTCCAGTGGGGGGAATGGTGGCACTGGGATCCCAAACAGACGGCGTTCCTCATCGTCCTCCTGCTCCTAGCCGCCTACTTCATGGTGCGCATGGCCTTCGACGAGACCGTCGCCAAAGCCCGCGCCGCCGCCGCTTATTCGGTGGTGACCCTCCTGCCGGTGCTCTTCCTCATCTTTGTCTTCCCTCGCCTCCCAGGCGTTTCGGAGAAGTCGCTGCACCCCCAAGACACGGTCCAATCTGGAAAATTTTCTCCAGAATACAAAGCCGGTTACTTGGGTCTTTTCGCCCTCCTCTTGCTATTTTCGACTTGGCTTTACCGAATGCACGTCAAGATCGCCGTTCTCGAAGAAAAGGATAAGTTTGACGATGGAAACCTCGAAACTTCTGATGGCAGTACCCCCAGTTCTCGTGTGGTTCGCCCTGTTTCTCTACGCGAATAGGCTGGACCAAAGACTCAAATCTCTGGAAAACAAAAACAGCACAAAACAATGAAGTTTTATTCGACGCATTTGGGCCGAGGATTGGACTAGACTTCAGCCGTTCCAAAGCCTTCCACTAAGTTCTGGCAGACACCAGATCGGTCGGCAGGA
Organism: Armatimonadota bacterium; assembly: GCA_018268335.1. Taxonomy (GTDB): domain Bacteria; phylum Armatimonadota; class Fimbriimonadia; order Fimbriimonadales; family Fimbriimonadaceae; genus JAHBTB01. The sequence continues at coordinate 22,956 of JAFDWT010000020.1, read as the reverse complement.
GGGCTGAAGGAGGAATGAAGCCGTGAAGGCGCAGTCTCTCATCCTAGTCCTGGGGTTCACCGCACTTCTTGTGACGGTCGCTAGCACAACCCCCCAAAAAGCCCCCAAAACGGAAGCCGAACGCATCCTCGCCCGGGCAAAACCTGACGACTTCATGGGCGAAGAAGGATGCGCCAGTTGTCACGAAGGCAAAGTCGCCGCTTTCAAAGCATCGCCCCACCGGGCGATGCTTTCTGATAAAAGGGCCCCGCTCGACCACCAAGGCTGCGAAGGCTGCCATGGCGCCGGCGGTGTCCACCGCGACGAAAAGAACCCGGAAGTCATCTCCTTCCGCGCCATGACACCGAAAGAGTCCAGCGCCGCCTGTCTGCGCTGCCACGAATCCACACTGGACAAGAACCACTGGAAAGGCACGGCCCACGCCAAGAACGACCTCTCTTGCGTCTCTTGCCACCAGATCCACCCGGACTCCGATCCCGATTGGGAAAAAGCGGCCCTCGTGAAAGGCAAAGTCGACGACCCGCGCAGCCCGCTCTACGCAGCCAAATTTGAGCCCAAAGCGATGCTGAAGGCCGAAGAGACCAAGGTCTGCGGACAATGCCACGCCTCATCCGTAGCCGAGTTCCGCCAGAGTGACCACCATCCCGTCCCAGAGGGGCGCGTGACATGCTCGGACTGCCACTCCGTCCACCCGACCAAAGGCACCAAAGCCCTCAAGGCCAGTGACCAACGGACGTGCGTCAAGTGCCATGCGGAATACGCCGGCCCGTTCGTCTACGCCCACGACCCCGTCGAAGGCGTCTCCGGCGAAGGTTGCCTAGAATGCCATCGGCCGCACGGCTCTAGCCACGGCAAGCTGCTCAATAGCTCCAGCCGAGGCCTGTGCGCCCAGTGCCACACCGAAAAGCTGGCCCAACACTATCCTGGACAGACCTGCTGGACCGCCGGGTGCCATGTCGCTCCCCACGGCAGCAACTCCGACCCGAGGTTCCTGAAACACTAGGAGGCATGACATGACGTCCGCCGCCCACCGCCCGCTCCTTGTCCTCGCCGGCATCGCCGTCCTGGCCTCCTCGGCATGGCCGCAAGAAGCGACAGATAAACAAGACAAGACTCCCGAAAAGACCGCTGAGACCAAGGCGGAGGAAGTCCCTCAGTTCGACTTCCACACTTTCACCGTCGGCTACGCGAGCCGTATTTCAAAACAGAACCGCGTGGCCATGAGCCCCTACGCCCAGACCAGTTCTGGGTTCGTTTTTTTCCAAGGCAAGTGCATCCTACCGTTGGAGGAAGGGCGGCCGTTCAGCACGTGGTATTTCTCGGGGACTCCGAACGCCGACTACGCCACGAGCATCCGGTTCGCCCTTCCTGGCACGACGATCAAGGTCGACTCTTCGGACGCGAACTACTTTGACCAGACCTTCGGCCTCGTCGACGCCAGCCGCGACCGGACGCTCAGCTTCTCGGCCAACCAGAAACTGGCCGCCGGTGTCGACGCTTATGTCGCCGCCGAGACCAGCGAGCGCAACCACAACTACACAGCGCCAAAGCCGAACGCGCGCGTCGACACTCGGCAGTACACCGCGGCCGTCACCGCCAAGGTCGGCCCGGGACGGCTGGATGTCGCTGCGACCAACCACACACTGGGAACAAAGGGCGACCTCTATCCCTACACCGAGCGCAACACGTTCCAAGCTCGGTACTCGGCAGACTTTGGTGACTCTGTCACGCTCGAAGGCGCCGCCGGCTACACCCGCATCAACCAACAGGGGCTGGACGCCAGCGCTGTGCGCAATTTCGGACTTGAGGGCCGTTGGGACCTGACTCCGGGGACCTTCCTCAACTTCCGCCTGCGGCACGAAGACTACGAGCTGGCTAACACCCAAAACGCCTATGTGCGCACAAGGGTGCTGACCGGGTTGAACCTGCACACCAGCATCGCCAAGTGGTCGGTCGACGCCGGCTTCGACCACCGCGAATCGGAACGCTACCGCGAAGACCAGTCCTATGTGGACGTGCCCAAGTGGAACGACTACACATTGAGACTGTCCAAACGACTGGCTCCCGGACTCCGGTTTTCCGCCAAAGGACAGTGGCAAGACCTGACCTCGACCGCCCAAGCCCAGACAACGGACAACCGCATGCTCATGTGGGACGACCGGGCGACCGGACAAGTCAAGCTCGACTACTTCTCGGGTCAACTGGCCTCCTATCTGACCTACACCCACCGCTTCCAGCGCAACAGCGTCCGCGACGTCGATGTCGACTGGAACAACCTCTCGCTAGGTGCCAGCTACGTGTTCAACGACAAGTTGTCCGCATTTGGCGAAATGGCCGTCGACAGGTTCCATGTCACCGGCACAGTGGGACAAAACGGTGACTTCCTGAGCGACTACTTCAGCAACGGAAACACCTATTCGCTGGGCTTCGACTTCCGCGAGTCAGCCCGCAATTCGTATTCTGCTTCTTGGAACTATTTCCAAGGAACAGACAGCCTGGGCAACCAGTTGACGCTGCATTTCCGGCGTGACCTGGGGCACAGGCAATCGGTCGACTTCACGCTGGCACCTTGGCGCAGGTTCGACCGCCTTTACGATGTCAACAGCTACGAAGCTGCCCTGTTCGCAATCAAGTTGACGGTGCGGCCATGAGAGATTTTGACAACCCAAAAACACAAGAACGGAGCAAGTCCATGAAACACCGATGGCTCATTTCACTCATCGCGTGCATCCCGATGGCGGCCGCACTTCTGGCGATCCAGAGTTGTGGCGGCGTGGGCGGCCCCGTGGCCGCAGGAGGCGGCGGAACCTCGGTCTCATCCGATTTTCTCGCGCTCCTGAGTACCGAGCAAAAAGCTTCTGCCTATATCGGCAACGAAGCCTGCGCGGACTGCCACGGCGGACGTGACCAGTCGGGATACAACTACTACCAGCACTGGCAACAAACTAAGCACGCCACCGAAGGTGTCGGCTGCGAGAAGTGCCACGGACCGGGCGGCGCCCACAAGGCGAACCCGACCAAAGACAACATCCTGACGCTCCCGCGTTCTGGCTCGCCCGTCGTGTGCGCCCAGTGCCACGGCCCGCTCAACGACCAGTACAACTACAGCGCCCACAAGGAATACATCGACAGCCCTGTCTCTGGCGCCTCGACCAGCGCGGCTTCAACGAAGTCGTCGCGCTGCATCGCGTGCCACAGCGGCCTCTTCCGCGCCACAGTCTATGACCAAGGCAAGGACATCGCCGACTTCACCGACGACCAGTTGATGAAGATCGCCCAGGACACGATCGCAGTCGCGCCGCATTCGGCCAACTGCGCCACCTGCCACGACCCGCACGCGGCGACCGGCAACACCAACGCCGACGGCGAAGAGAAACAACTCCGCCACAAGTCGTTCAACACTGACACGACCCAGATCGCGCCGGGAACGACAGCGGCAGTCTTCACTAAGTTCAACCATATCTGCGCCCAGTGCCACAACGGCCGCGGCGGGAACCCGGCGGACTCAGCGTTGACCACCGGTACCAGCCGACCGAACATGCACGACTCCAACCAGTTCAATATGCTGATGGGACTCGGTGGCTCGGAAGGAACGGGCGTCGTCGACCGCAACACGGCCCACGCCACAGCCCCTGGCCAGTGCAGCAAGTGCCATATGCCAGACGCACGGCACTCGTTCACGGTCAGCTATGACAAGAGCTGCTCCCCGTGCCACACGGCAGCGGACGCGGCAGCCCGGGCGACCTCGATCAAGTCGGAAATCCTGAACGAACTGTTGGCCCTGCAGGCCCGCCTCGAAAGCTGGGCGAACACTGCGTTCGGCAACACGGCGCTGTGGGACTACACCAGCCTCATCGCTGCTGAGGGCTTGACCGCTCCCAACCAGTCGCTGGTGCCGATTCAGATCAAGCGAGCCCGCCACAACTACTACTTCATCATCCGGTCCGGTGACTACGGCGTCCACAACGCGCCCTACGCCAAGACCCTGTTGCGAGTAGCCAACGAAAACCTCGACGCCCTCAGCGTGCCGAAGGCACCTGGTGGTCGGTCGAGCATGTCCACCGCCGACAAGCTTGCCCTTATCAAGCAAGTGAAAGATCGTGCGATGAAAGCTGAAATCAGCGAACTGAGGTGAAACCAAATGGTGCGGGGCGAAATTCAACGCCCCGCACCGACCTCAGTGTAGGATTCTTTGTATGGACGAGTTTGCATTGGAATTACACCGGCCCCCAAGCTGGTCGCTCGCACTAGGCGACATTGGCAGGGGGTCTATTTATGCTGCGATCGTCTTCTTCTTCGTCGCCGCCGTCGCCTGGGTGTTCTTCCCCAAGCTTCGCGAGGCGACAAAGGTCGGCTCTTGGGCCTTCGGCTTAGGATGCGCCTCAATTCTCTCAGCGTTTGCCACCCTGACGACGCTGTTCGTCACCAACCGCTTTGAATTCGCCTATGTCTGGGCCCATGGCGACGCCACCAACGCCCTGCAATACCGCATCGCCGCAGTCTGGAGCGGACAGCAAGGGAGCTTCCTGCTCTGGGCTACAGCGGCAGCGGTCTGGGCGCTCCTCACCGCCCACAAAACCCAGGTCTATCGACGCTGGTACACCGTAGCGACGAGCTTCGTCCTCGGTGGTCTCGCATCGATCCTCGCCTTCGAGTCGCCCTTCAATCTCAACCTCGTCGAGGGCAAACCGTTTGTCCCAGAAGCTGGCCAAGGGTTGGCCCCCTCGCTTCTCAACTATTGGGTCGTCATCCACCCGCCAGTCATCTTCCTCGGGTTCGCCGCCCTCACCGCCCTGTTCGCCCTAGGCTTCGCCGCCATGCTCGAACAGGACAGGGAAAGCTGGGTGCCCATCGTCCGGCCGTGGGCGATAACCGCCATGTCCGTGCTCGGGCTCGGCCTCTGCATGGGCGGCTTCTGGGCATACGAGACTCTGGGCTGGGGTGGCTTTTGGATGTGGGACCCGGTAGAGAACGTCAGCTTCGTCCCCTGGGTACTCAGTATCGCCCTCGTCCATGGCCTCCTCGTCCAACGCGCCAAGCATGGGTGGCAGGCCTCCAACTTCTTGCTCGCCGGCCTGCCGTTCCTCACATTCGTCTACGGCACGTTCCTCACGCGCTCCGGCATGCTCAGCCAGGCCAGCGTCCACTCGTTCGCCGAGATGGAAAGCAACGCCCTTAAGCTCCTGCTCATTCTCATGGGTAGCACCGTCTTGGGCTACGTCGGCACATGGGCGGTCAGGGCCATACAAGCCGCAAAAAAACCAGAGGCCGTCCCCGCTGGAACCTGGGCCAACCGCAAAGGTTGGTACCTGATGGGCAACCTGCTCCTCGCTGCCATGGGCGTCGCCACCCTCATCGGCATGAGCGTCCCGTTCATCCAAGCCGTCCAGGGCAAAGCCTCCAAGGTCGTCGAGGAAACTCTCTACCACCAGGTTCTCAGCTGGGTGTTCGTCCCCTTGATGTTCGTCATGGCGGTCGGGCCGTTTATGTCCTGGAAAGGTTCGGGGGCCAAAGAGATTGGCAGCCGCGTCTACACGATCCTCTGCTTCGCCATTGGCATCGCCGGAACGGTCATCCTGCTTTTCGTCCTGACGCCGTTCAAGCAGATCGTCAACTTCCAGCCCGAGATCCACATGCCCGGTGGCATGACGGTCAACGGCCTCGCCTGGATCATGTTCTTGCTCACCGTCTGCTCGTTCGCCCTCGTCGGCAACGTCTGGAAGGTCACCGAGAAGTGGAAACGCAGCAAGATGGGCTCGATGCCGTACATCAGCCACATTGGCATCGCCGTCCTGATGACCGGCCTGATCATGTCGCGCGGCATGGAGCAGAAGGGCAGCGCGGTCGTCGCCACTGGACACCCAGGGCAGGTGCTGGGATACAACGTCGTCTACCGCGGCCAGACGTCAGACATACATGACCGCCAGAACCAAGCAGTCTTTGACGTCTACGACGCCAAGAACCCTGAAAAGCTCCTGTTCACCGCCAAGCCTGGCCTCTACGAAGTGACGATGGGCGACGGACAGACGACCAACATGGTCTGGCCCGCGATCAAGAAGGGTCCGTTCCACGACGTCTACTTCTCCCTCGGGCAGCCCCAACGGTTCGGGCAAGACATCTCGCTCCCCGAAATGCAGTCCACTGCCTTCGGCGGAGCCAAAATCACCTACCTGGGCATGACCCGCCAAGGCGAGTTCGGCCAGCCGGGCACGACCTTCACCGCTAGGATTCAAGTTGAAAAGGGTGGAGAGGTCGAGGTCGTCGAACCCAAAATGCAGGTCGGCGGTGCCGACGGCGCCATCCGCAATCCAGTCACGACCAAGAGCGGCCTCACCTTCGAGTTCTCCGGCATGAACGTCGCCGCCAAAGCCGTCAACCTCCGGGTCGACACCGACATGATGGTGTTCCCCGTCGACATCTTCCACAAGCCGTTGACGAGCCTAGTCTGGTTCGGCACCGGCATCATGACACTCGCCGGCCTCCTCAGTGCCTACGCCGCCCGAGTCCCCAAGCCCGCCAGGGTCAAGGAACCGGAGCCCGAGCGTGGCCGCCAGGTCGGCGACCGTGGGCTTATCACAACGACATAAGGAAAACGACACATGAAGAAACCGATCATCATCCTCGCAGTGACGGCACTGTTTGCCTCGGCTTTCGCCCTGGGCAACTTTGTCCCCGTCTTCGCCGCCAAGTACAAAGTCGGCAAAGATTCCAAGCTCGCCAAAGCGGCATGCGGCGTCTGCCACGCTTCCGCTAAGGGCGGCAAGCTGAACCCCTATGGCGACGACCTGAAAGCCGCCCTCAAAGCTGCGGGCAGTAAGAAACTCACCCCCGAAATCTTGGCCAAAGTCGAAGGCCTCGACTCCAATAAGAACGGAGTCAAGAACATCGACGAGATCAAGAAAGACATGCTCCCCGGCGCCAAGTAAGGGCAGTCAGCCCGGCGCACGACTGTGTGTGGCCCGGCCTGGCGCAATGTCGCGTCGGTTCGGGCCCCAGACCTCTCTCGGCACCCCATGAAACGCATCATCATCTGCCTCACTCTCGCTGGCTTCGCCGCCATGGCTTCCGCGACCGGCGACTTCCTCGAGGCGTTCAACAAGCACTATTCCCCCAAAGACGGCGGCAAAGTCAGCACAGCCAGCTGCGCCGTCTGCCACGTCTCGTCTGAGGACTTCAAATTCAACCCGTATGGCAAAGACGTCAAGGCCAAGATGAAAGAGCTGGGCAAAGACGCTGTCGACGAGGCCGTCCTTGTTGCTCTAGAGGCCAAAGACTCCGACGAAGACGGCACCCCCAACGGAGACGAGATCAAGGCCGACACGCTGCCCGGCGACCCGGCCAGCGGTGCCAAGCCCGGCGCGGCTCCGGCCACGCCCAAAGAAAAGAAGCCCGAGCCGCTCGTGAAGCCCGACATGCTGCACGGCGCTGTCGTGCACTTCCCCATCGCCCTGTTCATCGGCGGTCTCTTGCTCGACTTCATCGGCATGGTGCGCAAGGACAAGACGTTCCTGGCCGCCGGTTGGTACAACCTCGTCATGGCCGCCGTCTCCGCCTTCGGTGCCGCTGGCACCGGCGTCATCACGATGTCGGTCAAGGGCTTCCCCTACAAGGGTGACGCGCTGAACCACATCATGCTGGCCCTCGGCTCCAGCGTCATCATGCTGATCCTGGTCGCCATGCGTCTCCACAAGCACGAGAAGATGAACGTACCCATGCGGGTCGTCTACTACGTCCTCGCTGCCCTAGCCCTGATCATCATCTCTTCGGCCGGCCATATCGGTGGCGAAATGGTCTACGGCGGCTAGAACCTGGAGCACAATGAAAGGAGAAGCGAAATGAAAGCAGGAGTCGTGGTTTCCGCAGCGTTGGCCCTCGCCGGCATGGTCGGCTTGGCCACCGTCTTTGTCAACAACGCCAGCCCCTACGTGACGGTGGTCGAAGCCCAAGGCAACAAGACCGACGTCCACGTCGTGGGCGAAATCGTCCCTGGCTCGCTCCAAGAGCGCACTATGGACCGCGAAGTCCGGTTCGCCCTCAAGGACAAGACTGGCGAAATGCAGGTCGTCTACAACGGCCCGCCCCAATCGAACCTCGCCTCGGCCAAGCAGGTCGTGGTCATTGGGTCTCTCAAAGACGGCAAGTTCGCCTGCAACAAGATGCTGGTGAAGTGCCCCAGCAAATACGAGAACGACAAGACCGCCAAGCCGGATTCCAGCAAGGCGTAGGTCAGTCGCCCACGTGCCAATACGCCTTGGCGTGGAACGGTGATTTCTCTTCACCGACCACCCAAGGCGCGGGGCCGCCACCTTCAGTGACCAACACGTCCTGGACGCTTCCGTCAACAGAAATGTGAAGTTCCGCGCTGGATTTGCCTGGAACCCTGTCCCGGAGTCCAGGAGCTTCGACCTCCTCCCATCTGTCCCCTCGTTTGACAAACAGCTGTGGCGTGTCAGGCCTCTGAGCTCGACGGCCATGGTTCTCGACCCGGACCAAAACGACAGACTTTTCCGACTGGCCATGCACGCCAGACACCGTCGCGCACCATTCGTCATAGCACTTGAGGTCGCCCGGTCGCATCTGAGTCGGCCGACTGGACAGTCCCACTCCCAAAAGGACGCACGCGTAGACCGCCCACCAACCGACCAAGACAACTACGACCCGTCGCAACGCCTGTCCCCGCCGTCGCGCCGCCTGGACGGCAAGGACTACAAGGCAGACCAGCGTCAAAAGGACTGACGCCAAGAAGTAGAGGTAGCCAATGTCGCGCATTTCAGGCCCCCTTTGCCCTGCGTCCCTCAAACAGGGGTGCCATCGCGAAACCGACCAAGCAGCCCACTGCACACGGGATCAAAGCGACGAGAGTTTCGTGGATCTGGTGGCCGGGTGACACGTGCCAGACCGCGCTCGACAACGGGATGGCAGTAAAGACTAATAACGACTTCCCAACCGCTGAACGCGGCCCAGTCGCGGCCAAGACGGCGCAGCTGAGCACAAGCCAACCGGCCGCCCACTGCACCTCGGCGGCCGCGACGTTGAGCCACGCGGCACCACACCAAGCCAGGATGAGACTCAACGGCTCATGGGCCCTGGCGGCTGCCACGACGATGTCGAGCACGCTTTTCCAATCCGGATCGGACATGGCCACGGTGGCGTCAAAGTCAGCGCCGAACTCGTCGCGCCATTCACGAGGAAACAGCCGGCTCCACTTCATGCCATCCGCTCCTTGCCCAGGCGGACGATAGACGACCAGGTGCTCAGAAAGCGCTCCACCTCTTGCCGCCCCGCCTCGGTGATGCGATAGGGCCGCGTGCGCTCCTCGCTCGGCAGCGCCTCGACCAGACCGGAGCGCACCAAACGGCCGATAGCCACATACAGTGTCCCCGGCCCAATGGGCACACCCATGTTGCCGACAATGTCCTGCATCACCGCATAACCATGCTTCTCCCCTTCGGCCAGAGAAATCAGCACGAGCATGGCCGGTGCGCCGTACTTCGCACCACCCTCCTCTTTGCCCGAAAATATCGCCATACGATATATTGTATCACGATATAGTGATCCAACGTGTCCCATGCCAAACTCAGACATGTTCGACGAAGTGACGGGGCCTTCCTTTGGAGTCTGCTGCTCGCCCGATGACATCGAGGCCGTGCTGGCTGCTGGGTTCGACTACGTCGAGCTCGGTGCCAACCGCCTAGTCGACGACGCTGTCTTCCGAAATCTGACCGACTTGCGGCCACCAATGTGCGCCACCAATCTCTTCTTCCCCGGAGACCTACGTCTCTACGAGGACGACTGGCGCCCGCACGCCCGCCTAGTCGTCGAACGGGCGGCCCGACTCGGCGTGGCCACCATGGTCGTGGGCAGTGGCAACGCCCGCAAGTCGACCCCGACGACCCCACCAACCCAAGCCGAAGCCGCTTTCATCGACATCATCGCCGAAATCAACTCCTGGTCCCTGCCCATGGGCGTCATGATCGCTCCCGAGAGCCTTCGCCGAGCAGAGACTGACGTCTGGAACCACCTCGGCCCCATGGCAACCGCATTAAGGACCAAAGGCGTCAACTACACCGCCGACAGCTACCACGTCGCCTGGGAGTGGGAGCACGAAGGCTTCGATGTCACCCTCGAATCATCTGGGCGCTTCGCCGACCTCGACAGGCGGATGGCCGAGAAGATCCCGTTCTTGCCCGCCCATGTCCATGTAGGCAACGCCCCTCGGACGGTTCCGACCTCCGACGACCCGTTTATGCAAGCGTTCGCCCGGCGCCTCCGAGACTTGGGCTATGTAGGCTGCATCAGCCTGGAATGCACGTGGACAGCAGAAGAACTGCCTGCGGCACTGACCGCCTTGAAAACCCTCTTTCAATGACTGCGACGGTATCCTGGTCACCATGCCAAAACGCCTCGCCTTCATGACATTCGGGCACCTGCTGGCCGAGTTCGGCCACCCGAAAGTCCAGGAATTTGTCGACCGTGTCCCTGGCGTCTACGCCGCCGCCGACAGCATGGAAGGCTTCGTCGGACGCTCGGTGCGCAGCATGGAAGACTTCTCCCACTCCTGGGGTCCGATCGTCGCGCCCAAGTGCTGGGGAGGAGAGACGACCGGCCGCACCGCCGCGACACTGTCCCTTTGGGATGACATCGAGTCCGTCGCCGCGTTCGCCTACCACGGCCCCCATGGCGACGCCATGAAGAAGCGGCACGAGTGGTTCGAACACCCCGGCCTCCCCGAGCACGTCGGCTGGTGGGTTGAAGACACCGCCGAAATCAACTGGCAACAGGCCGCCGACCGCATGGACCACCTCCACGACCACGGCTCCACTGCCCACGCCTTCAACCTACGCAAACCCTTCGGCCCCGACGACCAGCCGTATCAACTCGACACAACAGTCATCAGGGCCAAGACAGCTCGTTTGGGCTAACTAGAGCTACGCGGCTCGCTTGTTTTGGGACGCTGTGTCGGCAATCCGGAACTTGGATGCCATGTCGCTCAGTTCCTCGGACATTCCAGACAATTGGAAGGCCCTCTGCTCAATATCAGTGACCAGCACCGACTGGGCTTGGGCTTGGCGCGCCATAGCGTCTGCCTCCGAAGCGACTTCCGAAGCAGTAGCCGTCAGTTCCTCGGCCGCGGCAGCTGTGGACTCGGAGAACATACCAATGCCACGCATGGTCTCACTTAGAACCTTTGTCTTGGCGAAGATCTCCTGGGCAGCCGTTCCCAATTGTTTGGTCGCCTCAGCCATCGAGGCCGTGTGGCCCTCGACAGTCGACAATGCTTCCGCAGCCGTCGTACTGACTTCTCGGGTCGTGGCCAGTTCTGCCGTGCTCTTGGTCATTGCCTCCAAGGCGTTGTTGACTCCTGAACGGACATCTTCAATGAGCGAAGCGATCTCACCGGTAGCGTCAGCCGACCGCTCAGCAAGCTTGCGGACTTCGTCGGCGACCACCGCGAACCCACGCCCCTGTTCGCCCGCGCGCGCTGCTTCGATGGCAGCGTTGAGAGCAAGGAGATTTGTCTGTTCAGCGATGTCACTGATCGTATCCACGATCGAACCGATCCGCTCGGACGTGGCTCCCAAGGCCTCGACCGTTGATGCTGAACGCCTCATCTGGTCGTCCACATTTTGAACGCTGGCAAGCGCTGCCTTAAACGCCTTGTTGCCAGACTTGACTTGTTCGGAAGTCGTTAGAGCCGCCCCCCGCTGTTCTTCGATCGCCTTGTCCAAGACTTGCAGGACTGCGTTGACGTTTTCGACCAGCCCATTGGCCTCGACCAGGTTTGCCGCCTGGCGCTCACAACTAATGGCGATCTCTTGGCTGGCCTTTCTAGAGGCGTCGCACATTTCCGACACGCCCTCAACGGACGACTGAATGCCCTTGGTACTCTTGCCAGTCTCCGATGCCGCATGGGATAGCGTCGTGCTGGCTTGGTTGAGTTGGAAGGATTGTTGCGACAATGAGCCGATGAGCGCCCGCAGGCTCTCAACCATTTTGCGCATGGACTGCCCCAAAGCGTCGGCGTCGCTCCTGGCTTGGACCTGGACTGTCAGGTCGCCGCCCGCAACGCTTTCTGCTGACCCAGCAAGCTCGCGAAGACTAGTTGCCATGTCTTGGAATTTTGGAAAAACGTCTCCGACCTCGTCCTTCGTGGACTGGACCAAGGCTTGGTTCAAGTCACCGACCGCAATATGGCCAGCAGAAGAAATCAATGCCCCAACAGACTTCCTTGTAGACATGAAGAACCCCAGGAAGGCATAGGCCGCCAAACTGATGAACGCTGCGACCGCGGCCAAAAATGAAGCCCGCTCGCCGAGTTTGGAATCAAGTCTCGCTTGAGTGATTTTTCGGCCTGCGTCAAGTGCTTCTTTTTGGTACTGGACGGCGGCCTCGACAACCTTGTCAGCAGCACCCAAAGCTTCCTTCGATCCATTGGTCTTGACAAACTGCGCGACGGCGGCAGCATGCTGCGACGCCGAGTTTTCAATTGTTCCCTTGAGCGACGGCTGGGCCTTCAGTGCCAAGTCGGTGTCTGACGCTGCGTTGTCAGAATCTTGCTGCGCCATCGCCGCCAAGACTGCCCATGCGGACTTGTCTGGATTCGAAGATGCGAGCAGTGCTTTGGCGGACGCTCCTCGAGGAACGCTCTTTACCAACTGGTTGGTGGCTACGTCGAACATGTAGTACGACTCAGCGACCGGGTCGAGGACAATCCCGGACGTCAAGGCAACCTTTCCGATCAACTTGCTGCAAGCATCAATCGCCGCTGAGGTTGAGTCCGCTGCATTGCTAGACTTGCCAATCGCAGATTTCAGAGCCGTGAACTCTTGCTCACAATCCAGTTCTTTTCCACTCGCCTTGTGGCTCTGTTCCAGCTTGGCCATCGACTCGTCAAGGCCTTTGCCGTCCTGGCCGCGAGCCAATTGGGCCATGACTTCATTCGCCGAAGAAATGTAATTCGCGCCGGCCACTTCAACCCGGGCGAATTCGGCGTCAGACTGGGCCGTCCGCAGGTAGAAGAAACTCGCTATCCCCAGTGGAACAAGAAAAAGAACAGCGATCACGGCGAACTTCGTCGCATACCGCAAGGAGCCCATAAGCCTCTCGGCCGGGGCTGTAAGCGCAGACATACCCGTATTTATCGGAGGCTGTTGTCGAAAAAGATATATGACAAACAAGACATGTGACTCATTCGGTCATCAAGTCAGAAAACACGTCGACAACTTGGAGCTATGACGACTCAAGCACGAAACGGATCAAGTCGGTCTCTGGAAAATCACTGCGCCCAGCTGCCTTGCAGAGCCCGCGCAACTCGCCACGGTGATACGTCCCGTGGTTGACAACGTGCCGGGCAATATCACCAAGTCGAGACTGCAACGCCTCGCCACTCGTACGACGGTAAGCGATAACCTCATCTAGATCCCGGCCCTGCAAGACCCGTACCCACCTGTCGTGCAAATCCCGTTGGGTGAGGTCATCTAGGCTTGGCTCGGGCATGCTAGCCGGAGAATCCCCCTCAATCCTCTGCAGCCAAATGGTGCTCGCGGCCAGGATGTGGCGAAAGATCTGACTCTCGGTCTCCGGCCAGTCGCGCTCAGCCAGGTATGCAGCCCACAAGCGGTTCGCCCAGAGGTCGTAGTCAAACAGAGCGGTGAGTTCAGCGGACATGGCGAAACAGAGGTTACTGCCTAGAACACCACCACACCCCGCGAGACCCGGCCCGCCAGCATGTCGGCGTACGCCTCGTTGATCTCGTCCAGCGCATAGGTCCGGCTAATGAGCCGGTCGAGCTGCAGGCGGCCCGCAAGGAAGTCCTCGGCATACCGAGGAAAGTCACGCGCCGCGTCGGCGGTGCCGTAGTAGCTGCCCATGACCGTCTTCTCCTGACGCACCAGAACCGCACCCGGCAGGTTCGTCGCAGAGCCCATCGGCGAGATCCCGCTGAGCACCACCGTCCCTCCAGGCCGCACAGCTTCAAGGCACTGCTCCTGCAAACGGGGCAAGCCGACGGCCTCAAAGACGAAGTCAGGCCCGCGGCCGCTCGTAAGCCCGCGCAAGCTGTCATTGACACCCTCGCCAGCGAGCAACCCGTGCGTCGCTCCCAGGGCCTGCGCTTGTTCGAGGCGGCTAGCGTATTGGTCGACGGCAATGATCGTCGTCGCCCCCGCCAAAACGAGCCCCATGACCGTGCTCAAACCCACTCCGCCCACACCAAACACCGCCGCACTAGCACCCGTCGGCACCTTGGCTGTGTTGAGCACCGAGCCGACTCCGGTCGTCACCGCGCACCCGATGAGCGCGGCTACCTGGAGCGGCACCGCCTTCGGCATCGGCACGCAACACTGCTGCGGCACGACGGTCCTCTCGGCAAAGCACGCCAGCGCACTGTAGTGATAGACCGGCTCGCCTCCCCGGCTAAACCGCGTCGTCCCGTCCAGCATAGTCCCCGCCCAAATCGGTTCGGTGTAGGCGGCGCACAAACTCGGCCGGCCCGCCTGGCAATAGAAGCAAACCCCACAACTCGGCGCCCAATTGAGTGCGACATGGTCGCCGACGTTGACCGAACCGACCCCCGGCCCCACTGCCTCCACCACCCCAGCCCCTTCATGCCCCGGCACGCAAGGCATCGGGTGCCTGGTGTCGCCAGTGACCAGATGCCAGTCGCTATGGCAAACCCCGGTCGCCGCCAACTTGACCAAGACCTCGCCAGCCTGAGGTTCGGCCAAATCAAGGCATTGGACCTCAAACGGCCGCCCTGGCCCCTCCAAAACCGCCGCGTTTACCTTCATTTGGCTCTTGATACCCGCTTGACTTTCACAGAGCACGCCTGACGTTACGACAATCTGAACACCTGAGTAATGCAGTCACTGAGTGGACGAATGACCGGGTACTCAAATCGTAACGAGCCAACAGCTAACCAAAAGTGACCTTGATCTTCTGCAGCCGACTCTTCTGTGGGTAACGCAGCCAAAGGAGGCGTCGTTTGGCTTCGTAGTCGACGAACGGCAGGGCCCGCCCGTCGATGGCCGCGCCAGTAGGCTTGGACTGTGTCCGTAGGAGCAAAACACCTTCAGTCTTGTCGATGCCCTCGACCGTGCCTTCCCAACGCGAACGGTCGCTGACCGTCTCGTGGGCATACCCCGCCGAAGCGACGACCGTCCCCTTGAACTTGACCAAATCAACCAAGAAGTGCCTGGCACCGGGCCCCAGCTCAACCGCCTCTCGAACCTTCAATGAAGGGTCAAAAAGATCGACAAAGTCGCCCCTCAGCGTCTGGCGCGGGGAGTCGGTCTCGTCCATGCCGGAGGCCACCACATAAGGCCCGCGGCGCAAGACCAGGGCTGACGACTCCTTCCAAACCAGGTTGCCTGCGGCCGCCTGCACATGGCTGGCCAGCCAAGCCGCCCCGTCGGCGCGGCGAGAGAGGCCAGACGGGCTTGCCGTCAGCCACAGTAACCGCCCCCGACCCACAGAAACCGTCGTGCCCGCCTCGACGCCCCCCGGGCCCAGCTTCTCAAAGAGGTGCGAGCGTGGCGTGGCGTAGCGCAGGCCGCCCGTGTTCCACCAGTCGCGCACTTTGTTAAACGGGTCGCGGTCGTCATCGACAAACACCAGCGTCCCACCTCGCTTCACCCAGGCCGCTACAGCATCGTGAACGTCGGGTGTAAGCGGCTTCATGCCCTCGTAGCTCATCAAAATGACCTTCAGGTTGTCCAAATAGCCCTTCAAGACGACGTTTTCGAGCTGCACCGGCTGCACCGGCATCCCGCGCTTCACAAACGGCAAGGCCAGTCCATAGAAGTGTCCGAACTCGTCGTCGCTGTTGTCCGGTCCGCCGCGCTGGAACATCAGCGAGTCACTGACCATCACCCCGATGCCGTGCGAGCCGCTCTCCCACTTGACCTTGCTCTGCTTCATGTCCTTAAGCGCGTTGATCACCACCTGCAATTCGGTGGCGTAGGAGTCAGGGATCGGCACCCGCGTCTTCTTGTCGGTCTCCGAGGGGTAGGTGCCGTTGAAGATCCGCTCCGGCCACGGCATCACTTCGTATTGCCAGACGTCTGGCTGCAGCAGCGACGCGACCAAGGTCGAGTGGTAGTTGGAGCGATAGTCACCCCAATCGTGGCTGGCGTTGTCCTCGATCGGGTCGGCGAGGTACCACACCTGACGCCCGGTCGACCGCACCAGGTTTTGCATCGAGCCGTATTCAAGGAACGCCGTCTCAAACGTCCGCTCCTTCTTGATGCCCTGATACACGTTCGGTTCACGGGCCGTGCCTGTCCAAACCTGGGCGATGTAGCCGTCGCATCCGTTCAGACGCGCCAGGCTCGACTCAGGGCTGACGATGCCCCAATCGGCGTAGTTCAACAGGCTGTGGGTCGGCACATAGCACCGCACATGCTTGCCAGTCTCTTTGTTGTACTCCTGGATCGAGTCGAACACCTGTTGAAGGGCTCGGCGGTACAGGTAGTACATTAACTTGGCCGCATGCCAACGGGCGTCGGGCGAACTGGAAGGGTCCTGCCACTCCTCCTTGTAGTAGTCGCGCCACTCGCGCTTGAACCCCTCGCCATAGCCGCCGAAGACCCAAAACTCCGGCTCCTCCAAGTGGACCGCCTCGACGCCGATCTCCAGCGCCCGGCGGACGCCTTCGGCGAGGTACTTGCCATAGTTCTTGCCCGGTGACATGTAGTACACGTCCCTTCCGTGCCCGATCTTTTCGCCGTTGGAGCGGGTCTGGGCCTCGTCCTCGTGGTTCGTCCCGTCCCAGCGGCCGAAATAGTAGTCCTGATACTCGCCCCAAGCGACGCCGGTCATCAGATGGACCTTGTAGCCTTTGTCACGCCAAGCCTTGACCCGCCCAGGCATCCCGGCGTCAAAGCCATAAACGATCGCGACATCGGCGCGAAGGTTGATCCGGTCCGAGTAGGTCGAGCTTGTCTGAAAGACCGTCCGCTCGAGGTTCTGGCCGGGGTCGGTTGGAGATTTCATGGCTCCCTGCATGACGATGGCCAAAGCGATTGAAGTCATCTCACCACATTCGTCCGAGCGCTTGGTGAACCCGGAGCCCAAGAATACATGAAGCCTCGATCTTGAATCTGACCCCGGCAGAAATGATGAAGATCGGCGACGCAACTCAATCATTCCGGCGATGGCCTTGACCCCAGCGTCAGAGTTTTGTTAAGATTCAGTTCTCTTCTTCGAAGACGAAGAAGCACACGCCCATCCAACGACGCCGGGCCCTGGTGAATCGTTGTGATGAAGAACCTGAGGTTTTTGACCCTGCTCGGCCTGGCGACTTGCGCCACGCCCGCCTTTGCCCAAGGCACCACTGTCGACAAAGGAGACAGCGTGTGGATGATTGTCGCCACCGCACTGGTCCTCCTGATGACCCCGGCCCTAGCCCTGTTCTATGGCGGCATGGTCCGCAAGAAGAACGTGCTCAACACGATGCTCCTGAGCTTCGTGATGATGGGCGTCATCTCCATCGTCTGGGCGCTTCTCGGCTTCTCCTTGTCGTTTGGCAAGTCGCATAACGGATTCATCGGTGGCCTCGACTACCTCTGGGGGAACGGCATCTCCGTCACAGCCGCCTACGGCGCGCTGACCATCCCGGCAGCCCTCTTCATGCTGTTCCAGATGAAGTTCGCGATCATCACGCCGGCCCTGATCTCGGGCGCGATCGCCGAGCGCGTGCGGTTCGGCGCGTACCTGCTGTTCATGGTGCTCTGGTCGGTGCTCATCTACTGTCCCCTGGCCTGCTGGGTCTGGAACAGCGACGGCTGGCTGTTCAAGCTAGGCGCCCTCGACTTCGCCGGCGGCACTGTCGTCCACCTCTCCAGCGGCATCTCGGCCATTGCGTTCTGCATGGTCCTCGGCCCGCGCAAGGACAAGTCTCCCGCCCCGAACAACCTGACCCTGACGCTGCTGGGCGCGGGCATGCTGTGGTTCGGATGGTTTGGCTTCAACGCCGGTTCGGCACTGGCGATGAACGACATCGCGATCAACTCGTTCCTGACCACCCACCTGGCCGCCGGTGCCGGCCTGATCGGCTGGATGCTTGTCGAGACCATGCGCCACGGTCGCCCGACCGCCCTCGGAGCCGCATCGGGCCTGGTCGCCGGCCTCGTTGGCATCACGCCAGCTGCTGGTTTCGTCGGCATCGTGCCGGGAATCCTGATCGGCCTCATCGCAGGCGTCGGCTGCTGCTTCGCCATCGAGCTGAAGCACAAGATGGGCCTTGACGACGCCCTTGACGTCATCGGCGTCCACGGCGTCGGAGGTCTGCTGGGCTCGATCTTGACCGGCGTCTTCGCCGACCGTGCGCTTAACCCGGCCGTCCCCGACGTCTCGCGCGGTCAGATCATCGTGAACCAATTGGTCGCCGTCGGTGCCGCTGGTGCATTCGCGTTCGTCGGGAGCCTGGTCCTGGCTTGGCTGGTCAACAAGGTCACCAAGCTGCGCGCCGACGACGAGCACGAAGTCGTCGGCCTCGACACCGCCGTCCACGGCGAGTCGGGCTACACGATCGACGAAAACCTCGTCACTGTGTCCTGAGGCTCCGTGACATTGCTCGACCGCAATTCGCTGAGTTCAAGTCGCCTGGGATCGACGTTG
The DNA here is from genome assembly GCA_018268335.1 of Armatimonadota bacterium. Lineage (GTDB taxonomy): Bacteria > Armatimonadota > Fimbriimonadia > Fimbriimonadales > Fimbriimonadaceae > JAHBTB01. Next base: position 4,338 of record JAFDWT010000020.1, on the reverse strand, counting down.
CAGAACGATCTTGACCTTGCCCCCAGAACAGCTTTGGCACCGGGTCAGAATCTGGACTGGGCAAGTCGGGTCGACTAACAGCTGACGTCCCGCCCTTCGCTACCGAAGAGCTCCATCCGCTCTTCGGTCGTCGTCCGCGGCGTCCCCTTGGCCACATAGTGGAACTGCAAAGCCCGCCGCCGCAGGCCAGATGTGTTGTTCGGCGTCCCGTGCGGCACCAGGCCGTCAAAAATCAATGCTCCACCCCGTGGCAAAGGCGCGACCACCTTGCCGACCGACGGAACGTGCGTGTCGCAGATCTGCCAGTCCCGCCGCTGGAAATGCGGCTGCGGCCCGTCCTTATGGCCACCCGGCAGGAATACCATGGCTCCGTTGTCGGCCGTCGCCTCGTCCAAAGCGATCCAGACGCCGACCACCTGCGTCCCCGCAGGCAGGTTGAAATAGGCGTGGTCTTGGTGCCAGGGCTTCTCGCGCCCGATCCCCGGCGGCTTCATCAGCGCCATGTCCTGGAACAACTCCGGCTCCGCGCCCAGCATCCGGGTGACGACCTCCATGAGGCCCGGCTGATAGGCCACCGCCTGCACCCGCGGGTCGTGCTTGGTGAACCACATCAGCTTGCGGACATAGTCCAGCCGATCCTCTGGCGATAGGCTCTCGATATGCCCCTTCGCCGCCGACTCAAACTGCAGCTCGATCCCCTCAGGCCGAGGCCCCACGGCAAAAGCGATCAGCGCGTCCAATGCCCCTTGGACCTCACCCTCGCTGTAGACGCCCGCCACGGAGACAAATCCGACTTCCCGAAACTGCTCGTCGTGCCCACCCGTCCAAGCATCCAGCCCCGCGATCGGCGTCGCAGCGACCGTCGACGCATACAGGTCGGCCGGATATTCAGCCAACTCGATCGAATCAAACTGCATCTCAGCCATGTGCCCAATTTATCGATAAATTGGAAAAAATCGCAACAGTTCGTCTCAAAACGACGAGGTCGTCGCCTTGATCACTTAGCCAAACATTATCGCTCTGATGGACTCAAGTCGCTTAGGGGAGCTACTGCTGGAAGTCCACATCCACGAAGTTCATGGGCTTCTGAATTGCGATCATAGTTACACGAACTTGACTTCCCCAAATCACTAGAAACTCTCAGCCTCAGACTTTGTCACGCAAAATCGCTGGGTTGCGACAAATATCTATAGACGTCTTGTCTTTTCTGATTGCACAAGACAAACTGATATCGATATTTTCATCAAGAGGAACTATGTCGATCCAGCCCTCCGCCTCACGAAGCCGGCACACTTTGACCGCACCCTCGAGCAGATCCAAGTGGCGTCCAGCACTTATCGGAGTCTTGACTGTCCTTGGCGTCTTCTTTGCCTCAGCTACGGCCCATGCTTCGTTCTTAGCACTGACCCTGAGCCAAGTGCTGTTCCCTTGGGACTTACACGTGTACGGTGGCTATGGAGCGGATCCTTTCAATGGCCCCTTCCTCTTCTCTTGGCAATCGCGAGTCCACTTTTATGGCTCGCACTGGAAAGCCAACGCGAAAATCAAAGTCCATTTCCGGGGACCGATGAACCATCCAACGGTCGCGCCTGTCGACCACGTCCTCGGTTCACTTTTCACCGACTCGACCGGCGTCATCAATGGCTCGGTCGAGAACACGGCCGCATACTTCCTTCTCCCATATGACAATGGTGTCACCGGCGAGCAAGGCAGTGGCCTGCCTGACATTTGGTGCCCAGGCCGATACCAGATATTCGGCGTCCTCGATGACCCGATCCAAGCTCAGTCGGCAAGTGTCAACTCGCCCGTGCACCTGCTCCCGCAGACCATTCCTACCTATTACGGCCCCACGTACCCTAGGGCGACAATCGACTGGGGCTACTCACGCGGGCTGCGCTACGGATTCCTAGGAGGTCATTCGCCCGAGTACCTGGATCCCGAATGGACGACAGTCTGGAGCAATGCCCCCGTCAAAATGTATGGCACGGTCGCAGAAACCGACGATGACGCCAACAATCAGCCCGAGTTGATCGCCTATCACGAAACTCCTAGTGCCCACTACGCCCACGACTGCAACTTGAAGATCGTCCCTGACCCGGACTATAAGTGGGTGCTTGGAACGGCCAACTTGCAGGGTGACCCTGACGAGGCCGACACCAATAGGATCGAACTGGAGTGGGAAGCTCAAAACAACTACAGCCCTTATCAGTACGACTCCGGCCCGGTCGGTATGCCGCTTTGGCTACAGGCAAGTGCTGGCGACCGGGTTTTCACAGTTGGCAAGTGGGCAATGGACGGTGGACACCGCGGAGAAGGCATTCGCACCGAGATCCATCCTCCCCGAATGCTGGCGGTCATGCGAAAACGTCACACGGTCGTGGACCATGAGACGCCGGACTGCAAAATCCCAGCCGGCCAAGTCGATGTGTTCGTCAGTGGCCATGGCGGCGGCGTCAACCAGTACTTCGACGCCTTGGAAAACATCCTTGACAACAGTGGTAAGGGGGGAGGCCGCTTGGAAGACTTTATGTCGCAAGCTGTCCAAGACGTCTATTTCAGATATGGGCCAGGCGAAGGGTTCCTCGTCGATTTGATCACGACCGTATACGGCCTTTCGGGGGGCAGTGCCGACGTCTACAAGCAAGCAGGGCCCAGTGCAATCGGCACAGACACCAATACTGGCAAACCTGCCATTTGGGACTATGACCATGCCCCGCCGTCAAGCATTTCCCCATGGACACTTGGCCCCGAGGAGCGGCCGGTCAATGACATGGACTACGACTTTGATGTCGTTCTTCCTCCTGCCCCAGCCGGTGCCACTACTCCGCGCGTGCAGATTGAGACACATGGAGAACACAACACCGGGGTCAACGAAGTCATCACGTTCACCAACCCGAGCGAATCGACTGGTTTGCCGACAATGGCCCACATCCACCTTCCTTATAAAGGAGCGGACAATGGCATCTATGCCAGGACATACAAGTTCTCCTGGGACGCCTACAGTTGGCCAGGCAGGCACTTCCGAGTCAAGATAGAGGATGTCACATTCTTTGATCCAGATATCCCAATTGGTCGACCATGGAACAACTTCACTTATCGTGAAGTGATGTGGGTCCAGGTCTGCGGCCAATGGGTCAACCTGACAAACATTTTGCCGAATGATTTTCTCAACGGCGTTCAGCAAAAGATTGTTCGATTCCATGACAGCGCCCCTGTCTTTGACGTCTATTTGGACGACACGGAGGCTCTCCGACTATTGGCTCTGGGTTATGACCGGTGCACCATGGAGAACAAGTTTGTCGTTGACATTGGCAAGGGCGCTTACGACTCCGCAGGCAGCATCGCCGACGCCTTGATCAACGGATCAGGCGACAACAAAAATCGAGGCAACGCACTCTACTCCAGGCTTCCCAACCCGCTGCCAACCTTGGCAGGCGGCATGATCGGCCATCACAACATCAACGGGGGATATACGAGTCACTCCGATTCGTTCATCCTTGGGGATTACTCGAGCGGTTACAACGTTGGGTTTTCCATCAGCTATGTCGACAACCCGCACGCCGACGTGACACCGAGCAGCGTGGACTTCGGCGATGTTATCTTGGGGTCGCTGGCCGACCAGACCGTTAAGGTCAAAGATCTAGCCAAGGCCTATGGCGGTGGTGGCTTTACCTTTGACTCGTTGTCCGTGAGCGCCAGCGTGACCGGAGGCGGCTACTCCATCGTTGGCCCAGCTCAGACCGGCTGCTACGCTGGTGAATCGGTCGACATCAAAGTCCGCTTCTCGCCGACGGCTCCGGGCCAAGGAACAGGGTCACTCGTTCTCAACACCAACGACCCCTGCAACCCGACGATCACCATCCCCCTGACAGCCAAGGTTCTGTATCCAAGGATCTCTGTCGATCCTACAGACCTGGAGTTCCCGCCGACAGTCGTCGCCGGCTGTTCCACTATCAAGTCGGTGACAGTCGCCAATATCGGTACGGCCCCCTTGAACTTCAGGGCTGCAGTGGCCGGCGCCTACTACTCCACCGGAGACTACGGCGGCAACGCTGACGGCAACAAGACCCTGGCCCCAGGCCAGAGTTGCCAGGTGCCGGTTAACTTTGCGCCCACGGCTGTCGTCAGGTGCGCCAAAGGCACATTGACCTTCAACAGCAATGACCCGATCGAACCAGCGAAGGCCGTTGGTCTCTGCGGAGAAGGAGTCCAAACAGGCGTCCGTGTGCTCGTCCTCAGCCCGTCGGGTACGCCATATGCCGTGGTCGACCAGATGAACATCACGAGCAACGGCGTCCCCGGGACGACACGCAACCTGAAGAACCTCCCACTGACCAC
>JAFDWT010000001.1 GCA_018268335.1 Armatimonadota bacterium | reverse complement strand
CGGCGGCGACAGGCCCCAGCGACCCTGGCAAGACCGAGGCGACCGGCCACAGGGCGACCGCCCGCAACGCCCGTGGCAAGACCGTAACGGTGGCGACAGGCCCCAGCGACCATGGCGAGACCGAGGCGACCGGCCACAGGGCGACAGGCCGCAACGTCCGTGGCAAGACCGCAACGGCGGCGACCGGCCCCAGCGACCTTGGCAAGACCGAGGCGACCGGCCTCAGGGTGACCGTCCGCAACGCCCATGGCAAGACCGCGGCGGCGACCGCCCCCAAGGCGACCGACCACAAAGGCCGTGGCAAGACCGCAACGGTGGTGACCGACCCCAACGCCCGTGGCAAGACCGTGGTGGCGACGATCGGCCCAAGAAGCCGCGCTGGGAAGACCGGGGCGGCGAGAAGCCCCGCAGCCGGAGCTTCAACCCTTCCGATAAGTCTGGGCGTCCATCTCACGGACCTCAAGGGTCGAGCTGGCAAGACCGCTCGCCAAAGAACGGGAAAAGTGGCTCCGCAAAACACTATAAAGGCGGTCGGCCATTTGGCGGCGGAGCTCCAAAGGGCGGCCCGAAAGGACGCAAATGGTCAGGTGGCAAAAGCCAGGGCTAGCGCCCTGGCCCATCGCCCAGTGCTGACGGACGTTCGCATAGACCTTGACCGCCTTGGGATCGACTGACTCGATCCCACCTATAGCCTTGGCAAGCTCAGCAAGAAGCGGCCCTACTTCTGCTGCCTCGGGCAAGTTGTCGGTCACTTCCAAGACGACGTGCGGCACAGTCCCGGCAGGCTACCCAGTCAACAAACAAAGGCGTGGCACCCCATCTGAGGGCCACGCCTTGGCCATAGAACGGCTAAGCGCCTTACTTCTTCAGGCGGCGCGCTGCCAAGCCGGCGACACCCAGTCCGAGGACGACCATCGAGGCCGGCTCCGGCACGGCTCGGAGTTCACCGATGTAGCTGGAGTACGACGCGAAAGTGGTCGTGTTGATCGAGAACGCAAACGTTCCCCCGCCCGCATAGCCGGCGTAGGCTCCCGTGCCTCCCGTATACAGCCAGTTGCCGTCGCCAGAAACGCTGACCGACGACGAACTGATGTTGTTCAGCACCAAATTGAAGCTCATGCTGTCGCCGCCAACGTTGGAAAAGGTTCCAGTTCCCGGTTGCGGGGGTGCGGCGTTGACGATCGAGTAGGTCAGGCTGTCAAAGACTGGCATGGCGACCGAAGTCCACTGGTAGACGACGGCTTCGGTGAACAGCACGGAGAAGCCGTTCGTCACTTTGCCGCGGGATTGGACGTCGATGGTGAAAGCCTGGGCGGCGACACTCGCCGCGCACAAGGATGCTAGTGCAAGAAAGCGCAGGTTCTTCATTTCCTCTCATTGCGCTGGCCCACATTGGCCAACACCGGGCATATTCTATCCTGGTGATTCTGCTTGGAGCCGCACATGTCCTAGTCTCCCCTCACCAATCAGCCCAGTGTTTTCCACAGCCGGGACGATCGTTGGCAGAATGAAAGGACAACGGTGGCACCAACGAGACGGTGCCACCGTTGCAGAGAGTGAGTATGCGATTGAACCGTCGCAAGGTCTTGGTCGGCGTCGCGGGCTTCGGCCTGTTTAGCCTCTTCGTAGGATTGGGCTCCGCTTGGGCGGTGAGCCGAGTCAGGTCGGCGGGGGAAGGCCGGACCTACACAGTCGCCGCCGATGTACCCCACCACCGGGTCGGCATCGTTCTGGGCTGTTCACCGTTCTTTCAGGGCCGCCCGAACCTCTTTTTTGTTGTACGCATGGACGCCGCCGCCGAGCTATACCGAACTGGTGCTGTAGAGCGACTTCTGGTGACCGGAGACAACAGCAGAGTCGGCTACGACGAGCCGACGGCGATGATGGAGGCGCTGGTCAAGCGCGGCGTCCCCGCTGAGCACATCGTCCGCGACTACGCCGGATTCCGGACGCTCGACTCCATGGCCCGGGCGCACGAGGTATTTGGATTGACAGACGCTGTCGTCATCACCGACCGGTTCCATCTGGCCCGCTCACTCTACCTAGCCCAGCGCGAGGGCGTCGACGCCGTCGGCTTTGCCGCTCGGGAGTACCCCTCGCCAGCCCTCGCCAACATGCAGAGGCGCGAGTTGGGAGCTTCCCTCGGCGCCTTTTGGGACGCCGAAGTGCTGCACGTCAGGCCAAAATTCTTGGGGCCGAGGGAAGCGATTCCTTAGCCCGAGTGGCCTGCGTATGTCCGGAGAGCTACGCAGGCCACGATCACGCACTTAGTGCCAAAGAGCCGACGACGGGACTGTCTCCCATTTACCGTTGCCGACCTTCCATTCCAGCTTGAGTTCCTGACCGCCGGTGCGGTTGAAGTAGTGGACCTCGATGTTGTGCGCACCCTTCGCCAAAGCGACCAAACCGGTCTTCGCCGCCGCAGCGTGCAGGCCGTCGTTGTCCACGACGGTCTCGCCGTCGACGACCAGTTTCGAGCCGTCGTCGGAAGTCAACCGGAACGTATAGGCACCGGACGCCGGGGCGAGGATCTTGCCAAAGAACCGGATCGCCACATTCTCTCTTTTCCCAATCGAAGCCAAATCGATAGCGGTTACAGTCGAGCCGCTTTCGTAGTGGAGCTTCGAGAAGTCGGGCACGGTGTCAAATGCGCCGTCGTAGACGTCGGCAAACAGGCCGGATTCTTGCGGTGTCTCGGCAAGGGCTGGCTTCTCGGTCAGCTTCCGCACGGAAATCCAAGTCGAGTCGGTCATCCGCTTGCCTTTGTAGACCCCATAGACCGAAACCGACCCGCTCACCTCAACGGTCACCGGCTGGCCAGCCTTGACGGTCTGAGCAGCCGCCGACTTGCCGCCGGTCGGATGGAACTGGACGACATACGACATGTCGAGCTTATCGGTCTTCGAAACCTTGACGGTCGTCGATGTCGTAAAGGCGTCCGCGTCAGCCTTGACCACCGGCGGCGCGTGGACGACGAGCGGTCCCGCGACATCGACTTCCACAACCGGAACCAAGGAAGCTCCGCGATCCTTGGGAAGGGACAGAGTCTTGAGAGTCGAATTTGCCGAGGACGACACGACCACCTTGCCGCCGCCCAGCAACCTCGCCCCGGTCACGCGGTTTTCCAGCCCCGCCAACGTGATCTGGCCGTCCTTGGGCCAATCGAAGACGTGGAGGAACAGCTTGCCAGGTTTGCGGGTGACGCGGCCGAACGACACCTTGCCAAACGGCGAGGCGTCCGTCCCGTGGATGGACTGCTCGTTCACCTTCATCCACGTCGCCAGATCCTTCATGCGGTCGACCGACTCCTGCGGCCAGGTGCCGTCCGGTTTAGGGCCGATATTGAGCAACAGGTTGCCGCCCTTGCTGACGACGTCGATGAGCATCTCGACCAGGGCCTTGGACGACTTGAAGTTCTTGTCCTCGCGGTTGTAGCCCCAGTTGTTGTTCATCGTGATGCACGACTCCCAATCCACCCCGGGGATGCCTTCGGCGGGGACTTCCTGCTCGGGGGTGCCGTAGTCGCCGGCGAACTGGGCGTCGGACATGCCGCCCATGCCGCCGCGGCCCACGTCGACACGGTTGTTGACAATCAGGTTCGGCTGTAGCTCGCGGCAGAACTTATAGAGTTCGGCGCCGTACTTGTGGTTCCACGTGCTCTCCCACTCTCCGTCGAACCACAACACGCCGACGTCGCCGTATTCGGTCAGCAGTTGCTTCAGCTCGTTGTGGAGGTACTTGACGAACCGGTCGAACTGGGCCCCCTCGGTCGGACGGTCTTTCTCCCAATCGCGACGCGGCAAGTAGTCGGGATGGTGCCAGTCCNNTCGAGTGGTAGAAGCACATCTTGAGACCGTGCCGCCTGCAAGCGTCGGCCAATTGCTTGATCAAGTCCTTCTTGTACGGTGTGCTCGCGATGCTCCAGTCCGAGTAATGGCTGTCAAAGAGGTTGAAGCCGTCGTGGTGCTTCGTCGTGATGGTGATGTACCGCACGCCCGCTGCCTTGGCCATCCGACACCAAGCGTCGGGGTCGAACTTCACCGGGTTGAACTTGTCAAGCGCCTTTTCGTACTCCTTGAGCGGGATCTGGGCCGTCGTGCGGATCCATTCCGCGTGGCCTTTGCTGCCGTTGTATTCCCCTTCAAATGTCGAATACAGGCCCCAGTGGATGAACATCCCAAACCGGGCTTCCTTGAACCACGCCATGCGCTTGGCCTTCTGCGCCGGCGTCTCGACCGGCGCGGCGGTTGCGTTCAAGTTTCCAGCAAGGATGGCGGCGGCCAAAACAAGAGTGGTCATCAGTGAGCCTCGTACGCCTCGATTTTAGCCAGACAGACGGGGCCTTTCGCTTGGTTGAAAGTCACACGCAGGCCGTCTGCCTGCACGCTCTTGAGATCAAGCAATCGCCGGTTGCCGATGGTCGTTTGCATTTCAACCGCTTTCCACTCGTCTTTGCTGCGGACTTCGACCATGAACTGTTGGACACGTTGGCCCAGAGCGATGTGCTCAGCCAGCTCGACGACACCGATCTTGTGGGCCTTGGGCCAAGTCAAAGTCACGGTCGGCTTGGTGTCCTTGTCGGCGGAGACCCAATACTTGCCGGTCTTGCTAGTCGCGTTTTTGGCCGCGAAATTCGTACCCCTGACCGAACTCGCCACGACCCGAGCAGTCTTGGCAAGCGGCTGGGCAAACGCTTTGTCGCGCAAGGTCTTGAAGCCCAAGAGCGCCTTCTGGTCGACCGCCGAGATGAGACCATCGGTGTTGGCCGGGACGTTCAGAAGGAACGACCCGTTTTGGCCTGAGCTGCGCATGTAGAGGTCCATCAGCGCCTCCGGCGACTTAACCGTGTTGTCTTCACTAGAGCGCCAGAACCAGCCACGGCGGATGCTGACGTCGCACTCGGCGGGCACCCAGTGGGTGCCGTTCTCGTGGCCTTGGGTCAGTTGTTGCCACTTGGGGTCGCCGGGGACGAACTTGTCGCGGTCCAGCGTCGCCCAGCAGGTCGGGTCGCTGTGCCCTGCCTCGTTGCCGACCCACCGGATGTCGGGGCCAGCGTCGCTGAAGATCACAGCCCCCGGCTGGAGCTTGCGCACGACGCCGATGAAGCCGGGCCAGTCGTAGACCTGCTTCTTCCCGTTCGGCCCCTCGCCGTTCGCGCCGTCAAACCAGACCTCGAACGTCTTGCCGTACTTACCCAGCACCTCGCCGAGCATGTTCTTGAAGGTCTCGTTATAGGCGTCGGTGCCATAGGAGGGGTGGTTGCGATCCCAGGGGCTCAAATAGACGCCGAAACCGAGGCCGAACTCCCTGCAGGCCGCGCTCAGCTCCTTGAGGACGTCGCCTTTGCCACCTTTCCACTTCGATTCGCGGACGGTGTGGGTCGAATACTTGCTGGGCCAGAGGCAGAAGCCGTCGTGGTGCTTGGCGGTGATGATCACGCCGGTCATGCCCGCGTCTTTGAACACTTTGCACCACTGGCGGCAGTCGAGGTTCTTGGGATCGAAGACCTCCGTCTTCTCCTTCCCGCTGCCCCACTCCTGTCCCGTGAACGTGTTGGGCCCGAAGTGGACGAAGGCGTAGTAGCCCTTTTTGTGCCAGGCGAGCTGACGCGGGCTCGGCAGTGCCCCGATCGGGGCAGGAGGCGTGTCAGTCGGCATCATTGCCAGGGCTGCCAGCGGGAGAAGCATGGCCCATTATGCCGGAGAAACCGGGACGCCAAGCCCCCTCTCCCCTGGCAGGAAAAGGGGGCCCGGGCGATCAACCGACAGTGCCTTCCGGGAACCAAAGACCGAGCTCGCGGGCGGCGGCTTCGGGGTCGCTGGAGCTGTGGGTCAGGTTGTCGTCGATCGTCAGGGCGAAGTCGCCGCGGACAGTGCCGGGGTTGGCTTCCAGCGGGTTGGTCGCGCCCATCATGGCGCGGATGGCCTTGACGGCGTTGGTGCCCTTGATCGCCATGGCGACGACCGGGCCACTGCACAAGTAGTCGACCACTGCGCCAAAGAACGGTCGCTCGCGGTGCTCGGCGTAGTGCTCCTCGACGGTCGCGCGCTCGGCGTTGATGAGCTTGAGGCCGACGACCTTCAGGTCGCGGGCTTCGATGCGGCGGGTGATCTCCCCGATCAGGTTGCGGTTGACGCCGCCCGGCTTGATGAGGACGAGAGTGGTCTCAGACATGTTGCGGAGACTGTACCGGAGGGCGGGACTCGGGGCTCGGGTCTCGGGGTTTGGGGTTTGGGGTACGGGAGAGGAGGACCGCACCTAGCGTAAGGTTGACCCCGAGCACCTCAACACTCCATAAGGTGAAACCCAGTTCTTACCACGACAAAAAACTAGTGGCAAAAAAGTGATGTGAAAATTGTGAAAACCCAAGTACGCCAACAACCCGTGCGCCGGTACCCGAGGACCGAAGGCCGAAGACCGAAGACCTGAAGACCTGAAGACCTAAAGACAGAATCCGACTTCCTTCCACAGGGCACCTCTCCATCGTCGGACAAGTATCCTAACACCACAAAGTCTTGGCCGATGGGAAGGTCGGCGAGTCCGCGAACCGGGTGGAGGAACATCCGTACCCCGTACCCCAGACCCCAGCTTAGTCCGAATCTTCTCGCGGAGCGAACTCCTTCAGAGAAAACCACCAAGCCGCCAAGCCGGCCAAGACGAAGGCCGAACCAAGTAAAGCAGTCCACGAGACCGCCGGCGCGATCTCGGTCGACAGCATCTTCTGGACCGCGTTCTGCACCTCGTCCACGCGCTTCGGGTCGGGCTGCAAGTTGGCCAGGTGCGTCCTGATGGAGATTCCCGCCATTCCCGCCATGGCGGGCACGAACGTCTCCCAGCCGAAGGCGAACAGCAGGCACCAGACCAGCGCCTTGTTCACCAGCAGGCTGAGCATCACAAACAGAGAGCAGTAGCTGGCAGCACCGAGAATCGCCAGTCCCATGTCGGGCAAGAACGAACGGTGGGCCAGAACGGAAGGGCCCATGACACCGACGCCAGCGCACACATTGACCAAGACGGCGACCAAAGACGTCGCCGTGAAGGCAGCCAACAACCGCCCTAACAGCATCACCGGCCTTGGCACGGCCCTTGTCAGCAGATAGACGATCGTCTTTTGCTCTACCTCCTGGCTGACCACCATCGGCGCAAAGATCGCCGCCGCCAGGGCGACGAACCGGAAGACCAGTTCCTTGACGATCTCCCCATAGGCCATGGCCACATCTTCGACGCCGTGCATGTTCACCCAAACGCGGGCCAGGACACCGATCACGACCGCCGCAGCCGTCCAGGCGACGACACGGCCGGGCCGCAAGAAGTCCTTGACAGTTCCTGAATAGACGACTGACAGCATCGGTTACACGTCCACCAGGTACCGGAACACCGAGTCCAGGTTGTTGTCGGGGCTCTCAAAGCCGTAAAGGTCGATCCCTTCTTGAAGCACCAAGTCGGGAAGGGCGTCGTAGAAGACGTCGGGCTGGCGAGTCTGGATTTCGACCATGCCGCCGGCTTCGTCGATCTCCAAGCTGAGGACGGCGGCGACGTCGGCGAGTCGAGAGGCCAATCGCCGAGGCGATGCGGTCGAGAGCTTGATCCGGTGCGGATGACGGTCGATCAGGTCGCGGATGACCTGCAGGTCGCCGCTGGCCAGTAGCCGTCCACGGTGCAGGACCAAGATCGAACGCGTCATCTGCTCGACCTCGAACAAGATGTGACTGCTGACGAGGACCGATTTGCCCCTGGCGGCCAGGTCGCCCAAGACGACCATCAGCTCCCGACGGCCGACGGGGTCGAGGCCGTTGAGCGGCTCGTCCAGGAGCAAGATATCAGGGTCGTGCAGCATCGCCTGCGCGAGCTTGATGCGCTGGCGCATGCCTTTGCTGTAGCCCAAAAGGGGTTTGTGGGCGCGGTCGACCATGCCGACCTCGGTCAGCGTCTCTTCGGTCCGCCTTTTGGCCTCTGGCGTGGCGATGCCCATCAACCGAGCCATGCGGAAGACGAACTCACGGCCCGAGAGGTGCTCGGGGAAGTTGTCGATGTCGGGGCAGTAGCCCAGCCGCTTAAAAACCTCGACGTTGGCGAACGGATCCATGCCGAGGACTTTCACGTCGCCCGTCGTTGGCCTGAGTTGGCCGGTGATCAAGCGCATCAGGGTGGTCTTCCCTGCCCCGTTCTGGCCGAGCATTGCGGTGACGCCGGGGCCGATGGTGGTCGAGACATCATTCAGGCCGATGACCTGGCCGTACCAGCGGGAGGCGTTGTGGAGCTCGATCACTTGACCACCTCCACCGCGCGGATGCGGCTCCAGGCGATGCCCAAGCCGAGGGCACCGAAGCCGACGATCAGCGGCAGCACCAAGAAGAGCGGCGGCCTGGCGATCACGTGCTCTGGGCCTTGTTTGATGATCCAGAAAGGCGACCCGTCGGTACCGAAGACGACCTTGGCGAAGCCATAAGGCAAGCCGTCAATAGAGAGGTAGGAGATCTTCTCCAGCGTCGGGCGAATGGCCTCGGGCATGCCATGGAGTCGACCCGCGCCGGTCAGCAAGAAGACGAAGAACTTGATAATGAAATAGAAGCCTGCATAGACCGCGCCGGACACCCTGGCATTGCTGGCTAGCGAACTAAAGCCCACCAGCAGAGCCGCGTTGAAAGCCGCCATGACGGGCAAGACGACCAGCGTCTTCGGAATCATCCAAGGGTCGTCTGTCAGGAACCCGTTCCCGCGCCAGTTCAGGGATCCATAGACGAGGAACACGGTGACAGGGATGGCCAACGCCAGCAAGAGCGGTACTGCGAGGCCGACGAACTTACCCAGCAAATACTCGCCCTTGCCGACTGGCTTGCTCAAATAGACCAGCAGCGCGTTCGTCCGGTTGTCATTGGCAATGCAGCCAGCGCCGAGCACCAGGCCTAAGGCCATCCACATCAACTGGCCGGCGGCGATGCCGTTCAAGAGCACATCGCGCCAGACCACCTGCTTGTAGAACTGTTCGACAAACTGCGGGCTGGTCGCGCCGGCGATGTTGTCCATCATGTAGAGCCAGGCGGCGATGATGGCGAAATGCCAGCCCGACAGTGCGCTGAGAACCCAAAACGACTTAAGTTTGAGCGCGCGCCGGATGCTATGTCGGGCGATGACGGTCCAGCGCTTGCTCGGCGGCTCCAGAGCGCCGTCGTAGTTGCGATAGCTGAGGTCGGCGATGGGGGCGTTAGCCATCGATAGCCTCCAGGAAAGCATCTTCCAGCGACTTTTGGGCGACCGCCATGCGACGGACCTGCACCTTGGCCATCTTGGCGGCGGTGAAGACTTGCCGCGACACTTCGGCGGGAGTGCCAGTGCCTTGAAGGCGGTAGGTCTGCCGCTCCTCGCTGACTAGCTTGAGCCCGTGGGTCGCGGCGGCCATGACAAACTCATGCGACGGGCCGCGCAGTTCGACGTCCATAGGTTGTCCGGCCACCGACTTGAGGTCGCGGATCGAGCCCTGGGCGCGCAACCGACCGCCCAGCAGCACCACGACCTGGTCGCAAGTCCTCTCGATGTCCTTAAGGAGGTGGCTGCAGACCAGGACGCTCAGGCCCTTGCCGTGCGAGACCGAGCGGACGAGGTCGAGCATGTCTTCGCGACCGCGTGGGTCGAGACCGTTGGTCGGCTCGTCGAGCAACAGGAGCTTCGGCCCATGGACGATGGCCTGGGCCAGCTTGATGCGCTGCTTCATGCCGGTTGAGTAGGTCTCGACTTGGCGATAGCGGGCTTCGCCGAGGCCGCAGTACTCCAACACCTCGTGGGCGCGGCGGAGGCTCTGGCTCGCGGGCAAACCGGCCAGTTCGCCGACATAGGAGACGAACTCAACGGCGCTCAGCCCCGGGATGTGGCAGTCCTGCTCGGGCATATAGCCGACCAGCTGCCTGATCCTCGGTCCATCTCGCAGGATGTCCTGGCCCAGAATCGTGCCCCCACCGGCGGCAGCGTCGACTAAGCCGAGCATGGTCTTGAGGAAGGTGGTCTTCCCGGCTCCGTTG
>JAFDWT010000019.1:49987-54135 GCA_018268335.1 Armatimonadota bacterium | reverse complement strand
AGGAGGTCGCCGATGACGCGCTCCTCGTCTTTGGCGATGACGCAGAGCGAGATGTCCGCCTGCTTCGCGAGTTTGAGCGTCTCCTTCTTCAGCCGCTGCGGCTCGCGGGACCAGTCGAAGCAGACGGGCGACGGCTCGGGGCCGCAGAGGTGGCTGGCGAAGCCGGTGGCGAGGTCTTCGCGCCACTTGGCCTCGTAGACGGCCTGGTTGGCCTTGAGGAGGGCGTTGGCGTCCTCGTCCAGGTGGCGCATGCTCGCGCCGCCGGAGTGGCGGACGAACGAGCGGGCGGAGACGACGGTGCGGAGCCGCGCCCGCTGGAGGCGGTAAGTGAGGTCGTTGTCCTCGAAGAAGCCTTTGCCGAAACGCTCGTCGAACGGCTCGCCGCCGACGGCGTCGATAGCTTGTTTCTTGACGGCGAGGCAGAAGCCGACGAGCATGTTGGCGTCGAAGTCCTCGGCGTCGCGCCAGGCGAAGTCTTGTGCGAAGAGATTTGCGTCGGTGGTGGGAGAAGGAAGCGGGAAGTGCTGGAAGTACCCGGCCCCGTCGCTGAAGGGGCCCGCCGCGCCGATGCTCGGGCTTGATGTGAGCGTCTCAATGAGGCGGTAGAGACCGGCCTTTGTGAGCTCGGCGTCGCTGTTGAGGAAAAGGGCGGTGTCGCCGGTGGCTTCCCGGTAGCCGCAATTGCAGGCTTCGGCGAAGCCTCGGTTCTCCGGGGTCTGGACGACGTTGAAGCCTTGGGCCGCCTCGACGGCGTCGCGGGGGCCGTGGTCGTCGACGACGATAACCTCATGGAATTCTGCGTAGAGGGCGTCAAGCGAAGCCAGGCAGCGGCGCACTTCTTCTGCCGCTCCGAAGACCGGGACGACGACGCTCACCTTGGGCCAGGGCTCCGGCCTCTCTGGGTTTGCAGAGTCAGCGATGAACTCAGGCGCGGCGGCGAGGACCTCCGGGACGAGGACGCGTTCGACGGCCCGGTAGCAGGCCGGGTGCGTCGGGTGCAGGTCCCGCATCGTCCGGTCCTCGTCCCAGCCGAGCCAGACCCTCTGGTACCAGCCGTCCACCACCTCGTGCCGGTGGCCCCAGGTGGACACCTTGCGTCGGATCCGCTCGTCCGGCCCCGCGTAGGAGAGGTGGTGCAAGAGGCCGTGCTCTTCGCAGAGCACAAGCGGTTTTCTTCCCGTGTACTCCCTGATGTGGACGTGCTCGGAATACCTGGCGTCGAGCATCACGACAGGGGCAATCTCTTCGCGCGGCCTTACGGCGTAAGAAGCGGACTTCCAATACGTCTCCATCCGGCAACGCACGTGGCCGGAGAGGTCTTGTTTCGCAATGTGTTTAAGCGTTTGCAAAAGCTCAGGAGAGCAGACCTCGTCGCCGTCCAAACAGAGGAAATGGTGGGCCCCGCGCCTCTTCATCTCTGCGAGCGCTGCTTTGCGGTGCTCGCTCTCCGAACTCCAGTCCCCCAGGACGACCTCGGCCCCAGCCCTATCGGCAGCTTCGACACACCGCTCCCAAGGCCCGTCCGAGCCGTCCCAGGCCATCCGGCTCACGAAGACCGTCACCGGCCCGGCAGGCAGAACCGCCTTGACCACCGGTTCTAAAAACCAGTGGTCGTCGTGCACACAGACGGCGGTCGGTAGTTCCATCGGCTCCCTCAATAGTCATAAGTCATACACGACGACTGCGACAATTGCTAGTCAATTTATCTGCACATGGTTGTCATGTTAAGGCAAGGGGGCGGCATGGTTTTATCAACTTAACAATCCATGTCCTATTAACGCTAAGATACCGCTCCTTCAGACAATTGCTTGGTCAGCTACTTGCTGCCGAGACCTCGTCCAAAGTGTCAACGGGCAACTCACAGGCCTTGCCCTTGAATGTGGCTCTTGGGGTCAAAGGCATGTCTTTTTCACGAAGAAAAATGCGCGAAACGTATTGCCCTGGCCCCGCGCCAAAGGTCCCGGCCGCCAAGTCCTCTAAGACCTGGGCCCGAACTGCTCGAACACCGCCCAAAGCGTCGGCGCGCGTGTCTGGAGGCAATTGTCCTGCACACAGGGCAAAGGACAGGCGGCACTCCCCAAGGAGCGTCCGGCCATCACTGAAAAGTCATAATGTGGGGATCAAATTCGCAACGTGGCCTTTCCGAAATGCGTCCAGCCATCTCCACCAAATCTCCTTTCTGCTGGCTCTGCGAGTCAGATTAGGTGCACTGGCGGTATGCGGGCGCCAAGCAAAGCCTCGACCGCACCAGAAAGTGCGAAGCAGAATTTCGACGCAGACCTCAATCTGAGATGAGGATGCAGCAAGCTCATCCGCCGATCTGCACCATGCTCAAATTGTCTCGCTGAGTCCAACTCTTCATGGACGGGTGGCCCTCCCACTTGGTGGACAGGTCGTCGCGGATGGACTGGACGATGTCAGACTCGTCGGCTCCCTGCCTGAGCAGGTCGCGCAGGCTCGTGCGCGGCGGGAGGAACAGGCAGGTCTTGACCTTGCCTTCCGCGGTCAGCCGGATGCGGTTGCACCCGGAGCAGAAGCTCTCGGTGACGCTAGAGATAAACCCGACAACGGCACGGCTTCCCTCGACGGCGAAGTCGGTCGCCACGTCGCTCGGCGTTCCAGGCAGAGGAGTCAGGGCCGCCGCCCTGTGGGCAGATTCTCGGATTTCGCGGGCTGGCACCACCGAGTCGGCTTTCCAATTGTTGCCGAGGAACGGCATGAACTCGATGAACCGGACTTCGATGCCACGTTCGACGGCGAACCGAACGAAGTCCCCGACTTCGTCGTCGTTGAAGCCACGGATGACCACGGCGTTGACTTTTACCATCAACCCTGCCGACTGGGCGGCGGCGATCCCGGCCATGACCTCGGGCAAAGCGTCCCGCTGGGTGATGTCGGCGAACCGGTCGCGCTGCAAAGAATCGCAGCTCACATTGACTCCGGCTAGGCCCGCGTCAGCCAGCGCCAGGGCGTCGCGGACGAGGGTCGTTCCATTCGTCGTGATCTGCACAGGCACGAGCCCGCTCAGCTCGTGGACGATGTCCATGTAGTCCCGTCGCAGCGTCGGTTCACCGCCCGTCAATCGAATTCGCTTGATCCCAAGCCGCACGAACAGCCGGCAGAGATGCAGAATCTCGTCGGTCGTCATCAGTTGGTCTTGTGGCGTCCACTCGACCCCCTCGTCGGGCATACAGTAACGGCACCGGAAACCACAGCGGTCCGTGAGAGAGACGCGCAAATAGTCGTGGGGCCGACCGAACCGGTCGACCAACGGTGCCAAGGTTTCCATTGTCCCGCTATTCCAGTTCTGACACCCGAATGGGGAACTTGCGCACCCGCTTCCCGGTCGCGGCGAAGACGGCGTTGGCCACCGCAGCGGGAACGCCGGGGTAGCCGACTTCGCCCATGCCTCCGGGACTGTCACCCTCACCCGCAATATGGACCTCCACACTCGGCGCCGAGTCGAACCGCAGCCACTCATAGTTGTGCCAGTTGCTCTGCTCGATCTCGCCGTCCTTGACGGTGATGGCCGCGTGTAGGGCGGTGGCGACACCGTCGCTGGCCGCACCCTGGATTTGTGCCTCGACGCCCTTGGGGTTGATGACCAAACCCGGATCGACAGCGGCGACAATGCGCTCGACCCGGATGACATCGCCTTGGACACTGACCTCAGCCACGTGGGCCGCGTAGGAACCATAGGCGTTGGTGCAGGCCACACCGCGGCCCTTGCCCTTCGCGAGCGGCTTGCCCCAACCCGACTTCTCGACGACGATGTCGAACACCTTGCGCATCCGTGGGTCTTTGATGAGACTCCGCCGGAAAGCCACCGGATCTTGTCCGGCGGCGTGGGCGAGTTCATCCAGGAAGCACTCGTTGACGACGTTGATCTGCGAATGTTCGACTGAGCGCCAGAACCAAGTCGGGACAGGCGCCGACACCGAACTGTAGATGAACGAGGTGCCGGGAAGCTCGTAGGGGAACTCCATGCCGCTTTTGCGGGCGGCCGACGGCCGCATACCTGCCTCGGCCATCACGTGGCTGAACTGGACTGGCGTCGCGCCCTTGACCGCGCCGCGCATGACGTGGTGGCAGATCGGACGGTAGCAGTCGTTCTGGATGTCGTCTTCCTTCGTCCAAAGAAGCTTGAC
>JAFDWT010000019.1:48135-49952 GCA_018268335.1 Armatimonadota bacterium | reverse complement strand
CCGAACCCACCGCCGAGGAGCGTCAGGTGGACGGTCACTTTTTCTGCAGGGATCCCAAGAGCCTGTGCTGCTTGGCCGCGCGCGCCGTCGGGCGATTGCGAACCGCACCAAATCTCGCAGCCGTCGGCAGTAACGCTAGCGACCGCGTTCATCGGCTCCATCGTCGAGTGGGCTAAATACGGCAGATCAAACGTGGCGTTGATCACCTTGGAGCCAGCCGGAGTCTCAGGGTGAGAACCAAGGCTTTTCTTCATCGACTCGCGGATCGTGTCACTGGAGACCTTGGTGTTCGGTCCGGAGTTCCACTTGACCTTCAGCGCTTCGCGGGCCTTGATCGTCGCCCAGGTGTTCGTTCCGATGATCGCGACGCCGCTCCTTATTTGGACGACGTCAAGCACACCGGCGATTTTCTTGGCTTCGGTAGCGTCGAACGACTCGACCGAACCGCCAAGGGTCGGCGGGCGGACCAGCGACGCGTAAACCATGCCGGGCACTTTGACGTCGATGCCGTAAACCGCTTCGCCCTTAGCGACCGGCACGTTGTCCACGCGCAATGTTGGCTTGCCGAGGATCTTGAACTGCGACGCGTCCTTGAGCTTGATGTCTTTGTCTGCGGGAACCGGAATTCCAGCCGCTTGGCCAGCAAGGGAGCTGTAACTCAGCGTCGTTTTGCCGTCGGGATGGATGACACGGCCCTTCTCCGTTTTGCACTGGTCAGGCGCGACGTACCAGCTCTTGGCGGCAGCGCCGACGAGCATGGCCCGCGCGGCAGCGCCCATCTGGCGCATGCGCTGGTGCATGCTACGGCTGCTAGAGCTGCCGCCGGTGCCTTGGCCGCCGTATTTCCGGCTGTCGCCGTCGGCGTTGACCACCTTGACCTTCGACCAATCGGCGTCCAGGTCTTCGGCGACTGCCATAGCAAGAGAGGTGCGGACGCCTTGGCCCATGTCCGACTTGGCGATGGTGATCGAGATCGTGCCGTCAGCGTTGATCGCGACGTAGGCGTTTGGTTCGAAAGCAGCGGCGGTGGCAGTCGGTTCGGCAGCCCCCGGTGTTGCCACCGTCGAGGGCGAGTAGCAACCCAAAGCAAAAGCAGAACCGACGCTGCCGGCGACGGCGAGGAACGAGCGGCGGGAGAGGCCGCGGTCGCTCACAGCTTGCCTCCGGCGACAGCCTTGATCGCTTCGCGGATGCGAGGGTAGGTGCCGCACCGGCACAGGTGGCTGGCCATCGCTGCGTCAATTTCGGCGTCCGTTGGATGGGGCTTTTCTTGCAGCAAGCCGACAGCGGCGACGATCTGCCCAGATTGGCAGTAGCCGCATTGCGGCACGTCGTGCTCGACCCAAGCTTGCTGGACTGGATGCAGTTTGTTGTTCTTAGCCAAGCCTTCGATAGTGACGATTTTGGAAGCTTTGACGTCGGCTACCGTTGTCTGGCAGCTCTGGACCGCTTTGCCGTCCATGAGGACGGCGCAAGCCGAGCAGGATCCGATACCACAACCGTACTTGGTCCCCGTCAGTCCGATGAGGTCGCGCAGCGCCCAGAGAAGAGGCATGTCTGCATCCGCCTCGACCTTGTGGCTGACTCCGTTGACATTGAGTTCGTAGGAGGGCATGCCTACAGTATGGGCCTGAATTCACTGTGAGAATTGTCACTTCATGAAAATCGCCCACGCTACTACAATGACGGCATGAACGAGCTGCGGCGGACGCTCAAGGCCGCTCTGGAACTGCAAGAGGAGGCTGTCCTGGCGACAGTCGTCCGCACTTCTGGGAGCGTCTATCGACGGGCTGGCGCGCGGATGCTCTTCACCCGCG
>JAFDWT010000019.1:0-48090 GCA_018268335.1 Armatimonadota bacterium | reverse complement strand
GAAGACGGGCCTGCCTTACTCACCTTCGATACGACCTCAGACGCCGATGTGCTCTGGGGCTACGGCATGGGCTGTCCAGGCGTGGTCGAAGTTCTGGTCGAACGGTTTGATCCACAATCTGACTGGCATCGAATATCGCAAAGTCTGGAACTAAGGAAACCTATCGATATCGCGGTCAGTTTGAAAGCGGGCTGCCTGGGTTCGAAGTCGTGGTGTTGTCTAGAAATGTGTCAAGGCGAGTCGAGTCTTCTAGAGCCCGGGCTCGCCGACGTCTACTTCGAACATCTGCCGCCTGGCCCTAGGCTCGTCATCATCGGGGCAGGCAATGACGCTCTGCCATTGGAGCGCATGGCGAGGGAAGTCGGCTGGATGACCTGCGTCTCGGACTATCGGGCCGACTTTGCCGTCAGTTCTCGGTTTCCAGCTGCCGACCAGCTAGCCACTGCCTCGCTGGACGACTTGCCCGGCCTCCTGTCGCTTGATTCCCAGACATTTGTCGTGCTGATGACACACGGCTATCTGGCCGACCGGACGCTCCTGCCAGCGCTTCTAGCTTCGGACTGTCCGTATGTCGGCATGGTGAGCTCGCGACAAAGGTCGGTCCGTCTCTTGGACGATTTGAAAATGGACAGGCCAGCCAAGTTCCACGCGCCTGTCGGACTCAATTTGGGCGCTGAGGGCCCGGAAGAGATTGCCCTGTCCATTCTCGCCGAGATGCAAGGAGTGCTGTCTCAATGCGCCGCTTCGCGGTGATCGTCTTGGCTGCCGGTGGCTCCAGCCGCATGGGCCGGCCCAAGCAGTTGGAGCAGGTAGGCGGGATGACGCTTGTCGAGAGGGCGGCGCGGACCGCCCTGGGGTGCGGCGCCGCTGAAGTCGTTGTCGTGCTCGGCGCTGTGGCAGAAGAGGTCAAGTCGGCATTGGAAGGTTTGCCCGTGCGTCCGACCGTAAACGACTCGTGGCGGGACGGACTCGGCAGCTCGATCGCGCACGGTGTCAGTTCAATGAGCCCGGCTGTCGATGCCGTCATCCTGACCCTGGCCGACCAGCCCTTTGTGACTTCAGAACACCTGAGAGCGCTGGCCGCGAACCCGGCCGACATCGTCGCCACAGCTTGGGACAGCGAATCTGGCCCGCCCTGCCTGTTCGCCAGCCGCTTCTTCCCCGAGCTTGTCGCCCTCGCAGGCGACCGGGGCGCGAAGTCCGTGATCAGGCGCCATGGCGCTGCGCTCGTCAATCTGGAAGGGGCCAGTCTCGACATTGACGCGCCGGAGGATCTGGCAACTGCCCAAGGACTGTTGCATCTTCTTGTTATCGAAGAAAGCGGGAACTGACCAACCACAAAAAAGAGATTCCCATCACTTTTCAAATCGGCCCGGTTTCGGTAACGGTTCGGGTCACGGCACCGTTTTACAGTCTTTTCAACGCACCGGCTTCTTGTCCAGAGACGAGGCCGGCACGCCCAGGAAAAGACCATGTTGAAGAATCTGACCAAACTCGTCGTTACCGTCGCAACCTTTTGCGCCATGTCCTGCCAGCTGTTTGCGCAGGGAGTGACTGTCATCCAAGGTGAAGGAGTAGCCACGGCCATCAACCCGTTCCAGTTCGCCGGCACCGGTGTAGCCCGCATTGGCCATGACAAAGTCAGTGAGTCTTCGCTGGCCACTCTGACAAGTCTGAACCCTGGGCCCGGCGGGAGCCTCGTCGGCACGTCGACTCATACGATCCAATTTGGCGCGCGAGGCACAATCACAACGACCGATGAGCTCAGACTTGTACCGGTCAACGACCAGGGCCTGTATGTGTTGTCGATCAAATCGGCGATCGTCTCTGGCACCGGTGATTTTGCTGGTGTCAACGGTGAACTTACGTTTAACGGCTTCGCCAATCTGGCAACTGGCCAGGTGACGTGGAAGCTCCACGGGCAGTACCGCTAGTCCAAAGGTTTGTGTACGCGGTGGGAGAGACCGTTGACCAACGGCCCTTGAGACAATGCAAGGGCCGTCGCTTCCGTTTGCCGCAGGGCCTTGCCTTTGGCGACCGTTTGACGGTAGCGCGCTGGTGACAAGACTTCTTGTGCCCTTGTCTTCAACCTCTCCGTTTCCAGCACCGATTGCGGGCTATGCGGCGCCTGCAGTTCCGTTCTGTGCCGGTCGGCATGTCCAAGCAAGGTCACGGCCGTGTCGATCTGGTCCGCAGCGGCGTGCCACTCGGCCCAAGTTTCCAGGCAGGCGGCGAACTCCAGGCGGCAGCCCAGTTCGACAAACTGTCCGAGCGACTCAGTCAAGAGAGCCTTGGCCGTGTCCAGATCACCCTCTTCCAAGGCCAGCCTGGACCTGCCCGTCTGGGCCGTGGCCAAGTGGAACCTGTTACCGAGTGCACGGAGCGTGTCGACAGACTGCCGAAAGGCGTCGCGAGCTTCGTCGCGCATGCCGAGTTGGCGAAGGGCAGAACCCATGGCAGCTTGGGCGTAGCCTTCTACGACCCGGCAACCGCGGCCGGCACAAGTTTCGAGAGCTTCCTCGAACAGGGGGATCGCGGTTTCTGGACTGAGTAGCACGGAGTCGAGTGTGCCGAGATACTGCAGGCACAAGGCCTGCCACATCGGGTCGCCGTTTTGCCGGTGAACGGCGAGCGCCTCTGTGAAAGAAGCGCGGGCTTCGTCATAGAGTCCGTGGCGTTGTTGTGACCAGCCCAGGTTGTGCAGGGCCCGACCAAGCAGGGCCTTGTCGCCTGCGCTCCTCCCCAGAGCAGTCGCACGGCCCAAGTGTTCGACCGCAGCGACCACATTGCCCAAGAAGCCTTCGTAGATGCCCGCCGACAGCACGACCATTCCGAGCAGGGAATGGCTAGTGTCAGGCGTCGCCCGTGCCAGTGCGGCCAACGTCAATTCGCGACCCTCTTCAATGGGCCCGCGCACGAAGTAAAAGCGTGTCATTCGGTCTGCGAGCCTCATGCCCGCCTCTTGGGCCGTGATGCCCGCGAACAGCTGTTGGCGTGGAGGTTGTCCGAAGCAATAGTCCTGAGCGAGTCTTAGGTTGTGGAGTTCGGTTTCTAGTTCCTGCAATGCTCGGTCAGATTGCCTGTCATAGAGGAGCGGGCCCAGCCTCGACGTGAGCTCGTAGTAATACCGAAAGTGTCGGAGCCTTCTTCCAGCGGCAGTCTCGGGAGGCACGGGCATCGTCGACGCAAAGTCTCGAATCGGCTCCAACAAATAGTACCGACCGCTCTCCTGCGCGGGCTGGAACGAAACAATCGACTTTTCGACGAGCCCGCTCAATCCGCTGGCTATCAGCGACGCCTCTAACTCCCCAGCACATACAGCCGTGACAGCTTCAAGTGTCCATCCTCCAACAAAAGTGGATGCCGCGGTGAGAAGGGTGCGCTCGCTATCTGTGAGCAGTCCGACACTCCAAGAAATGGCTTCGCTGACCGTGGCATGTCGAGACTCGTCAGAGGGTCCCCGGATCTCTAGCCAGTTTCCAGCTTCGTGGAGCATCTGGTTGACGTGTGCTAGCGGCAGCGTGGACGCTGAAGAAGCTACGACCTGAATGGCCAAAGGGAGGCCGTCGAGGCGCCTACAGATCGCATCGATGTGGGCGACCGCCTCCTCAGTCGGCTCGATGACCCGTCCCGACCTGGCGGCGGCCGTCAGGAACACCAGAGTCGCTGGCGAGCGGCAATCTGACTGGGAGGGACTCAACGACAGCGGGCCCAGTCGATAGTTGGCAATACCTGTGGCTCGAAGGGCGTGTCGGCTCGTCATCAGGGCCAGCACAAGTGGACAGCGTGAAACGAGCTTGGCGACAAGCTTGGCGACCTCATCGGCAATTTGCTCGCAGTTGTCGATGACGAGCAACATGCTCTTGTCTGCCAACAGCCCGGAGAGGGTCTCGACAGGGTCGTGGCCAACAAATTGTCGGGAGCCGAGCGCCGAGCCGACCGCTGCAGCTACGCCTTGGGGGCTAGTGACTGACGACAGATCGACAAATGCTCCGCCACACTGCAGTCTTTCGGACAATATGGCGCCAGTGGCCAGAGCAAGACTCGTCTTGCCGACGCCGCCAGGCCC
Source organism: Armatimonadota bacterium (assembly GCA_018268335.1). Lineage (GTDB taxonomy): Bacteria > Armatimonadota > Fimbriimonadia > Fimbriimonadales > Fimbriimonadaceae > JAHBTB01. The sequence goes on along the minus strand of JAFDWT010000019.1, from coordinate 44,021 downwards.
GCACAGACAGACGGCACGGTTCTCATCAAACAACCGGAGGACGTCCTCAGTGTCTCTTTCGCGACCCACCAGGTTGGAAGTGAGGGAGGGAAGCTGGAACGCGCGCGGCATCGAGATCGCCCTCGGGCCAGGCGGCCTTTGGCCCTCCAACAGGGACCGGACCAGTGCCTGGGTCTCCGGGTCCGGTTCGACGCCGAGCTCGCGACGGAGCAAAGACCGCAGTTCCCGGTACGCCTTGGCCAGAGCAGCCAAATCGTTGACTTCACCGAGGGCGGTAAAGAGCATGCGGTGCAGGCTCTCGCGGAGCGGTTCATGGGCGACGGCCAATCTGAGGATTGGGATGGCTTGGTCGAACGCTCGATCCTGCGACAAACGTTCGGCAGACCGCTGGGCCGCAGCCACAAATGCTTCTTCGCGCGAAGCACGCTCCAAATACACCCAGTCTTCGTCGACCGACTCGAGAAGTGGGGCACTTCTTATCGCAATTGCCTCTGCACTGTCGCGGCCATCACTGGACAAGATCAGCTTGTCAAACTCCAAGACATCGACCCAGGCTCCGTCAAGGTCGAATGAAAGAGAATCCCGACTGGAACTCTGGAGCCTCCAAGCTTCTTCCGCCAGGGCCGAGCGCAAGTGCGTCAGCTCGCGCCGCAGATAAAACCGGCTTCGTTCGAGAGTGCTGTCGGGCCACAGCGTCGTGGCGAGCCAACCGCGGTCCAGAGGTGGTCTGCGCAGCGCGAGCAGGGCCAAGACCTGATCCCCCTTAGACGATCGAAGAGGGGGCATCGGCTTCCCCCTCACCTTGCAGGAGAAGGTGCCAAAGAGCCGCAACTCAAACGCGAACGACGACAGGTCCGAGGACACGTGCGGCCATTATGCCCGGCCCGCGGTTGAAGTGCGATTTCCTTCTCGGAGGCTCGACTACTTCAGATTCCAGACTCTCAGCGTCATGTCCATGCCGGAAGTGTATGCCGTTTTGCCATTGGGTGATACTGCGACTCCGGTTACCGGACGCTCATGTTTCTCCAGCTTCCACTTGACGCTGAGGTCGTTGGTGTTGAGGGCCATCACGAGGTTGTCTTGCGTGGCGACGACGACTAGCGAGCCATCGGGTGTGATGGCGACGGCGTTGGCGTCGCAGGTTGCGGATGCCTTCATGGCCCCGGATGCGAGATCCCATGTCTTGACCGCACCGCCGCCGGCAGTAACAAGGGTCTTGCCATCGGCGGAAAAGGCCAGTGAGCGTCCTGACGACGCATGCTCCCATGTCTTGGTTTGTTTGAGGGTAGCGGAGTCCCAAAGGGTGATGTGGCCGCCGTCGTCGAGGGTCACCACCGTCTTGCCGTCCGGGGAGACAGCGATGGCGTTCACTGCCCATTTGTGCGGCAGTTTTTTGGCTTCGGCGCTGGAGCCGATTGTCCAGACGCGGGCTGCGTTGTCCTTACTAGCGGCGAAGACGCGCTTGCCATCGGGGCTGAAAGCGATGCTTTGCACCGCCCCATCGATGTCGGTGAAGGTCTGCAGTTCCTTGTGGGCCGCGACATCCCAAATTTTCACCTTCTTGTACATCTCCCCCGAGGCGAGTAGCTTGCCGTCCGGGCTGAACGCGACGCAATGGACCTCGCCGTCGTGGCCTTCAAGGGTTATCGACGCCCGCTTGGAAGCTTGATCCCAAAGTCGAATGGTACGGTCGACACTGCCAGAGGCAAGGTGCTTGCCGTCAGCCGAGATGGCGACGCACGAGACGTCCCGCGTGTGCCCGGCCATCACGCCGGCGTCTTGAGCGGTCAGAAGCAACAATCCGAGAGCAAACAGATGCATGTCCGGATGTTAGCTCAAGCTACTTGGAACTTGACTTATGGCGGCCACTAGACTCTTTGCACACGAATACGGTGCCACCAACCCGTGTCGATTCCCGTAAGGCAAGTATGGACAAGATCGTCGCCGATCCGTCTGCGAAGAAGCCCGAGAGCATTCTTGACCGACTTGAATCCTTAGCAGTCGGCGGTGATGCCAGCCTACGCAGACGCCTGAAAAAGGCGATGTTGGACAAGCTGGACGACGATTTCCGCCCCCACTTGCCTCGCTTGCGCCCGAAGATTCCACGTTGATCAGGGCTTGACGCAGGCGATGACCGTACCGCCTCGCCCTTGGGCGTTGGCGAAGCTCTGGATGGTCCACAGGCGCGTCATGTCGTCGCCATCGACGCACGATCCGCTATAGTCGCCCCAAGCTCCGCCTTCTGTGGCAGCCAGTCCTTCGGCGAGCTTGACTATCGGCCGCAGCATCCCTTGGCGGTCCTTGTCCAGCCGCAATGCATAGCGACCGGAAACGAACATCTCCGGCCCGGCCTGTTGGAAGCCGACTAGAACGTCGTTGTGCTTGTTGACGGCGATCGTCGTCTGAATGAAGCTGTCAGTCGGGTCGCTGATGAGCCCGCTCTGAACCTCGCTGCCGTCAAGCCGGAACTGGTGCCACTGCACCGCCGCTCGGCCATCGACGTTGACCGCATGCGAGAACCACAGGTGCTTGCCTTGGACGACTAGGTTCTTGGGGTTCCGGTCGCCGCTTGCAGTCTTCTTGTCGGTCCCTTTCATTGGCGATTGGGGCGGGTAGCCGAAGTGGGTGAAGTGATGAGGAGCGCGCACCACCTTCTTGACTACTGGTTCACCGCGCGGACCGTCGCCGACGGTCGTCAGCACTATGTCCTCGTTCGTCAACTGGACAAACAGCAGGTCATCGGTCGGGTCTTGGGTCATCACTGGGCTGCCGAGCGAGCCGGAGAAGAAGTACACCGTCGCCGGCTTGCCGGCCTTCGCCTCGGCCGTCTTCATGACCAGAGTACGCTCATTGCCGCCGGGCCAGGAGTAGCCGATCCACTTGCGGCTGAAGCCAATCCCACCGCCGTCGACCTCGTCGGGCGACGGAATGGCGTAGGTGTTCCAGGCCCCGCGCGGGTCGCTCGTCGCTGAGATGGAGATGTTGATCGGTTTGACCTTGGGCTTGTCGTAGTAGTACCAAAGGTCGAACCCGAAGACCTTGTTGTGCATGTCGTAGAACAGCTTCGGGTCGATGCCGTTGTTGAACTCACTCTGCGGCACACCGTCGACGTACTCGCCTTTCTTGTTGTAAATCACCAGACCACTGTTCGTGCCGTGCAACACGTACCCGCCGCCGACGGCGATCTGGGGGTCGACCTGCCGGTTGCCGTCTTGCGAGCCGTCGAAGACGAGCGTCGTCCCCATCATCCGCGGGTTGCCGCCCTGGACACGCTTCTTCGCCTTGCCGCCTTTGTTGAAGCTGTCCTGGTGGATGGGAGTAACAACCAACTTGCGGACGGGCTGGACTTGGACGGCGGTGAGGAGATAGAGAGCGGACAGCACGGCGATGCCAGTGTACTCACGCCTTCCCGACGATGAGCGGCGGCAGCAGCTTCCTCGCCAGCTCCCTTCGACTACCGGCCAAATGCTTCTGTGACACCTTGTCGGCCCCACTTGTCAAGTCGAAGAAGCCATAAGCTCCAGAGCGATAGGCCACTGACTTACCGTCGTCTTCGTAGATTTGTCCAGCCCACGGGCCGTCGCCGTAGCAACGAGGCAGATAAGCCTCACCCTGCGCCCGGGTCGCACCAGCGAAAGTCGGTATCGCGCGCCCCCCTCGGACGAAGAGTGGAATCTCTGCCAGCTTCGGGCTGATCTCGACCGTCTGCTGCGAACCGACGTACTTGCCGGTTTGATAGTCGTACCACTTGCCCGCTGGAAGGCGGACTTTGCGCGACGTCTCGCCGACGAACATCGGCGCGACCAGCAGGTCGTCGCCGAGCAGGTACTGGTCGGTCTCCTCGCCGCCGTCGACCAGGCACATCGGGCGCACCGGCGGTGTGCCTTCGCTGGCGTATTGCCAAAAGGTGGTGTAGAGGTAAGGAACCAGAGATTCGCGCAGGAGCATCGCCTCTTTGACTTCCTTCTCGACCGCGGGATAGCTCCACGGCTTCTTCCCGCTGTCCCAAGCGTTGAGTTGCGCGATGGGCGATAGGCAAGCCGATTGCATCCGTCGCACCCACTCCTCGTCGGTCGACGCGCTCCGGATTTCCGCACACCAAAGGACGCCAGCGAGCGACGAGCTCGTCAAGGCGGTCACATACTGCCGGTGGTCGTAGGTGTCGCTGTAGATGGCGAACGGGAACCGGGTCGCCGCGCCGTTGGAGCCCCGGACAAGACCGAACGTACGCTCGTTCCGCTCCTCAAAGAGGCGCGTCAATTCTCGTTGCCACAGGACGCCATAGATCTGCCGCATACGAATGCCGGAGAGGCCAGAAGGGAACGTCGCGTGGTCGGGCCAGAGCCAGTTGTCAAATCCGTCGACCTCGTCGATCTTGTATCCGCTCACACCCTTGTCCAGGTGCTCGGCTGCATGAAAGTCGCGCTCGGCTTTGGCGACTCGGGGCAAGTTGATATCCGGCACGAGCCCCAGCCAGACCGTGTGCGACCCAAACCCTGGCTGGAGAGCCTCAGCGAGCTTGCTGCCAGGCTTGACGTACGGGTTCTCCCACAGATTGACGTGGACACCCATGGCAGACTGTCCCTTCAAGAACTTGTCTGGGTTCGGGAAGCGGCCAGGATCCCACTCCATCGTGCCGGGATAAGAGGTGGATTGCCACCCTGGCTCTAGGCCGATAACGTCCAGAGGAAAGCCGCGCCTATCAAACTCGCCGGCCTCGTCCTCGACCTGCTTGGCCGTCGCGAGCGACGGCGTGCGGTGCCAGAAGCCAAGCGCCCACTGGGGAGGCATCGCCCCGCCGCCGCAATACATGACGTACCGTCGCACGGCGTCCATGGCGGTCGGACCTTCGAAGACCAGTACCTCGATCCCGGGTCCCTGGACGCTCGCCTCCACGTGGCCGCTGTCGGGCTGGGCGTCCCACTTGGGGTCGGTGTTGCGGTCGCGGGCTGGCGCATCGTTCCGGTCCGTCCGGTTGCCGACGCCGACGTAGACGTTGATCGGACGCGTCGTGTTGAAGAAGACCGCATAACCTCGGCTACTGACATAGAACGGCGTGGGTGCGTGGAGCCTGTCGTGCCCCTCAGCGTAGTGGTCGACCTGCAGGTGGTAGACGCCGCCTCGCCGGTCACTCCCCTTCATCTGCAGGCCAAGGCCGAAGATTTTCTCGCCTTTGGCGAGCGGGAGTTCGACCCTCGCATACTCGGAAGCAACGTCCATCTTGACCTGTTTCAGGTCGAAGGGGACTTGACTCTTCGCTTTGATCGAAGCCGAGCGCGGAACCGCCTCGGCAGCCTCAGTCAAGGTCGGCGAGTCATGAGCTCCAATCCGCCCGCGCCAAACTCCTTTAGCTACCTCGTCCCACTTTGGCGGAATGACGGCGGCAAGAATCAATGCTGCAAAAAGCGTTGTCATTGCACGTTCCTGAGGCTACTTGACGACGGACTTCAACCCCGCCACCCAGATGGCGTAGCCCTTGGGGTTCATGTGGAGTTGATCTTCGACAAAGATTTCGGGGCGGGGTCCTCCTTCCTTGGTCAAGAACTGGCTCCAGAAATCGACGAACTGGAGGTTCGGGCCCTTCTTGCAGATCGCCTGGACAGTGTGGTTGACCTCCTGCATCGCCGGCCATAGCTGTTGTCGGGACGGCGCTGGCGTGATGGACAGAAAGACGATCTTGGTCTTCGGAAGGTCTTCGTGGACGATGGCCACGAATTTCCGGAAGTCGGCGACCACCTCGTCAGACTTCTTTCCCGAAGCCAGGTCGTTGGAACCGGCAAAGAACACGACCATCTTCGGCTTGTATTTGGTGACGATCCGGCGGGCGTAACGGACTGAGTCGCTGATCGCCGACCCGCCAAAGCCACGGTTGATCACCGGGATGCCGGGGAAATCTTCCTTGAGAGTCGACCAGCGAACGATGCTTGAACTACCGACAAAGACGATGCCTCCCTCTGCCGGTGCCTGTTGAGCATCGGCCTCTTCGAACTTGCGGATGTCGGTTTCAAAGGGTGGACCAACCTGCGGAGACTGGTCGAAGGCCCTTGCCCCTGTCGATACGAGCATGGCGACAGCCACAGCGAGCTGCAACCGGCATAGCCTCTGCATAGCGCAGTGATACTCCAAAAATGGAATCGAGGGGTGCTGCGTGGGTGCCAATGAAGAGAATTCTGTCCGGCGCTGCAAATCCGCGGACTCCTCTATGTATCTGGCGGACCGGGTTGCCGACAATCTAGATGGCGACAATGAGTCGCAATCTGCCACCTCATGCGCGACACACGACGAAGCAACGAGCTAGCATCCTCCAAGATCCGTCTCGGGTGGGTCTTTGCGTCGCTGGGCGAAGCACTTGCCGTCGGAGTCATTCTGCTGCTCATCGTTTGCGCTGGTATCTACGGCATCTGGCAACAAGCAGAGCAGGAGGCGCTGCAAAGCAAAAGGGCCGAACTCATCCGGCTTGCTTCGACACTGTCAAGCCTTGTGGACGGTGACCTGTTCGACACTTTCCGCGATGACAAGCAGACGAACACAAAAGAGTTTGACGCTGCCGCCGCTCCACTGCGAAAGGCGTTCAACTCCACGCCCGGCATTAAGTTCATCTACACGACACGGATAGAGAACGGCAAGATCATGTTCGTTGTCGATCCGACCATGCCCGGCGACCATGACGGCGACGGAAAGGAAGACCAGGCACGGGTCGGAGAGGTCTACGAAAACAATGACCCGGCACTCGCAATCTCTCTTCGTAGTACGGCAAAACCGATAGCGACGGCCAGCGACAAGCCCTACACCGACGTGTGGGGCACGTTCATTTCGGGATTCGCCCCGTACTACCGCAAAGATGGCTCCATGGCTGGCGTCGTCGGAGTAGACGTTGATGCAAAGGACTTCATGCTGGAGCAAGCTCGAAGGAGGAACCAAGCACTTAGCGGCCTCGTTCCTGCCGTCGGTCTCTCGATCCTATTGGTCGGAATCGTTTTCCTTACACGATTGAGCCATCGGCGCGTCGTCGCGGCGGCTCAAGCGGAATACAAGCAGAACTTACGCTTGGCCGAGATCGCCAGAAGGACTGGAAACGCCGTCATCGTGATTGGTCTGGACCGAAGGATCGAGTGGGTCAACGAGGGTTTCGTTCGCATGACCGGCTATATGTCAGAGGAGGCGATCGGCCAACTCTATGAAGGATTCGGTGTCGGTCCAGACACAGACCCAGCAGAAGTAAAGCGTGTGACCCAGTCAATGGATCACGTCTTGCGCTGTGAAACCACACTCGTCAAATATCGCAAGGATGGAGCTCAATACTGGGCTAAAGTCGAGGTTGAGCCTGTCTTCGATACAGCTGGCATGCACGCTGGCTACATGACAATTAAGAGCGACATCAGCGAAGAACGGCGGTTGCAGGAAAGCTTGTCTGAGAGTGAGCAGCGACTCAGCGCTATGTTCAGCAGCATGGCTGAAGGCGTGATATTGCGCTTGGCCGATGGCAAAGTCGCCATGGTCAACCAAGCGGCAGAAAGAATCCTCGGCCTCTCCAAGGCGTCTCTGCTCGGCGGATTCCCAGAAGACTCTCCGTTGGCATTGACGGACTCTAGGGGAGCGCCGCTCCATAAGGACAATTTGCCTTCCGCCCTGAGCCTTAGGACTGGTCAGTCGAAACACGACTTTCTATGTGGCTTGACACGGCCAGACGGAAGCCATCGCTGGATTCGGGTCAACACTGAGGTCATTTTGGGAAGCGAAAGCTCGATCCAAGGTGTCGTCTCGACGATAGCCGACGTCACCGAGGTGGAACAAGCCTCGCGGACCTTAGCCAATGAGCGGGCGAGATTGCATGACTTTGTAGCCCACGCGCCGGCTGCGATCGCCATGCTAGACCGCGATTACATTTATGTCGCCGCATCAGAGCGATGGGAGGAGATGTTCGGCTTGACGCAAGGTTCGGCGCAGGGACTCAACCACTTTGACGCTTGCCACGAATCACCTGCATCTTGGTACTCAGCATTTCACCGGTGCCTTGATGGAGCGGTGGTCACGTGCCATGACGAAGAGTGGCGGACCAGGGGTGGCCAGGCGACCTCTCATTTGTGGTGGGAAAGCCGACCTTGGCACCTAAGTGACGGAACAGTCGGCGGTGTTCTCGTCTCTGCGATGGATATCACAGAGCAGGTTGAGCGCGAGCAAGCTATCCGCGACCAGGCCATACAACTGGCCGAAATGAACGAGCAGTTGGACACTCTTGCGACCAGAGACCCTCTGACTAACCTCTACAACCGCCGTCGGTTTATGGAGTTGGTCGAACTGACTGTCGCGACAGCCAAGGACGGAGTGACGCCGGGGCTACTTTATCTCGACCTTGACAACTTCAAATATGTCAATGATGCGATGGGACACGACGCTGGTGACCAGTTGCTCAAGACGGTGGCTGAGCGCTTGACAGAGGTCTGCGGAGGAGCCATCGTGGCCAGATTGGGTGGTGACGAATTCGCCGTCCTGATACCTTCAACCGATTTGCAGTCTGGCGGAAAGGTCGCTGCTCGGATCGTGGACCGTGTGACCGACCCCGTGGAGTTGGACGGTCGGGAGCTTTCGACGAGTTTCAGTGTTGGGTTGGCGATTTCGAAGGGCAAATCCACGGTCGACACCCTGTTGCAGCAGGCCGACATGGCCATGTACTATGCCAAATCTGAAGGTAAGTCCTGTTGGAAAGTGTTCGAAGACTGGATGGCCGACGAGACGATTAACCGTCTGCAACTAGAGGCAGACATGCGTCAGGCATGGGAGAAACGGCAATTCGAGGTTTACTACCAACCACTCGTCGAAGCTGCAACTGGAAACAAAGTTTCCGCCGAGGCATTGATCCGTTGGAAAAGCGATCGACGTGGGTTGGTCGGCCCTGACAAGTTCATTCCTCTTCTAGAAGAAATTGGATTGATCGAGCAAGTCGGCGAGTGGGTGCTGGAAGAGGCTTGCCGGTACACACAAGAATTGCGGTCCACGGTTTCGCCCGACCTGCGCGTGGCCGTCAACGTCTCTGGGGTGCAGTTAAAGGGCATGGATTATGTCGCCAAGGTAAAAAGGGTGCTAGATGCGACTGGTCTCCCGCCGGCAGCTTTGACACTCGAAATCACCGAGACTGTCTTGGTCGGATCGCTGGATACGTTTGGCCCTAAATGCGAAGCCTTGCGTGAGATGGGCATTAAGCTAGCCGTCGATGACTTTGGGACCGGATATTCGGCCATGGGCATGCTAGCCAGCCTGCCCGTCGACATCGTAAAAATCGACAAAGCGTTCGTCCATTCCGTCGGCGATAGCTTGGAGGCCGGGGCGATCATCCGCGCTCTTGTGACGCTCTGCAAAGTGATTGGACTGACCGTCGTGGCCGAGGGCGTCGAAACAGAAAGCCAGTTTGTGCAACTGCACGCCTTAGGCACGGACCACTGCCAGGGATACTTCTTCTCGGGGCCTGTGGATAAAGCGAAGTACAAGAAGTGGCTTTCTGGTTCGCTCCGCGCCGCCTAAGTGTCATTTCGCTTCGACGGGAATCCCGCCTTTGGCCCCGACCGCAAAGATGTGGTCGTCCTTGTTGATGCCTTTGACCGTGAACTCGCTGACCGGCCCGATGTCTTTGTGGCGTTGCCACACCGATGAGGCCGTGTCCCTCCAGTAAATGGTGTAGGTCGTCTCTGCCGTCGATTTCCAAGTGATCCTGGTGTCATAGCCTTGCCGGCGGTCGATGCGGACGGTCGTTGGCTGCTCACCGGCGTCGGCGAGTTGGGATGCGGCCCGGAGGTTGACCTGGGCGACATGCCGTAGATAGTCAAAATCGACGCCGCTCGGCAAGTCTTCGGCGGTGTGCTGGCGGGAAAACTCTTCGAACACCTCAGTGAACCGCACGGCTGTGAACCCTTCGTTGTTGAACGAGGTGTGGTCGCCGCCACGCCCGAACCTGTCTTTGCGGTAGACCAACTTGACGCCGAAGTCCTTGGCGCGGGCTGCGTAGGCGATGAACCGGGCCAACTCACGGCTTTGGTGCTTGTCGGATTCGTCGCTGAAGACGCGGACAAGCTTGTTCTCCTTCTGGCCCAGCTTGTTGCCGCTATTGCCGACGATGTCGTTGTTCAGGAGCGCGTCGATTTTCCAGCCCTCTTCTTTGGCTCGCCTAGCTAGGGCTGCCGACCCAAGCAGGCCTTGCTCCTCGCCGCTGAAGGCGATGAAGACGAGCGTGTGTTTCCACTTGCGAGTGGCCATCACCCGGGCCAATTCAAGCGTGAGCGAGGTGCCGCTGCTGTCGTCGTTGGCACCTGGTGCCCTACTTTGCAGCGAGGTCTCCAGGTCGCGGGGCACCATGTTGATGGTGTCAAAGTGGCCGCCGACCAGGATGCGGCGGTCGTCCTCGCCGGGCAGAGTGGCCACCACCTGCACGACCTCCTTGTCTTCCTTGATCCGCGCCCCTTTCTTGACGCCGTACTTCATCGTCTCGACCTGTAGGCCGGGAATCTTCTTGAGCTCGCTTGCCAGCCAGTCGGCCGCTTCAGTCAGGGTGGGGTTGTTCGTGTTCCGGTCGTGCCAGGAGGCCAGCTTTTCAACCGTCGCCTTGAGCCTTGCCCGGTCGATTTGTGCGTCCAGGTTCGCCTGGGTGATCAAGACCAGTGCCGCAAACATCTGCCGTGTTTACCATGCTCATAGCGATTCCAAAACACGGCGCGTGGCGAACCGGCCGATCGCGAGGATCGATTCGTCCTGGTTGCCGATACCGAAATCAGCAAGGACGGCAGAGTAAAAGAGGGCCCGGAACATTGCTCTCTTCTGAGTTCGTTCGTCTTCGATGCCGTAGGCAAGAAAGAAAGTTGCTGCGGTCTCAGCGTTCAGCATCGTGTAGGCGATGGACAGGTCAAGTGCAGGGTCGCCGACATGCGCGTCGCCCCAGTCGATGACTCCAGTCACTCTACGGCTGTCCACCAAGACATGCCGTGCGTAAAGGTCGCCGTGGACGAGCGTGAGTTTGTCGGCTGATGTCGCACGAGCGAGGATTCTGGCGGCCTGGAGGACTTCATCTTTGCCCGCAGGCAAGGCATCGCCAGGCAAAGCCGCGATTGCAGCCTCGATCTTTCCCAAGCGAAACGGAATGTCGCCCTTTCGCATCGTGTCGCCTCTGATCGTGTCGCTGACTGTAGCCGGTATGGCATGGATTTGCCTTAGGAATTGACCGAGTGTCGATGCGTCTTGCGCAGACAGCCGATAGGCTTGTGGCAGGTCACAGGCAGAGGTGCCCTTGACCATTTGGTAGACCAGAAAGCTGTGGGGATATGCACCACTCGGCCTGCCGACCTGCTCCAAGCGGGGGACTTCAAGGGGCAAGGTGTTCGGAAGAAGTCGAAGAATTGCGGCTTCGAATTCGACCATTTCCACGGCGATCTGGCGCCTGGGAAATCGAAAAATATGATTGCCAACGAGGTACGCATCGTTGTCCCATCCATAACCAAGAAATGTGATGTCGTGACTGGCCAGGTGCGGTAACTGCTCGTTGACGACCAATCGGACAGTCTCCGGCGTGACCTCGATCTCGGCTTGCCAAGGTCGCTTGGTCATCGCAATGTGTAGTGGACGTCAGGGACGCTAATTAACCGTTCGGCAGCTTGCTCCGGAGTGAGGTCGCGTTGCGGCTCGGCGAGTAGCTCAAAGCCGACCATGAACTTGCGCACGCTTGCCGATCGGAGAAGGGGAGGGAAGACGTGCAGGTGGGTCTGCCACCAGGGAGTTTCTTGACCAAATGGCGCAAAGTGCCAGCCCATGGAATAGGGGAACGATGTTTCGAAGAGGTTGTCGTATCGAACGAGAGCCTGACGCAAGATCTCGCTCAGCGACTCTCGTTGTCCCAAGTGCGCTTCGGGCAGACGGCCGAGATGTTGTTTCGGCAAAAGTAGTCCCTCAAATGGCCAGACCGCCCAGTAGGGGACGAGGAAAAGCCAGTCCTCGTTCTCACAAACCACCCGGTCGCCGCCCGATTCGGCCAGGGCTACATCGAGCAAGAGTGGACGTCCGTTCTTTTGATAGTACGCCGCCTGGTGTGCTTCTTCCCGCGCGAGAGTTTGCGGAACCCAGTCGCCCGCCCAGATCTGCCCGTGGGGGTGTGGGCTGCTGGCCCCCATCGCTGCTCCCTTGTTTTCGAACACTTGCACCCACTTGTACTTTGCGCCAAGGTCACTGATCTGGTCGCACCACAGGTCGACCACTCGGCGGATTTGAGAGGAGTCCATCTCGGCGAGCGTCAGGTTGTGCTGCGGCGCATAACAAAGCACGCGACACTCGCCCGAGACCGATTGGCTCCGGAACAAGCCATCAGATTCCCCACCAAGCGGTTGGTCTGGCAGTAAGGCGGCGAAATCGTTTGTGAAAACGAATGTCGATTCGTACTGCGGGTTTGTATGACTTCCAGCCCTTTCATTACCTGGGCACAGATAGCAGGTCGGCTCATAGGCCGGAGGTGTCGGGGGACTGTCTTCGACCTGGCCTTGCCAGGGACGCTGGGTGCGATGCGGCGAGACCAAAACCCACTCGTCCAGGAGTGGGTTGTAGCGCCGGTGCGGACGGTCCGTAGGCGTCATCTCCAGATGAACTCTCCCTTCGCCGTCGACCACAAGTGGTCGAAGAAGCCTCCGCCGACAACGCCGCCCGGGCCGTCCGCAAGCATGGCAGGGCTGACCACGACAATGTCAGGGAAGGCGGCGCCCGATGTGAAGAACGGCATCCTGTCGCAGAGCCTCATGCCGGCCGGGCTAGTGCCGGCGACAATTCCGACCACCGCGACCTGGTCGTCCTTGCGCGGCTGGACAAACATGACCGCCACGTCGCCGTCGACCTTCTGGTCGCCAATCGAAGCTTTCCCGGGCACTACGGTCGGGTAACCGGGGTTGCTCCCAAGGACATCATTCCAAGCGCTGTTTGTCTTGCTGTCGCCGTAGAGCAAGAGGTTCCGGCCCGCAAACCTACCCTTCAAAAGCTCATCGTCCGAAACAATCTCAACCGCACCATTCCCGCGATACGCGAACTGCTCGGCATCAAATTTGGCCTTCGCCAGTGTCCAAGTGTTTGCTTCCTTTGTGCCATGCGTTCCATAGACCAAAACAACCCGGTGGCTGAATACGGATTTGAAGCCTCCGTACCTTGAAGGCTGCTTCTCTCCATCGAGCGGCTTTGTGTCGACCGCAACCCACTGGCTAGAGCTTCCTTCACTTTTCAGCACAAGGTGCTGCCTATTTATTAAGGTCACAGGCTTTTGTCCCTTGAACTCGACCGTCCAGTCACCGCCACCAAGTGCAGTCGTGTCGAAGGAGACACGCGACACGTTCTCCACCGTCCCGCTGATCTTCTTCGCGGCCAAATCAGCGTGCAAGACAACGTGGCTCGGCAGTAGCGGATGCTCCTGCTGCAGCAACGTCACCCAGTGGCAAGTCGCCGACACGCCAGGCGAAACCGTAGTGAAGTCGATGTCGCGGATGTCTCCAACCGCAGGCAGTCGATGCCGGGCGAACATGTCGAAGATTCCCGGCCAGTCCACACAGTCGGCACCGGCATCGGGCGTCGTGTCGTACCAGTGGCTCATGCCAGGCACTTCGCGCAAAGTGAAGTCAGGATGGCCCTCAAGCAGCTTGGCCATCGCCCGAGCCTCGGTCACCGGCACATTGTCGTCGGCATCGCCATGCAGGATGTAGACGCCCTGCTGCCAGTAGTTTCGCTTCAGCAGAGTCGTGTCCGACGTGTTTCCGGCCCGCGACAGCATCGCCTGCACCGGGTCGTTCATGTCGTACCGGTATCCGCCGGCATAGGTGTTGAAACTAATCCACCCCGCGCTCGGCGCGACGGCGGCAAAGAGCCCCGGATAGTGGCCACCGATCTGCCAGGTGCCGTGGCCGCCCATCGAGTGGCCGGTCAGATAGGTCAGGCGGGGATCAGTCTTGAACTTCGCCTGCGCGTGCTTCAACACCTCCAGCGCGTCCAGGCGGCCGACGTCTTCCCAGTCAAAGCCATATGGCCGCCGGTTGGTCGGGCAAATGACGTAGCCCCAGGTGTGCGGGCCGTAAGCTTGCGCCTGACCAAGGGCCTCGACGCTCGCCCCGTGCAAGCTCAAGAACAACGCCTGCCCAGCACCAGGGTTCATCGAGGGCTTGACGCCGTAGTACTGCACGCTCCCGTCGATTTCGCTGCGGAAAGTAACCTTGAACGCCTCACCCGGTTTGCGCACCGCAAGTTGGACCGGCGCACTGTCCACCGTCTTACCATCGACCAACAGGTTGAGCTTCACCTTGCCGTCGCCAGAGGCAGGCAGTTCGACACCGACCTTACGGAATGAAAACGAAGGCACAGAAGTCGGCACCGACCGACCGGCACCCCCATCCAAGACCGCCATGACAACCCGGTCCGTGGCGTTGCGCACCACGACGGAAGCCAGTTGCTTGCCTTTCTCGCCAGGCACGACGTCCGGTAGCGTCGCATCGCGCAAATCCAAGGAGACAGGCTTTGAAACATCAACCAGCTTCACTTGAACCCGCCCGCGACCAGCCTGTACGACAATGCGGTTCGCTCCTTTCTTGAGCAAGGCAGGCAACGACATGTAGCCGTAGGAATAGGGGTCACCGGCGCGAGGCGTACCGTTGATGTAGACGACTCCAGAGCCAGGAGCTTCCACGAAGACAGCTCTGTCAGCAGCTGCTTGCACGGTGAACGCCAAATAACCCCCTCGGGCCTCCGGACCAGAGAACCAGCCGTCCGTACCCGCCTGGACCGAAGTCCAGCCCTCAAAGGAACCGACCGCCGCACCAGTGCCGGCTACAAATTGGGCTTCGACCGGATCGACCCGGATGATGGAGCGGGCCCCACCCCGGACACGCATCGAGACTGCATCGCGCAGGATAGTCTCCGCTGCCTGAACCGGCAGAGCAGATACAAGGCAGGCGAAAAGGACGATCCGGCGTAGCATGGCCCAGCATATTCCAGGCTGCCCACCCCTTGCTAGAATCGCGGCCTAGACCCACTGCGTCCCTAAGCCAAAGGGGCTAGAGAAGCCGATATTCCCCGGTGTAAGCCCTAGTATCGGGCACATCAGCGAAATGGGGGGGCGCGTCACCCGTCAGGCATCGCTGAACAGGTCATTTTGTTATGGACAACCGCTTCGTTCGACTCACGTCATTATCGCTTTTGGCCGCTTTGGCCACACGTTCTTGGGCAGCCGGCTTCAGCCAGGAAAAGCTGGAGAAGATGGTCAAGGAACTCGAGGCTTATACCGTCAAAAACCCCGACTACGCCTATCCCATCAAGTGCGTTTTCGACAAGGACAGCAAAGAGGAGAACGCCTACGCCACGGTCGAGGCCCCCGAGAAGAAGGGCGACAAGCCACGCTGCAAGATGGTGGTCCTCGGCGGCCTGCTCAAGGTGGTCGAAGACGAGCGCCTGATCCGCGCCGTCGTGGCCCACGAGATTTCGCACCTGAGCAAAGGCCACATGTCCAAAGGCATGAAGCCCAACGACCTCAAAGTCTTCTTCACCCGCAACCAAGAGCTCGAAGCTGATGCGACCGGCGCCTGGCTGCTGCAGAGAGCCGGTTACTCGAAGCAAGACATGGTCGACATGCTCAAGACCCTGGACGAGAAGTTCCGCGCCCAGGGCGGCTGGCTGGAGAACCTGCAGGGCGACCACCCCAGCTCGCGTGCCCGCGCTGCTGCCATCGAGGACAACCCGATGGTCTCCCGCGCCCTCATGGACTTCGACGCCGGCCTCGCCTTCATGGACGCCCGCAGCTTCGCCGTGGCGGCCCGCATGTTTGACCGTGCGATCGCCAAGGAGCCCAAGCTCATGGAGGCCTACACCAACGCGGCCCTTGCTGCGACGATGGGCTACTACGACAACTTGGGCGAAACGGTTAAGTCAACTTGGTTCCGGCCCGACTTCGGGCCGATGCTGACTTCCGCGTCGGTCGCTGCCCGAGGCGCTTCGATCACCGACCTAGACCGACGCAACTATAAAGCCGCGACAGAGCGAGTCGCCGCTGCGGAGTCCAAGCTCCCCGGCGACGCCCGCGTCCAAGAGATCAAGGGCGTTCTCCTCGTCCTCGACCCCGACGCCAAGCCAGAATCGCTGCAGCAGGGGGTCAAGATCTTGACCGACCTCATGGCCAAGACCATGGACGGGCCGGAAAAGCTGCGGATCGCCAACAACATCGCCGTCGGCCAGCAACGCTCGGGCAGCCTAACTGAGGCGGTCGCCACCCTGGTCAAAGCCGAGCGCGCGACGTTCAAGGACAACAAGATCCTCATCAACAGCTACATCGGCCTGAACCTGGGCGAGCAAGTGCCGACGATCAGCGACAAAACCGACGCGGCCATCGCGGCGACGGTCATGTCCAAGTGGCTGAAGCTCAACACCAAGGACAACCCGAAGTACGAGAAGGTCAGCAAGAACTACGCCTCCTTCTGCACCGCCAACAAGATCGAAGCCGGCGAAATCAAGCCAGCCCAAGGGGCCATGTGCTCGGCCGCAGCGATCTGGAGCGGTGGGAAACAGTTCTCGCTCTTCGACACGATCGAAAATATCGCCAAGGGCTTCGCCACCACGCCCGTCGAGAAGGTCTATGACGACAACTTCAAAGACCTCAAAGAGATGCTCTGGTCGGAATCAGACTTCTCAGTGATCGCTAGCGAGGGCCAGGCCCTGCGACTGACGACGTACGCCAAGGACGGTGCCCTGGTGCTCAAGCCGAAGGCACTGTCCGACGACCGCCGGCTGATGATCCAGGTGGGCGACACCATGAAGAAGCTCGAAGAGATCGTCCCCGCCGACTCAGGCGTCGAAGTCTCTCTGGTCCGCGGCTACACAATGGAGCAGTGGATCTACTTTCCCGAGCTCAACTTCGGCGTCTGCGTCAAAGATGACAAGATCATCGGCCTGACCGTGACCCCCGTCGCCGACTGATGCGTCCGCTCCGCTGGCTCGCCCCCGCGCTCCTGCTCCTGGCCACCCTCGGCCATGCGCAGGAGCCAGAGGCCTTCGCGCCAGCCCGTAGCTGGGCTCTGGTGCTGGGGGCCAGTAAGTACTCCTCGCTCGCGCCCCTCAAGTACGCAGCCTCCGATGCGGAGATGTTTGCGAGCAGCCTGAAGAACGACCTGGGGTTCGACCCGGCCACGGTCCAGCGGTTGACCGACGTCGAGGCGGGCAAACTATCCAGCCGGAGCATCCTCGACGCCCTCGACAAGATGGTCAAGGACCGCCGACTTGACCCAGGCCATCTCTTTGTCTTCTATTTCTCAGGCCACGGCATCGGGACGCCGCAAGGCGACTACCTGTGCCCGACCGACGCCGACCCCAAGAACGTCGCCCAAGTTGGCGTGTCGGTTAGAGACATCGTCAAGCGGTTCGTCGATGCGGGCATGCACAACGTCCTGATCGTTGCCGACGCCTGCCGCGAAGGACAGAAGAACCCCTTTGGTCGTGAACTGCGGGAACTCGGGCGCACCGCCAACATCGCCGTACTTCTGGGTTGCGCGCCCGGCCAACGATCTTACGAGAACCCGCGGACCGGCCACGGCTACTTCACCAGCGCCCTTGCCAAGGTCTTGGCCGATGCCAAGGCGAGGGACCAAAAGTACGGCGCCCTCTGGGCCTCGGCGGTCGCCAAGCAAGTGGTCGAACAAGTCTCCGCCTCGACCGAACGACAGTTCGGCGACGCCAAACAGGTTCCCGACGCTTGGTCGGACCCCAACCAAGACGTGATGCTTGCTCTCGTGCCGCCGAAGATCGGTCAGGGAGACGAGTTGATCCAGGAGCTCGTCAAGACTGCGCAGGACCGCGGCAAGGGGGTCTATACGAAAGCCTTGCGCGCGGTCATGCAGTACTACATTGACCAGCGGGACTTCAAGAACGCCGCCGAAGTCGGCCGGTCGCTGGAGGGCTTGGGGCAACTCACCCCCGCCGACCGCGGAGCACTGGCCGGCATCTACCGGTTCCTCGGGCGCGAACGAGAAGCCCAGAGTCTCTGTGCCGAACTGGTCAAAAACAGTCCCGACAGCTTTGTCCGCGACATGGCCCTCATGTGGTGGGTCGACAGCTCGGTCACCCATCAAATGCGTCGCGACGCCATCATGCGCATTTGGCAGGCCGACCACACTTTCAGCTCTGCCGACATGCTCTGGCAACACTGGGCGTATGTCGACCCAGCTTCCCAGGCGGAAGTGTTGACAGTCGGCGACGCCTTGGTCCAGTACTACGGGGAAAAGACCCGCATCGGGCTCTACTTCACCGCCCGCTTAGCCCAGTATGCCGAAGACGCCAAACGCGCGGCGGAGCTCCTGAAAGAAGCCCGTGCCGCCAAGGGCGAAGAACCAGCCGAAAAGGTGATGCTCGACATGGAGTTCGAGCTACTCCGCAAAACCAGAGACTACGCCGGCATGCTGGCGGTCGCTGCCAGGGGGATGTCGATCGACATCGCCGACCGCTGGATTCTCAATTTGGCGATCGGCTTCAAGGAGGCGCCGCTTGACATGCGCAAAAGGGTGGCCCGTATGGCACTCAAGTCTTCCACGTATGGACCAAATTTTCTGAAGGCCGTCACTCTCCTTCGGTCCGACGCCTACCTGCTTAAAGACGATATCGCCAAGGTCGCCCAAGACAACCCGGGCTCCATTTACGCCCAGTGCGGCGTCATGCTGGCCAAAGTCACGGAGAAATTCGATCTCCCTCTGGTCCAGCATGCCGATCTCGCCAAACTCTGGGTTGGCGATCTGATCACCGTGGGCTACCTGTATGGGGGCATCCAGGAGGCCGCACAGGAGGCGAGAGACCGGGATCGGATCGACAATGCACAGTATCAACGAATCTGTTCGGCATGTCTGTTGCCCTTCCTAGACCGCCTGGACGACCTCTCGACCAGTTTCCTGCCACTGAGCTACTCGTATGTTCTCTCCGCGGCCAGAGACACGTCGGGCCAGGCCGGGTTCATCGCTGAACGGTCTTTGACGAAGGTGCTGTCCGACCCCCAATCCGTCGCGCTAGTCCGGGCGCTTTGGTTCAGAAAGCTCATCTCAGCCGGCCGCCTGGACATGGCCGCCAAAATCGTCGATTCGGGCGGTTGGGGAGACGATCAACTGCGCATGCAGGTGCGCTTGTGCACTGGCCTAGCGTTCACCGGCCGATGGGACGAGGCGATCGAGCGGTTCAATAAACTGACTCCGCCGAAGGACTCCGGTATCCGCCAGAACATGTGGGCCCTGGCCCACTTGAACAGGGTCATCTCGGGCTCTGACAAAGACCTGGCCGACATCGACGCCAACTCAGCCAAGGTGACCGACGACATGGCCAAGCGTTTGGTCTGGATGTGCCGCATGTCGATGGCGACTGGCCAGAAGGACGGGGACAAACAGGACAAGGAGGCGATCCAGAAGCTCTTGCCTGAACTTAGAGCCCAAATCCATACCTTCGACCAAGACGTCGTCGCCCGCTCGCTGATGATGGCTTGGCGCGGGCAGGTCATTTTGCTGCCCGAGCGGGTGAAGCGTGACGAGTATGTGTTGTGGTCACAGGACGCCCGGGAAGGCAACCCGCTCTTCGACAGCCTGCCCTGGTGCGTTCCGTCGACTGTCAAGGACTTTGTCGGGACAAGGACGCTTAAGGGCACTGCACGTTTTGACGGCCAGCCGTCGTCGTCGCCTGCCACCTTGACTGCCGAGGTCGCTGAAGACGGCACGGCGACCTTCACCGTCGAGCGAGAGGGGCAAGCCAAGGTCGTCCTTACCGGCCAAGTGACACGCTTTGGAGCATTCCGCGCCACCGACGGCAAGTTCGCCATTGCAGGGCGGCTGATGCCCGACTCGGTCGCCAAACTCCGCCCCGACGTCGCCCGGGAGGGCGTGCGCATGGC
Organism: Armatimonadota bacterium; assembly: GCA_018268335.1. Lineage (GTDB taxonomy): Bacteria > Armatimonadota > Fimbriimonadia > Fimbriimonadales > Fimbriimonadaceae > JAHBTB01. The sequence continues at coordinate 24,115 of JAFDWT010000019.1, read as the reverse complement.
TCTGTGGGACGAGAAATGCGCCCAGTGGACGTTCCAGTTCGACATGCCTCGGTAGACTCCGGAGCATGGCTCTGAAGGTCGGGATCGTCGGTTGCGGGTTCATGGGGCGGATGCACGCCAACGTCTATCAGATTTTGGAGGACGCCGAGCTCGTCGCCTGCGTCGACCACAAGCCGGACCGAGGCACCGCCTTTGCCGGTGACTTCGGCCTGAAGCTCTATCCCACCCTGGAAGGCATGCTGGCCGGCGAGGAACTCGACATCGTCGATGTTTGCCTCCCCACCCACCGCCACGCCGCCGCCACGATCGAGGCATTGCAAGCAGGCAAGCACGTCGTCTGCGAAAAGCCGATGGCCCGCTCGCTCGCCGAGGCCGACGAGATGGCTGCTGCCGCCCTGGCGAGCGGCAAGCAGCTGATGATCGCCCACTGCATCCGTTTCTGGCCAGAGTACGCGTATCTCAAGCAAGCGGCAGTGGACGGCCGCTACGGCAAGCTGCTCAGCGTCAACCTGACCCGCTACGGCGCCTTCCCCAGCTACTCCAGCGACAACTGGCTGGCCGACGAAGAGAAGGCCGGCGGCGGCGTCCTGGACATGCACATCCATGACACCGATTTCGCTCTCTACCTCCTGGGCACGCCCGACGAGACGGTCAGCTACGGCACCGTCGACGCCAGCGGCGCGAGCCACGCCTTCACCACCATGCGGTTCGGCTCCGCCGTCGCCCACCTGGAGGGCGGCTGGAACCTTCCCAAGGGCGCCCCGTTCAAAATGGCTTTCCGGGCGGTGTTCGAGAAAGCCGTGATGATCATGGACGGCGGGCCGCTGACCGTTTTCGAGGCGACCGGCGACGCCATCGTGCCGGAATTCCCCAAGATGAGCGCAGCCGGCGGCGGCAACATCAGCGACTTGGGTGGCTACTACGCGGAGCTGGCGTACTTCGTCGACCGGGTGAAGAATGGCCAGCCAGTGGAGACCGTGACCCCAGCCTCCTCCCGCGAATCGCTGCGCGTCTGCCTCGCCGAGGTCGACGAGATCAAGAGCCGGGCCGGCAAGTAAGTATCGCAAGCGAGACACCTACTCGGTGCTCGGTGCCCCCATCCCTTCAGGGTGGGGAAGCACAGGTCCGGCCACGTCGCCCGTTTTCGCAGTAGAGAAGGGGCACTGACGGGCGACTTGTGGGCAAAATAGGGGCATGATTGCGACTCTCGCTTTTGTGCTGGCCGTTTCTGACGACAACAACCTGACCGCCAAGGAAAAGGCGGCTGGATGGCAGCTCCTCTTCGACGGCAAGTCGACGGCTGGGTGGCATAACTTCAAGGCCAAGGGCGTCAAGCCAGGCTGGGAAGTCAAGAACGGTGTCCTCACTTCGGTCAGCCCCGACGACGCCGGCGACATCTGCACCGACAAGATGTTCACGTATTTTGAGCTAAAGATCGACTACCGGTTGACCAAGGGAGGCAACAGTGGCGTCATGTTCCGGGTCACCAACGATGGCGACGAGACCTGGCACAGCGGCCCCGAAGTCCAGATCTACGACGACCACGGCGAGGAAGGGGCGCAAAAGAGTGGCTTCCTCTACGAGCTCTACGGCAGCAAGGTCGACTCGACGGTGCCGCCCGGTAACTGGAACACCTTTGTGATCCACATCGCCAAGGACAAGTGCTACACGGAGGTCAACGGTAAGCGCTATTACGAGTTCAAGATCGACAGCCCAGATTTCTGGGCCAAGGTCAAGGCGAGCAAGTTCAGCGAGCATCCGATGTTCGCCAAGAGCAAGACGGGCATGATCGCCATCCAAGGCGACCACGGCGTGGTCTCGTTCAAGAACATCAAGATCAAAGAGCTGAAAAGCTGAGGGCCATGGAGCAGCTCTCGCGCCGGACGGTTTTGGCGGGAATGGCGGCAGGGCCGGCGGTCTTGCGGCTCGGCGAGCCGCAAAAGCGCAAAGTCGGCTGGGCGGTTTTGGGTCTGGGCAGCTATGCCCAGAACCAGATCATGCCCAGCTTCAAAGACTGTTCCGACTCCAAGCTCGTCGCCCTGGTGAGCGGCCATCCCGAGAAGATGGAGCGACTTGGCCCTCAATACGGGGTCGAAAAACACGCGTGGTACAGCTATGAGTCCATGCACAAGCTGATCTACAACGACGAAGTTGATATCGTCTACGTCATCACTCCGCCCAGCACGCACCGTGGCTTCGTCGAGGCTGCGGCCAAGGCGGGAAAGCACGTCTGTTGCGAGAAGCCGATGGCCCCCAGCGTCGCAGACTGCCAGGCGATGATCGACGCTGTCCGCAAGGCAGGCAAGCTCCTGCAGATCGGCTACCGCTGCCACTACCAGGCTCACAACATGAGGGCGGTCGAGATGTGCCGCAAGAGCCTCGGCAAGATCAAGTCGATCACCAGCGACCACGGCTTCAATATGGGCCGTGGCGCGTGGCGTCTTGACCCCAAGCTGGCCGGAGGCGGATCGATGATGGACATCGGCATCTATTCCCTTAATGCCCTGCGCTACCTGAGCGGCGAGGAACCGACCACCGTGACGGCCAAGATCACCAACCCGCCCGGCGACGACCGCTTCTATCCTGGGATGGAGGACACCGTCGAGTGGACAATGACCGTGCGCAGCGGCGTCCACTTGAAGGGAACGAGCGGCTACTCCTGGCAGCCCGGCAAGAACCGGTTTGAAGTCGTCGGCGAGAGAGGGACGCTCTTCGCCGACCCGGCGACGTTCTACACCAACCACCGCCTGACCTTGGACGGCAAAGAGGTGGCGGTCAACGGAAACAACCAGTTCGCCGCCCAGATGGACCACCTCTCCCGCTGTGTCCGCGACGGCGGCAAAGTCCGGACGCCCGGCGAGGAAGGCCTGCGCGACATCCGCATCATCCATGCGATCTACGAATCGGCTAGGACAGGAAAGACGGTCAAGCTGTAACCACGTGCCCCGGCCATAAACGACCGGGGCACGACTTTGTCCGGCAGCCAAGGTATACAAGGCCATGCGGAACTGGACGGTGTTGGCTGCTTTGGCGTTGGCGGCCGCTTCACAAGCTGACATTTGGTACACGGTCAAAGCCCAGCCTGGCGCCAAGGGACTGGAGATCACACTCGCATTCGACGCGCCCAAAGGCGACTCGACCCTCCAGATACCGCGCTGGTCGCCCGGCGCCTACGGCATCGGCGACTATGCCTCACGGGTGACCGACGTCAAGGCGGTCGGCGACAACAACCTGCCACTCCCGGTCGGTCGGGTTAACCACGAGACATGGAAGACCACCGTCAGCCGCCCCCAGCGCATCAAGCTGACCTACACGCTCGACGGAGCCATCGGCGACCGCGTCCACTACGGCGGTCCGTCCACGTACCTCTATCTCGTCGGCCGCAAAGAAGAAGCCTGCCACCTCAAAGTCGAATGTCCAGCGAACTGGGGAATCTATGTCGGGCTCAACCCCGATACTGGCCGCAATGCTTTTTACGCGCCGACCTATGACGTCCTCGCCGACAATCCCGTCACGCTCGGCGACCTGCCGAACGACACCTACATGTCGGGCGGCGTCCCGCACTCCATCGTCTATCACTCTGGCCCTGTCGAAAAGCTCGACCGCAAGCAAGTGGTGGCGACGCTCCACCAGATCAGCGATTACATGGTCAAGTTCTGGGGCCGGCTGCCGTTCGACAAATACGTCTGGCATGTCTCCGTAATGGACTCGCCTGGCGGCGGCTGGGGTCTGGAGCACCTGAGCAGCACCCAGGTCGGCATGGCAACCGGCTTCAATCCCGGCACCAAGAGCGTGATGGCGCACGAGTACTTCCATGCCTGGAACGTCAAGCGGGTGCGCAGCTCTGTCCTTGGCCCGTTCGACTACCAAAAGCTTCCGCGCACCGGTGCCTTGTGGTGGCTCGAAGGTGTCACAGACTATTACGCCAGCGTCATCTTGTCCCGAGGGGGGATCATGACTCCGGAGTACCTGCAGTCCGAGGCGGCCCGCCAAACAGAGAAAGCCCGCGGTAACCCGTTGCGGCTGACCAACTCGATCTACAACGCCAGCTACATCCTGAACAAAGCAGAGACGGGCCTCAGCGCGCCCATCGACTACTACACGTTTGGATGGCTGGCCGGCATGTGCTTCGATCTAGAGCTACGCGACCAGAGCGATGGCAAAGTGACCCTCGACGACGTCGAGCACGACCTATTCGCCCTGTGCAACGGCAAGCCGGGCTTTCCTGAAGACGGTGTCCGCAGCGCCCTCATCAAGCGCGGCGGCGAGAAGTTCGGCCGCCTTTACGACACCTGGATCCTCAAACCGGGCGAGCTACCGATCGAAGAGCAACTGGCCAAAGTCGGGCTGCAACTGGTGAAGACGGAGACGACTGTTCCCCGCATGCCGTTTGGAACCATCACCAACGGGCCGACGAGCCCGGTGACGGTCGACGAGATCATCGGTGACGGTGGCGGGCTCAAGAAGGGCGACATCTTGGTCATGGTCGGCGGGAAACCCGTCGAGCAGGGCTTCCGCGGGTCGCGGACGGTGAGCCAGGTCGCGACCGCCGCCAAGGTGGGCGACCTCGTTGTCGTCACCGTCAAGCGAGGGAACGAGGAGATCACCTTTAAGGTTGCGGTCGCCGGCCGCCCGCAGACGGCCTTTGGTGTAAAGGAACTCCCGGGAGCAACCGAGCGCCAAAAGCGCCTTTGGGCCGCCTGGTGTGGGGCGTCGAAGTAGACCTACACTTGCTCTTCCGGAACACCTCTCCCCAGGGAGAGGTTTCGCATTCTGCAACCTGAAGACTGAACACTAAAGTCTGAAGACCGACTCCAGATACCTACCGAGTCTCGGACCCTTTCGGATCCGTCATCGCCCGTAGGCCGTCGCCCACAAAGTTGAGCGCAAAAACAGTCAGCGACAGCATCAAACAGGGCCAAAGCAGAAGGAGCGGTTGGTTCTGCTTATAGCTGTTGCCAGTTTGGATCATGCTGCCCCAGCTGGCTTCGGGGAGTTGGACGCCGATGCCCAGGAAGCTCAAGGTGCTCTCCGAGAGGATCGTCGCCGCGACATCCACCATCATGACGGCCATCAGCACACCGGCCAGGTGCGGCAGGATGTGCTTGACCACCAAATACGGCGTCGACGCCCCCATGGCCTGCGCGGCGACGACGAACTCGCGGTCCTTCAACGACGCCACCTGCGTCCGCACCAGCCGGGCGACCGACGGCCAGGCGGCGATGGCCAGTGAGGCCACGATCGGCTTGATACCCATCCCAAACAAGCCGACCAACATGATGGCCAGCAGGAGGTCGGGAAAGGCAAACATGCCGTCGGTCAACCGCATCAGCGGACTGCTGACCCAGCGCGGGCCGTAGACACCCAACACCCCGACGATCACGCCGACGACGACGGCGATGATCTGCACCGTGATACCGATGGTCAAGGACAGGCGAGCCCCATAGGCCAGCCGGGCAAAAACGTCGCGGCCCTGCTCGTCGGTGCCGAGCCAAAAGTCGGCGCTTGGCCCCATGCGGGCAGTTCCGACAGGGGCGTTCCACGCATGGCGCATGTAGGGGCCAAAGACAGCGAACAAGACCAGCAGGCTGAGAAAAACCACTCCGCCCCAAAACATCCAGTTGCGCCTCATATCTGCGACTCCCGGATGCGCGGGTCGATCATGGGCAGCACCATATCGACGAGCAGGTTCACGAGCACGAACAACGCGCCGCTGACCAAAGTCGAGGCCAGAATCAAAGGTGTGTCGCCTTTCAATATCGCATCAATGGCGGCGTGCCCCAGGCCGGGCATTGTAAAGATCGTCTCAACCACAAATGAACCAGTGAGCAAATAGCCAAAGCTCGTCCCGATCGAGGTCAGAACCGGCAAAATCGCGTTGCGAAGGGCGTGCTTCAGATAAATCTGCCAAGGCGGGACGCCCTTGGCCACGGCCAGCCTGATGAACTCCTGGCTGAGCGTGTCCACCATGCTCGCTCGGGTAAGCCGGGTCAGCGACGCTGCGGGCCGGGCCGAGAGCACGACGACTGGCAGGATGAGATAAAAGAAATCTGGCGCGACCCGGTTCACCTCCCACGTGGTCGGCAGCTTGTCCATGCGGACGGCGAAGATGTAGACCAGGATCGGTGCCAGGACAAAGTTGGGGACAGTCACCCCCAAGGTGCTCATTGTCAGCGCGATGCGGTCTGGCGGTTTGTTTTGCCACACGGCGGCCACCGTCCCCAAACTGATGCCCAGTATCGCCGCCAAGACGATCGCCGAGCCGGCCAATGTCATCGTCATGGGTAGCGCCCGACCGAGAATAGTGTTGACCGGCTCCTTGGTGCCGAAGTAAGACTCGCCAAAATCGAACTTGACCGCGTGCCCGACAAATTCGACATAGCGGATGGGCCAGGGCCGGTCTAACCCCATTTGCGTCCTCAGCCGTTCGACCTGGGCTTGGGTGGCCTTTTCACCAGCCACGGCTGTCGCCGCGTCACCGGGCGCGATCTCGTCGGCCAAAAAGGTGACCAGGGAAATGAAGACCAAGCTGACGAGGCCGTAAAACAGCCGGAGCAGCACGGCGCGCCAGACGCCGGAAGCAGGTCGCTTGGGATCAGCCACGAAGGATCGACACGGAAGATACCTTGTCGCCTTCCTTCACGGCCTTCACGATGTCCATTCCGGCGACCACCTTGCCGAAAACCGTGTACTTGCCATCCAGGAACTTGCTTTCCGAGAGGCATATGTAAAAGATGCTGTCTCCACTGTTGGGGTCGCGGGGCAAGGTGCTGAGGCCGACCGCCCCTTCGACATTGGCGAGCCCACTGTCTTCGTAGGCCACTCGAGTCCCCGAGCCTCCCTGGCCCAGTTCGCTTTCCTTGGCGCTGCTCTTAGAAGCTGGGTCGCCGAACTGCACAAGGAACGGTCGAGGCTCCTTGATGACCTTGAAGAACTTCTGGCCGTCGTAAAAACCACTGCTGGCCAGGCTGGCGATGTGCTCGGTTGTCTTGGGCGCTTTCGCGGTCTCCAACTTAATGACCACCACACCCTTGCCATCGACGTTCAGCTGGAGCCATGTCTCGCCCTTGCCGGGCCTCGCTTGCGCAGACCCGGCGGCCAGCCCGCAGACCATTAGGAGCATGCAGGCGGCGATGACAAAGACGAGCTTGGTGCGGAGCATCCAACTATCAGACGACCCATGGGGAGCGAAGCGTCACGCGTTGGGACGTCAACCGGGCATAATCGCCGAGAATGGCTGGTGCGACTTCAATCTTCGACGACGGCCGGGCTGAGCGGTATGACCGCATCATCTCGCGTATCGTCATCGGTTACGAGGCGATGCACCGCCTTGCCCGCGCCGCCGTGCTGCAAGAGACCGATGTGCGCCGAATCCTCGTCTGTGGCGTCGGTACCGCTGAAGAGGCCATTGCGCTAGCCCACGATCTGCCTGAGGCCCAGCTTGTCGGGTTCGACACGTCGTCGGACATGCTGGCGATCGCCCAGGAGAAGGTCCATGCCTCGGGCCTGTCTGGTCGGATCGACCTCGTCCACGGCGATGTCCATGCCGCTCCTTCCGGCCCGTTTGATGTTGTGACCGACTTGTTGGTCGCCCACTTTGTCCCTTCGGGAATTGCCAGGCAGGGGCATTTCACTGGAATCGCCGACAGACTGAAACCCAGCGGCCTCCTTGTCGAAGCGGCCCTGGTCGCGGGTCCCTACGAGTCTCTCTGGCGTTCTGTCCTGGCGTTGGGATTCGATGCTGAGAAGGTGGAAGACATCGTACAGGGTTTCCACGAAGACGTCGATGCCGTGTCTGTGCCTGCGTTTGAAGGTGGATTGGCGGATTGCGGATTCAACAACCTGATGCAGATCTGGCAGTCGCTCTACGTACGGATGTGGACGGCAAGAAAGTCTGCCCCAAAATATTAGTCCTCCAATCCACGCTGCGCGGCGCGGCGCTGGTCTTTCTCTTTGATCGAGTCGCGTTTGTCGTAGTCTTTCTTGCCCTGGGCCAGGGCCACGTTGACTTTGGCCTTCCCATCCTTAAAGTAGATCTTCGTCGGAATCAGCGCCAAGCCCTTCTCTTGAGCCTTGCGAGCGAGGGTGTCGATTTCCTTGCGGTGCATCAGCAGCTTCCGGTCCCGCCGCCTCTCATGGCCGAACCGGGCGGCCTTGTCATAGGGCTCGATGTCCAGGCTAAAGAGCCAGAGTTCGTTGTCGACTACCCGGCAAAAGGCGTCCGTCAGGTTCGCTCTGCCAAGAAACAAGCTTTTGACCTCAGAACCAAGCAGCACGATGCCCGCTTCGACGTTATCGACAAAGTGGTAGTCAAAACCTGCTTTCCGGTTCGAGATCGTGGCCGGCCCACGCGGGCCGTCCGCCTTCTTGGCTTTGGCGGCCATAGGTTCCTAGTGTACCGACGCCCAGACTGGTACCATGCGCCTCATGCGTCGGACCGCCTGTCTGGCCCTTCTTTGCGCCGCCCTCGTAGGTTGCAACCCGGGTCAGTCCAAAAATGACCCAAAGGAAGCACCTAAGCTCAAAGAGCTCGTCAAAACCGACATCAAAGTCGGCGAAGGCGACGCCGCCGACAGTGGCGACATGGTTTGGGTCATGTATGAAGGCAAGACCGTCGACGGCAATGTCTTCGACGGCAACATCAAAGACAACGGCATGCCCTATCCGGTGATGCTGTCCACGGGTGGCAACCGACCCATGGTCATCAAGGGGTGGGACACCGGCCTGCGTGGCATGAAAGCGGGCGGTGAACGGAAACTCGAAATCCCCTACAAAGACGCTTATGGAGACGAGGCGTCCGGAGGCGGAAAGATCCCGCCCAAGTCGGATCTGTACTTTGTCTGCAAAGTGGTCTATTTGGTCAAGAAGGGATCGGAGGCGGTGTTCGACAAAGAAGACCTGACGGTCGGCACCGGTGCAGAAGCGAAAGAAGGCAGCACGATCACGATGCACTACAAGGGCGAGTACCTGAACGGCAAGGTGTTCGACGACTCGGAAAAACGACCGTCCGGCCCCAAGCCCTTCACCGTCAAATTGGGAGAGCAAAGCGGTACGAAAGACAGGATTATCAAGGGCCTGGACTTTGCCATTCGAGGCATGAAAGAAGGTGGCGTCCGCAAGATCACATTGCCTCCGGCGTTGGTTTTGGGTGGCGCTGGTAACGAGACCATCGCTGGCAACCAGCCTTGCACTTTCACCGTGAAGCTCCTCAAGGTCTCGGGATGAATTCGCGGGCTCTTTGCTGGACCGCCTCGGCGTTGGCGTTGGCACTAGCGGCACCTGCCCAGATCAAGCAGACGCAAGACAAGTACCTTCTGCGTGTCAAGTGGCAGAAAGGCAAGACTTACTCCTACAGCATCACAACAAAGATCATAATGCCCGGCGGCACTGAGCCGATGACCCAGCAGAGCGGCTATGTGACCAAGGTCAAGGACGTCAAGGGCAACGTCGCCACGCTGGAGTACCAGTTCAAAAACGTCCAAGGCATGAGCGATCAGCCTTTGACCGCCAAAGTCGACTCACAAGGCAAGGCAGTGTCCGGTGAATCACCGGCCAGCGAGCTCGCCAAGTTCCCCGACAAGCCGGTCAAGGTCGGCGAGTCGTGGAAGAACTCGACGACGACCGAAAGCCTGATGGGCAAGATGAAGATCGACAGCACCTTGACTCTGCGCAAGGTCGACACCCTCGATGCGAAGAGGGTCGCTATTATCTCTCTATCCATGAAGTTGGCCGGCGGCAGCGTCAACGGAACTGGGGCAGGGGCGGTCTACATCGACATGAGCGACGGCATGACAGTCAAAGCCGATATGGAGCAGAAGCTCAGTGTCTCGACGACCGACAGCAAGGGTCATGTCACCCGGCAGGTTCTGCCGATGACCATCACCATCAGGCGCAAGTAGCCCGTGGTCACCGTCGAGCCCTGCGCCGATCCCGTGCTGGCCGCTCTCCTCGGGCGGCACCCCGAGGTGCAGTGGGGCACCGGCGCGCCGACGGAAGGGCGCATCACATGGGACCAGCGCGGATGGCAAAGGACGCTAGCCTTTGATAGTCGCTTGGGTCAAGTCAGTGGACTGATCGAACTCGCCGACAACAACCCCTTTGTCTGCGCAGATGTCGCCTCTGTGCCCACTCCATTGACGACCCTGGCCTTGATTGCCTTGGGCCCGCTGGCGCGCGCCGGCCTGGTCGCAGAAGCCCCAGTCTTGCTGTCCAGCTTTGCCTCTGATGCGCCCGACTTAGACCGCGAACTCGCCGCCATTGGCTTGCAATTCGACATGGTGGTCCAGGTCGAGCCGCAAGATCTTGGGTCAGTACTGGCCATCGCGGCGATGGTCGAGGTGCCGACATTACAAGACATGTCGGAGATCGACGGACTATTCGACGAGTGTTACGGACGCAGCTTCTTTGTCCAGGAAGCTGCTGGCGAGTGGGACACCGCGTTGATCGCTGGCAAACCTGGAGCCGTCTATCGCCTACGACAGACCCCTGGAGACCCCAACACCTTGCTCACGGTTCAAGTGATGGCCGACCGGGACGGCAAGTGTGGTGCCGCCCAGGTCGTCCATACGTTCAACGTCATGTGTGGCTACGAAGAGTTCATCGGCCTGGCGTGAGCCGCCGGTAGCGGGCCACCAGAGCCGTGTAAGGCGGCACCTTGAGGGTCTGCCTGGCTTGGAGGGTGCCGTGCTTGATCGTGAACACTTCGGGCTTCTGCGGGTCGTTGTAAGCGTCCGGGTCGCTGCCGCCGACCCAGTGCAGGTCGGCCGTCGAGCGGACGAAGCCCTTGACCTCGAACGGCACTTCGCGCTCTTTGTCGGAGGGGTTGACAACGCCCACCGTCAGGTATCGGCCGTCGGCTGTCAGGGCCGCGGCGACGTCCAGGTTGTTGTCCTCGGCGGTCGCATTCAGTGTAACAGGAACAGTGCCGTAGTACTTGCGGTACATCTCCAGCATCAGGCCGGTGGTCTCCATGCACGCTGAGGTCCGATCGGTCTTGATCGCGCCGATCACGTTGACGGTCTGGGCATACATCGCCACTTCGACCAGGTCGCTGTTGCGGAAGAACTCATGCAGGCCAGCGGCGACGCCGAGGCCGTCCTTCAGGAAGTACCGTGTCCCAAGTTCGCCGAAGACGTGGGGGCCGTACCAGTAGTTCCACTCGTCGAAGCAGACCGGCACGTTCTTACCCTTGAGGCCAGGGAATTTGTCCGGGTATGTGCGGTGGACGGCCAGCGTGCGGCGGATGCCGTCGCGCAGAAGCCAGACATGGTCGCTGACGTCGGGTTGGGTCTGGCAGTAGAAGTGGGCGCTGATGAGGTCCAGGTTGCCGGGGATGGCGCAACGCGGGATGATCGTGTCGTTGAACCGGCCCGGCTCACCGCTGGCGATCAATTTGATGCTCGAATCGGCCATCCGCATCTTGTCGACGGTCAGGTTATGCTTGGTGGCGTACTGGTTGAAGTCCATATAGCCCAGCTGCCAACCGCCGAACATCTCGTTTCCGACGCCCCACCAGTGGACTTTGAACGGCTGGGGCGACCCGTGGGCGGCACGGAGCTTGCCCATCGGGGTCGTGGCGGCGCCATTGCAGTATTCGACCCACAGGCCAGCGCTGTAAGGGTCGCCGAAGCCGGTGTTGACGACGATGAGCGGGTTGGTCTTGATGATGCGGCACAGGCGGATGAACTCGTGGGTGCCCATGTCGTTGGTGTCGATGCCGCTCCATGCTGGATTGCGCCGGGTCGGCCGTCGGTCTTGGTCGCCGAGACCGTCGCGCCACTCGTAGCCAGAAACGAAATTGCCGCCTGGCCAGCGGTACAGCGGCGAGTCGAGCCGCTTGAGCAAGGCGATTGTGTCGGCGCGGAAACCCTCGACGTTGTCGGCGGGCATCAGGCTGACTGCGGCGATGTCGACCGGGCCGCTGCCCCGGAACGCCAAGGTGAACTCGCCGTCATCGCTGGAAGCTTTGGCGGTGAACTTGAAGTCAGTCCGGGTGAATTCTTTACCGAGCTTGACGGTCGTTCCTTGTTGCTCGATGCCGAGGTCCAGGATGCCGCCGCCTGTCGTCCGGGCGACGACATGCCCGACATACGTCTTGCCAGCGACTAAGCCGAGGCCGTATTGCTTGAGCGCTTTGACGCGCTGCGGGTTCACACGCACGACCGGCTGTTCGCGGTACGCACGGTCTGATACCGTAGAGACTCCACCGTCTTGGCCGACGACCTTCCACGGAGATCCGACGAGGGCAGGGAACTTCTCTTCGGCCGGGGCGTGGCGGTAGGGAGCGTATTCGTACTTGACAGGGAGGAAGAACTTACGGTCCTCGAGCATCTCGGCCCAGATGCCGCCATAGATGCAGCGGCCCAAGTGCTCCAAGAACTGGCCGTAGACCTCGGGCTTGATCGGTGCAAGGAGCTTCTGGGCGTCGACCTGGATGCTCAGCGGAGGCACGGTGACCGTGCCCGTCTTGGTGAGTTCCATGTCGTCCCAGTCGGCGGTGCCGGTAGAGAGGCCCCAGCCGCCGAAGAGGCAGTTGACGCGGACCGTGCTCTGACTGCGGGTCTCGAAGTCGACACCGACCTGCTTCCAGTCCGAATCGCCGGTGACGGCGTCTGAGCGGACGTCGAGGCCTTCGAGGTTGATCTGGGCACCACGGCCTGTGGAGTTCTGGACGCCCTTGGTCTTGACCCAGACGGTCAGGTGGTACTTGCTGCGCGGCTCGACCGGCAGGTTGGCCCACCAGCCAGCGTCGGCGCCAGCGGACGACGTGATGCGCACGCCCCGCCCATTTCGGCCTTCATGCGTCCACGCAAACTGGGCCTGGCCCTGCCATGTCTGCGTACGCCAGCCGGCGGGGCGTTCGCCGCTTCCGTTTTCGAAATCGGGGGACATCCTCGACTGGGTGACAGCCAAGGTCCACGCCAGGGCACTTGCAACAAGCATGCCCCCAAGTTACCCGACCGTTTAACGTTTAAGGAATGTCAATAGGCTCGAGCGAATACCACGCGACGAGCGCTGGGCTTGCCGGAGTAGACACAAGTGCCGGGTTCGATGTCGGCAGGGTCATGTGGCTCGAGCGGGATGCACCTGATCGTCGCTTTGGTCGCGGCTGAAATGGCGTCCTCGGTCTCTTGCGTCCCGTCCCAGTGGGCGAGGATGAAACCGGCGCCGCCCTCGCCTTCGAAGGCCTTGAGAAACTCGTCCCAAGTGTCGACGCGGCGGGTGTTGGCGGCCATGAGTTCTGCCGCCTTGGCGTAGAGGCGCATTTGCATGCTGCCCAGGGCGTCGACGACTTTGTCGGCCAGTTGGTCGAGTTGGACGGTCTCCTTTTTGCCGTCGTCGCGGCGGGCCAAGACACACTGATAGGCTTCCAGGTCGCGGGGGCCGATTTCGACGCGCAGACAGATGCCGCGCATCTCCCAGTGGTTGAACTTGAACCCGGGCGTCTCCTTCTCGCGGTCGTCGATGTGGACGCGGATGCGGTCGCCGGCCCAGGTCGAAGACTTGAGGGCGTCGGCCAGTTCCTTCACCTTGTCCAGAACGGCTTGCCGCTCGTCGCCGCGACCGATGGGCACGAAGACGACCTGGATGGGGGCCAGACGGGGAGGACAGACAAAGCCTTTGTCGTCCGAGTGAACCATCAGGAGTGTGCCGACCAGCCGGGTCGAGACTCCCCACGACGTCGCGTAGACATACTCCAGCTTGCCTTCGGCGCTCTGGAACGTGACGTCGAACGCTTTGGCGAAGTTTTGCCCCAAGTTGTGCGACGTGCCGGCCTGGATGGCGCGGAGGTCTTGAGTCATCGCCTCCAACGTGTAGGTGGTGACGGCACCGGGGAACTTCTCGCCTTCGCTCTTGGGGCCGACGACGACCGGCACAGCCATCCACTCCTCGATGAACTTCTGGTAGCACTTGTGGAGGATCAGACGCGCCTCGGCTTCGGCCTCGTCGAACGTGGCGTGAGCCGTGTGGCCCTCCTGCCAAAGAAACTCGGCGGTGCGCAAGAACAGGCGGGGACGGAGTTCCCAGCGCATGACGTTGGCCCACTGGTTGATGAGCAGCGGCAAGTCGCGGTAACTCTGGATCCAGCCTTTGTAGGCGTTCCAGATGATCGTCTCGCTGGTGGGGCGGATGATGAGCTCCTCTTCCAGCTTGGCTTCAGGATCGACCACGACGCCTTTGCCGTCAGGCGAGTTCATCAGGCGGTGGTGGGTGACCACGGCGCACTCTTTGGCGAAGCCTTCGACATGCTCGGCCTCCTTGCTCAGGAACGACTTGGGGATGAGGAGCGGGAAGTAGGCGTTGACGTGGCCGTGCTCCTTGAAGAGGCCGTCGAGGGCGGCCTGCATGCGCTCCCAAACCGCGTAGCCATGCGGCTTGATGACCATGCACCCGCGGACGACGGAGTTGTCAGCGAGGTCGGCCCGCTTGACGAGGTCGTTGTACCATTCGGCGTAGTTGTCAGCTCGCGCCGTTATCCCGAGTTCTTTGGCCACAGTCCGGAGATTGTGGCATTGGAAAACTTATGCGTACGGGCAGGGACCTTCCCCGTATTTTTAGGAGTATATTGGGGCCTCAGGTGTTTGCCATGCGGTTATCCCACGTGTTTTGGACAACCATCGCCTTGCTCGGAGCATCCCTCGGCCAGGCGATCACACTCGACATGACCATGTTGCCGACAGCACAAGGTTGGAACTACTTGGTCGATGGCAATCGGGCCAGTATCTCTGAGGCGGCAGCGTTCAGCGTCTCTGGTGGTTCATTGCACCAGTCGCTGACCGGCCACTCGTATGGCTCCGGCGGATATGCCCTCTATTCCAGGGCCAATCCATTTGCCGATGTGGATTTCTATTTGGAGGCGACGGCGCAGGTGGTGAAAGAAGAAAGCACGACGCCGAAGAGCCCCTATGGACTCTCGTTCGGTGTGGCCACGAACTACGGCTATGCCCTGTTTGGAATCGCTTCCGACCGCTACGCCCTCTATAACAAGCCGGCGGTCGCGTTCGACGGCACCCAGGTCCACACATATCGGCTCGTCGGCAAAAAGGCGACCAAGACCATGGACTTGTTCATTGACGGTGTCCAAGTCGTCAACAACCAGGCGATGCCGCAAATCAATTCCAACCTTGGATTGTTCTTTGCCGATTCGACTGGCTACACCAATACGGACGGCAAGCTGTTGAGCTACGGTGTGGTCCCCGAGCCCGCGACCGGCTTGGCAGCGCTTCTGCTCCTGCCTGTGCTACGCCGACGTCGCAAGTGATCTGTTCTTCGCAGTCCTAAGGCAGTGACAAGACCCGCCGCACTCCGTGCGGCGGGTCTTTCCGCTTTTTTCACAAGGAGGGCAGACGGGCCTGAGCTAGTTGCGGACCATGACCTTAACCGAAATCTGCCCCAAGCGCTTGCCATTGGCATTCGCCTCGACCGTAAACGTATGGGGCCCGTTGGGGAGCGTCCGAGTTTCGACGTCCAGTCCCCAGCCATCGGAACTGCGGACGCGGTTGCCGTCGATGGAAAAATCGAGCCGGATAGCCCCTGACCGGTCGCGGGCATAGGCTGACAGCCTCACAACACCCGAAACGGTCTCGCCATCCCGAAGGGCCATCGGTTTCTCCGGAATCTCGGCCGGTGGCCCGCCGTCAACTGGTGAAAACTTGTCGCTAGTCTTCTCGGCGGTCGTGCCCAGGAAGTACGGCGAGGCGATGACCTCCTTGTACATCTTCAATACCTCTTCGTTCTGGGTCACGGCGTAATTGTTGTTTTTGCGATGGGCCAGCTCGATCGCGTTGCTGTCGAAGTAGTTAATGCACTTCACCCGTGGGTACTTGCGCGGCAGGGCCTGGTACATGCCCCGGATCACCCGCTTGGCAAAACCGACCTGCGGCTTGTCTTCGGCCATTGAGTAGTGCGTCGCCCCATATTCACCGACCATGAACGGCTTCTTGGTGCCGAAGCTGCTGTAGACGTAATCCAGCATCTCGGTGGGGTGGATGTACATCGCCGGCTGGGCTTTGTCTTGGTTGAAGTAGGTGACAGAGTAGATGTTCACGCCCACCCAGTCCACCGCGTCGTCGCCTGGATAGAAGCTGGCGATGTTGCTCTGCGGCATGGTGAACGGACACCAGACGACGGCCACGTTCGGCGCTCGCTCGTGCATCACCTTCGAGACCAGGCGGAACTTCTCGCGGAACGCCTTGGCGTTCTTGCCGTACTCGGTCCACGCCCCGTTCATCTCGCTACCGAACCGCAGGAAAATCGGCGCCTTGGTCCGCTTCATGTCGTCGGCCAGGCCACGCAGATAGGCGTCGTCCTTGACAGGTTCGAGCCCGTCGTTCGGTTCCAGCGCGATGTGGACGATCTTGTTCTTCTTCCCCAGCATCGTCACCCAGTCGAGCGGGATGTCTTTGCCATAGCCGAGATAGAAGAAGTAGCTGGCATGGCTCTTGCCGGTCAGAGCCTCGAACTCCTCCGGCATTTTGTGGACTTTGTCAGTGTCGTCCACATACGTCTTGGTCAGCTTGGAGTCCAGGTCGATATAGGCGCCGATGTAGCAGCCGACCCGGGGCTCGTGTTTGGCACCGAAGTAATTGGCCTGGATTTCGCTTGCCGTCAAAGGCCTGTCGATGTAAAGCCCAAGCTGGATATCGCCCGATCCGGGCGCGGACGCGAACGCCGAGCCGCCGACGGCAAGGATCATGGCCGGGCACAGTCGGGCGACGCGCATCAAGCCCTTCTTATACCTTCCCGACGGCCTCAGGATTCGGCATGGGCCAGGTCATTTTTCCCCTGCATCCGGTCCCGCATGACCCGCCACTTGTGGGCCAAAAACAGGGCCTCCACCGAGAGCGACGTGGTCGTTGCGACTCCCGCGTTCACCACTCCCGGCCAACGCAGCAAAAGTCCGAGTTGCAACATGCCGAACAGAACGGCGATGTCCACAATGATCGCCCAAAATCGCGACGAGGTGTCGTGCATCGCTGTCAAGGCTGCCCGGCAGTACGAGAGCCACGCGCTGACCAGCGGCAGCGCCACGCAGATGGCAAAGGCCAGCGATGCAGCTTTGACCACGTTTGGCTCAGCTTGGTATCCCTCTTTGAACGCAATCGTCTCAATCCCGAACAAGACGGCTACCGCCATCACGGCAGAACAAGCACCACCGACCAAAGTGCTGAACCGGAAGAAGAACTGAGCGTTCTTGCCGCCCTCAAACTTGCTGATGATCACCTCGGGCAGGGCAAAGGTGATCGTCCGGAAAAGCCACACCGACGAGCTGGCCAACTGCCAGGCCGCTAAAGAAACAACGGAGTCTAGTCCCTTGCCGAGGGCGGCCGTCACCACCATGGTCAAACTCATGACGATGAGCATCGTGCCGACAAGGGGCAAATGGAACTTGAAAACAGAGGCTAAGGTGATCGAGCCGTCGTCGTCCTCGTGACCCGTCCGTAAATACAGAGCGACCGTCGGCCGGCTGGCCCAGTGGATGTAGAGGCTCTCGGCCACCACACTGGCCAATAGGCCAATGGCGACAATGACGAGCCCCGGCAGGTGCGTCGACTTGGTGAGAATCAGGCCGCTGACTACCACGGTCGACATGCGCAGGAACGTGCCGACGCCGATCTTACGGGTCTCGCCATTGCGGATCATCAGGCCCTGCAGGTAGCGGCGCCAGCCGACAAACCCGGCCCAGCACGTCATGATCATGAGCGGCCCGTGGGCCGTTCTTGCCACATCCGGCTGCAAGTTAAGGGCGCGTAGCGCCAACAAGTCGTACAGCGGCGTGAAGACCACCAAGGCATGGACCAGCGTCACCCAAAGACACGCCAACTGAGCGTAACGCCGCAATACTGGATAGGCCGACCGCCTCGCGCCCAGCGTCGTAGATGTTGTCAAGAGGTCGATCACCGGGCTCTCGATGAACATGCACATCGCCATCATGGGGAGGAAGGCGGCGGTGGCCAGCGTCGGGTCTGCGTGCAGCGAGAGGATGAAGTTGGATACCGGTGCCTCGACCGACATGAAGAACCATGACGCGGCAAGAGGGGCGTAAAGGCTCCAGACCTGGCGCGCCGTGATGGTCCCTGGCGATGGATCCTCACCGATCACGTAGACAAGAAATTACCACCCCTTGCGGCTATGCTTTGGGCAGGCCGTGGCGCGCCTTGGCCGTCCACGACGTAGAATGCACGTGAGATGACCCGTGTCTGGCTGCCGCTCGTCGCTTTAGCGCTCACTGTCGTAGGTTGTTCTGGCGGTTCACAGGCCCCTGTGGCCGACAACAAGGGGGCTGAGCCGGCTAAGCCGGCACCAGTCAAAACGACCCTCAAAGTGGCCCTGCTGACCCCGGGACCGGTCAGCGACTCCGGCTGGAGCGCCCTAGCTTACGACGGCCTGAAGGCCATCGAATCCGACCTGAAGGCGGAGGTGGGCAACCAGGAAGCGAAAGACGCCCAGATCAAAGACTCCATGCGTTCCTATGCGCAGAAAGGCTACAACCTCGTCTTTGGCCATGGGTTTGAATACAACGAGCCGGCGATCGACGTCGCCAAAGAGTTTCCGAACACTGTATTTGTTAGCAGCTCCGGCGGCAAGACAGCCGCCAACGTGGGCGCGTTCAGATTCGCTCTGGAAGAGGGTTTCTACTTGGCGGGCATCACTGCTGGAGAGCTATCGAAGACCCACAAGGTCGCTATGATCGGCGGTCCCGACGTCCCCTCCATCCGGTCGACGTTCAAGGCGTTCGCGGCCGGAGCCAAGTCGGTCAATCCGGACATCGAAGTCATCGAGAAGTTCACCATGGACGGCCAGGACGTCGCCAAGGCCAAGCAAGCGACTCTGGCGGCCATCGACCAAGGAGCCGACCTGGTGATCCACCAGGCAAACGCCGCTGCCCAGGGCGTTTTTGATGCCTGCAAAGAAAAGGGTGTGCTCGCCTTTGGCGCGAATTTGAACCAGAATGACAACCCCAGCGGCGTCGTCCTGGCTTCGGCGGTGATCGTCGCTAAGCCGGCGTTCATCGAACTGGCCAAGCGCGTCCAGGCGGGGACATATCGCGGCGAGATCACGACGGCGGGCATGACCGAAGGTGCGATCATGTTCACCTTCAACCCCAAGCTGGCCGACAAAGTCTCTCCGGACATCCGCAAGAAGATCGACATCGCCTCCCTTTCGATCATCAACAAAGCGCTCAAAGTGCCGATGGATTCCTTCTGAAGTGGCTCAATCCGGGGCCGGACAATTGGAAGCGCGGGGCGTCAGCAAGGCGTTCGGGCCGGTTCGTGCCTTGGTTGACGTGGACGTGGCCTTCGAATCTGGCCAAGTTCACGCCGTCTTAGGTGAGAACGGTGCCGGAAAGTCGACCCTGATGTCTGTCCTTGCCGGCTTTATGCGGCCAGATTCAGGATCGGTGTCCCTGGGCGATTCGCCTATGCCACTAGGTTCACCGCAACGAGCTCGAGAACTTGGAATCCACTTGGTCCACCAACACTTCATGCTCGTCCCTGAGTTCACTGCCCGCGAGAACATCGCTCTGGCGACGATGGGCAACACGAGAGGAGTCCTCCACCCTGACGAGCTGTCCCGGACAGCGCAGACTTGGGCTAAAAAGCTGGGCTGGGAACTCCCTCTGGACACAAAAGCCGGGCGTATGCCCGTCGGGGTCCAGCAGCGCATCGAGATCCTCAAGGTATTGGCCCTGGATTCCCAAGTGTTGATCCTAGACGAACCCACCGCGGTCTTGTCCCCGGCAGAGATTGCTGACCTCTTTCGTGTGCTGAGGCAACTAGCTGGCGAGGGCCGCACGGTCATCCTGATCGCGCACAAGCTCAGTGAGGTCCTGTCAGTAGCTGACAGGGTCGTCGTCTTGCGGCAAGGTCGCAAAGTGGCCGAGGCGGCCGCCGCCGATGTTGACGCTGCCCAACTGGAAACCTGGATGGTCGGCGGGCGCGACCCACTCCAGCTTGCCGAGTCGCACGGCGGCGGCGAGGTCGTCTTGGAGGCTACTGCCGTCACTGTTCTTGGCGACCGAGGCTCGGTGGCAGTGGATGGGATAGGTCTGGAGTGTCATGCCGGCGAGGTGTTTGGGATCGGCGGCGTGGACGGCAACGGTCAGTTGGAGCTTGCCGAGGCCCTGGCTGGAGTCCGGCCCGTCTCCGAGGGCCAAGTCAGGCGACCGGACAAGACCGGGTTCGTGCCCCAAGACCGCCGCGGCGACGGCCTTGCCTTGGATCTGTCGGTTCAAGAAAACCTCGCTGTCGGCATGATGGATGACCATGGTCTACGCTTCGGCCCGTTCATGGTGCCAGCCCGGTTGCGGGCGAGCGCCCAAAACCTGGTATCGGAGTTCAGCATCAAAGTCGCAGATGTCCGCGACCGCGTCGGAGGACTGAGCGGCGGCAACCAGCAAAAGGTGGTCGTCAGTCGGGTGCTCAACCAGAATCCCGAACTGTTAGTCGTCATGAACCCGACTCGCGGGCTGGACGTGAGGGCGACCGACTTTGTCCACTCAGTTATCAAACATGCCGCCGCCAACGGCGCGGCGGTAGTCCTCTTCACGACCGACCTCGACGAACTCGACTTGCTGTCCGACCGCAAGACATACATGTCGGGCGGCACGTTCACGCAGACCATGGGAGGGGCGACAGTATGAGATTCGTATTGTCGTCCATCGGCATGGTCCTAATCCTCGCCTTGACATTCGCCGCCTTTGGCCTTGATGTCGGCAAGTCATTAGCGCTTGTGGCGCAAGGGGCGTTTGACCCGGCCTATGGCTGGCCGACGACCTTGACTCGGGCCACGCCGCTCTGCCTGACGGCTCTCGGCGTCGCGGTGGCGTGGCGGGCGGGAACCTACAATATCGGCGGCGAAGGGCAGTACCTGGTCGGCGCACTGGCCGCCGCCGCCTGTGCAGCCGGCTTGGGCGGTGCATCGCCCGCTCTGTGGGCACCAGTGCTCCTATTAGGCGGTGTTGCAGGTGGCGCCGCTTGGGCCTCGCTGGCGACCTGGGCATGGTTAAAGCGAGGTGTCCAGCTTGTCGTGTCGACGATCCTCCTCAATTTCATTGCCGTCGAACTCGTGGCCTTCACTGTCCGTGGCCCTCTGCAGGAACCGACCCACGCCCGGCCGATGACAGCGGCATTGCCGAACAGCGCGATGCTGTTGCAGTTGGTGAGGGGGACGAGTCTGCACACCGGGGTGTTTGTCGCCCTGGTCGCAGTTGTTGCCGTTTGGGTTTTTGTCGCGTACACACGACAAGGGTTGGTGCTTCGGATCGTCGGTGCCAATCCGCGTCTGGCCAGGACTGAGCGGCTCCCGGTCTCGAAGTCCCAATTTCTGGCCATGGCCATCTCAGGTGGTCTGTGCGGATTGGCTGGTGCGGTCGAGTTCAGCGGCGTCACTGGTCGTCTCAGTGACGGGTTTTCGCAAAACTGGGGCTTCCTCGCCATCCCGGTCGCCCTCTTGGGTGGACTGGAACCCCTTTGGGTAGGGGTAAGCGCCTTGTACTTCGGTGCACTGTTCGCCGGCACAGAGAACCTGACACGCTACACGCCGATTGGCAACACCGTGGTCCCCGTGGTCCAGGCCACTGCCGTCCTGGCTTTTCTCGGCTTGGGCAAGTTGATGCAACGGATCCGGCGACCGGTCGAGGAGCCAGCATGACCGAAGTCGTCGACATCCTGCGCTTCGCCGCGCCGATTGGATTGGCCGCCACCGGCGAGACCATCGGCCAAAAGGCCGGTGTGCTCAATGTCGGCCTGGAGGGCATGATGCTGGCGGGCTCGTATGCGGCCGTGATCGCCAGCGGTGCCAGTGGCAACCCCTGGCTCGGCTTTGGAGCGGGCATGGTGGCCGGAGCGGCTTTGGGGTTGGTGCAGGCCTTGTTCACCCTCAAACTGGCCGCTGACCAGGTTGTCGCAGGCACGGCGGTCAACCTGCTCGCCATGGGCCTCACCAGCGCTCTTTTCCGATTGCAGTTCGGCACCTCGGGCAAGCTGTTGAGTGTGCCGACATTGCCAAAGTTCGCCGGAGGGCTCGACCTCGTTTTGATTGGTGGCCTGCTGGCGGCGGCGGCCGGCGCATGGGTTTTGGCCAAGACAAAGTTCGGACTGGCGCTGCGGGCTTGCGGCGAATATCCGTCCGCCGCCCAAGCCGCCGGTTTCTCAGTCACCAAGATCAGGCTGATAGCCGCCCTAGCCGGAGCAATTGCCGCCGGTGCTGCTGGTGCTTATCTCAGCTTGGGAATCTCCGGCTCCTTCGCTGAGAACATGACGGCGGGTCGCGGCTTCATCGCCTTGGCGATGGTGACATTTGGCCGTTGGCGGCCAGTTTGGGTCGCGGTCGCGACGTTGTTCGTCGGTGCCGCCGACTGGGCGCAGTTCAGTGTCTGGGCGCAGAACCCGGCTCTGCCCCCACAGGCCTGGCGGGCACTGCCCTATGTTCTCGCTCTAGTCGTATTGGTATGTGCGGGCCGCGGGGTTGCGGCTCCGGCTGCGTTGGCTGCACCGTTCCAGGAGGAGGCCTAGTGCCAGAGTGCGAAGTGACGATGTCCCGGCGGGCGGTGTTTTCGGCGGGCCACCGGTACTGGCGAGACGACCTGAGCCCGGAGCAAAACCGCGAAGTCTTTGGCAAATGGGCGTCACCCTATAACCACGGCCACAACTATGTCCTGTGGGTCAAGGCGCAGGGCCAGGTCGATCCTGTCACCGGCATGGTGGTCAATATCAAGCGGATCGACGACGTGCTCCAAGAGCGGGTCGTCCGAGTCTTGGACCAGCGCAGCCTGAACGACGAAGTCGAAGCTTTTCGCCACACCGCCCCCAGTCTTGAGAACCTACTCGCCTATTTGAGGTCGATCCTCACTGAATTGCCCGACAGGGCCAAGCTAGTCGGACTTCGGCTAGACGAGACCGAAAGCCTCCGCGCTGAATGGAACGCACCAGGAAACATGCTCACGATCACCCGCACCTACGAGTTCGCGGCGGCCCACCGGTTGCACACGGACGCACTTTCTGACGCGGAAAACCTCGACCTCTACGGCAAGTGCCACAACCCGGCTGGACACGGGCATAACTACGTCCTGGAGGTCAGCGTCAGCGGAAGTGCCGATCCGGTGTCGGGGATGCTCTGCCGCCTAGAAGACCTCGATGAGGCCGTCCAGACCGAGGTGCTCGACCGCTATGATCATCGCAACCTCGACATGGAGATCGAGGAGTTGCACGGCAGACCGACAACCAGCGAGAACGTCGCCGCCGCCATCTTCGACCGCCTCAAAGACAAAGTGCCCGCCAAGCTGTCCAAAGTCGTCTTGTACGAGACGGCCCGCAACGCTTTTGAGGTGAATGCGGATGAGTAAGCGGATTGTGGTGACCGGTGCGAGCGGCGGCATCGGCCGCGAGACGTCGCTGGCGTTGGCCAAAGACGGCCATGCCCTCGTCCTCGTCGCCCGACGGCTGGACAGGTTAGTCGAACTGGCGCAAGACTGTCTCGATGCTGGAGCCAGGTCGGCCGATGCCGCCGCGCTGGATCTGGCCGATCCAGCGACCGGTCCTCGGGTCGCCGACCACATCGCCGCGCTGGGCCACGGTGAACTTGTTTTGGTTAACGTGGCTGGAGTGGCCCACTTCGGCCCGCTGCACGAGACGCCAGTCGAAGACCATTTGCGGCAGATTCAGGTCAACCTCCTTGGCCTGGTCTCGGTCACCCATGCCCTTCTGCCCCAGATGCTCGCGGCGGGACGCGGCCAAGTCGTCAACGTCTTGAGCGTCGCCGTGCACGTGGCGTTCCCGTACGCCGAGGCGTATTCGGCCAGCAAGGCCGGGGCCTATGCCTTTGGCAAATCGCTTTCGGCCAGCTATCGCCGGCAAGGACTGCGGGTGACTTCGCTTTTCCCAGGAGCGACCGACACGCCGCTCTGGGACAGCCAAAGGGGCTCGCCACCGCGCGAGGACATGCTGACCGCTCAAGCAGTGGGCCAGGTCGTGCGGGAGCTTGTGCGCCTGCCCGCCGATCGCGTCGTGGACGAGATGACTGTGACGCCGCCGAAAGGCGTGCTGTAGATTCCCCCACCCGGTTCGCCGGAGCTCACCGACCTCCCCCATCCGGAGATGGGGGAGGTCGTTTC